>JACQWL010000411.1 GCA_016209255.1 Verrucomicrobiota bacterium
GCCACACCCCGTGAACGCCGCATCGCCTAAGCCGGAACGATTCAGTCGAACGTATTTTTCCCTCGTAAAGACGAAAACTGAAAGGTGGACGGCGACCTCCGGGCGCCGTTCAGGTCGCGTTCGCAGGAAAAACGCGCCCGGCGGTCGCGTTCCACCTCGAGCTGACTGCATGGACACGCTCACGCCATCAGTTTATCCACCACCTTGCCCGCGACATCCGTGAGCCGGAAATTCCGCCCTTGGAAACGGTACGTCAGCTTCGTGTGATCCAGGCCGAACAGGTGCAGAATGGTCGCGTGCAGGTCGTTCACGTGAACCGGGTCCTTGACGATGTTCCAGCCGATGTCGTCGGTCTCGCCGATGACCTGGCCGCCTTTGACGCCGCCGCCCGCCATCCAGAGGCTGAACGCGAAGGGGTGATGATCGCGCCCGGTGACCGCCTGGTAGCCGACGCGATTCTCGCCCAGCGGGGTGCGGCCGAATTCCGAGCCCCAGACCACGAGGGTCTCATCGAGCAGGCCGCGCTGCTTCAGATCCTTGAGCAGCGCGGCAATCGGCTGGTCGGCCATCCGGCTGTTGAAGCCCAGTTCCGCCTCGAGATTGCTGTGATGATCCCACGACGCGTGGAAAATATTCACGAAGCGCACGCCTCGTTCAACCAGCCGCCGGGCCAGCACGCAGTTGGTGGCAAACGTCTTGAACTGGCCGGCACCGCCGCCGCGATTCGCTTTGATTTCCGGCTCCGTGCGATCGATGCCGTAGGCTTCGAGCGTGGCCTTGGATTCGCCGGATAGATCGATCAACTCCGGCGCAGCCGTCTGCATCCGGAACGCCAGCTCGTAGGCGCCGATGCGACTGGCGATTTCCGGATCGCGCACCTGCTGGTGCCGCAGCTTGTTCAAGTCGGTAATGGCGCCGAGCCCGTAGTGCTGCATCGTCTCGGTGATGCCCGGCGGGTTGCTCAGGTTGAGCACGGGGTCGCCCTGGTTGCGGAACAGCACGCCGGCGTAATCGGACGGGAGGAAGCCGCTCGACCACAGCGATGCGCCGCCGCTCGTGCCGCGCCCGGCGGTCAACACGACGTAGCCCGGCAGGTTTTTCGATTCGCTGCCCAGACCGTAATTGAGCCACGCCCCCATGGCGGGCCGATCGAACATCGACGAGCCGCACTGCATCAGCAACTGGCCCGGATGATGATTGAACTGATCCGTGTGCATCGAACGGATCAGCGCGATGTCGTCGGCACATGTGCCGATATGGGGCAGGAGGTCGGACAGTTCCATGCCGCACTGGCCGTGTCGGGAAAATTTCCGCGGCGAGCCCATCAGGCGGGCCCCGTCCTTTTGAATAAAGGCGAACCGCACCTTCTCCAGCATGGAGTCGGGCAGCTTCTGCCCGTTCAGCTCGTTGAGCTTCGGCTTCGGGTCGAACAAATCCATCTGGCTCGGAGCGCCCTCCATGAAGATGAAAATGCAGTTCTTCGCCTTGGGCGCGAAGTGGGGGCCGCGCGGGGCAGGTGGCGCGGCGCCCGGGCTGGCTTCCGCCGCGAGCAGCCCGTCGGCCTGAAACAGCGAGGCCAAAGCCAGTCCGCCGAGACCGCTCGCCGTGGTCGCAAGGAAATCCCGCCGGGTCAGTCTAACGATTTCTTCGGGGCTCATGGTCAATCGCGGGTGATGAATTCGTCGAGGTTCATGATGACGCGCACGGCGGCGACGAGACTGGCGTCGTCCACCGGATCCGCGGGCAGGGCGACGTCGCCTTCCAGACCGAGAATGGCCGCCGCGCTTTTCGGGCGTTCGCGGGTCAGGCGTTGCTGGTCGACGAAAAGCTGGCGCAGCCGCGCCAGTTCCGCGTCGCCCGGCGGACGGGCCAGGCAAATTTCGAACGCCCGCTGCAGCCGGGCGTCCAGCGTGGGCTCACCCCGCACCCGTTTGCTCAACGCGCGCGCGCAGTCGAAAAAGGCGGGGTCGTTCCAGAGCGTCAGCGCCTGCAACGGGGTGTTCGAGCGGTCCCGCCGGGTACAGGTCGTGGTCGAGTTCGGCGCATCGAAGGTCATCAACATTGGAAAGGGCACCGTGCGCTGGAAGAAGATGTACATGCCGCGCCGATAACGATCCTCGCCCTCGCTCTCCTGCCACTTGACGGAATTGGCGTAACCCAGCGCGGCAATGTCGGCGGGCAGCGCCGGCCGCACGCTCGGGCCGCCGATTTTTGCCGCCAGCAGCCCGCTCGCCGCCAGATGCGCGTCCCGCACGATTTCCGCCTCCAGCCGCAGGCGGCTCTGACGCGCGAGCAGCGTGTTGAGCGGGTCGACGTCGACCAGGTCGGGCCGGTAGAGGGAGGCTTGACGGTACGTCGCCGAGGTGACGATGAGCCGGAGCAGCGCCTTCCGACTCCAGCCCAGCCGGGGGAATTCGGTGGCCAGCCAGTCGAGCAATTCCGGATGCGACGGCTTCTCGCCGCGCGTGCCGAAGTCATTCACGCTCACCACCAGCCCCCGGCCGAACAGATTTTTCCAGACATGATTGACCGTGACGCGGCTGGTCAGCGGATTGGCCTCGTCGACCAGCCAGCGGGCCAGATCGAGCCGGTCGGGCTTTTCCCCTCGCGGCTTGAACGCGTGCAGCACCGCGGGCGTGGCGGGCTTGACGGGCTTGCCCGGACGCAGGAAATCGCCGCGGACGTGGATGTGAGTTGCGCGCGGCGCCTCCCGCTCGGCGAGGATGGCGGCCTTGGTTTCCGGATACTTCGGCTCTTTCTTCGCGTGGTCCTGGATGGGCTTGCGCAGTTTTTTCGCCTCCGGGTCAACCTCGTCGCGGAAATATTCCGCCAGCGCGGTGAGGTGCTTCGGCGGGCGTTTCGCGGGCGGAGTGTGCCAGGCCACCGCCACCACGTCATCGGCGAGGGTGGGTTTCAGCGGCGCTGGCGAGGCGGTCGCGGACAAGCGGAAGCGGGCGATCGTGTGCTGATTGCCGAACTGTTGCTCGAGGGTGAAAACCAGTTTCTCGCCTGCCGCGAGGTTCAGCGGCTCGGCGCACTCGAATAGCGCCACGTGCCGGCGCTTCGTCTCCGGACTGATGGCCCAACCGGTGGCGGCCTTGCCATCGATCGTCCCGGCCACGGCCCACTCCTTCTGGGAAAAATCGGCGGCCGCATTCTTCAAGGCGATGACCCGGAGTTCCCCGCCGTTCGCGGGCTGCACTCTCACGCTGAATTCGGTCAGGACAAAATTTCCGTTTCCCGACCGCCCCGGCCCGGTCTTGTCTTTGCCATCCGGGAGCACTTCCAGGCGAAATCCCGTGATACCCGCCGACGACGGCGCCCCGGCTTCGACCGTGTAGGTCTCGGTGATCGGACTCATGCCCGACGCGGAGATCGAATGATCGGACCGCTTTGTCAGGGTGGCGCCGTTGGCCGAAGCGACTGCGTCCGGTTCGAGCTGCTCCCACACCGCGAGGTCAAACTTGCCCTCCGCCTCCCACTGGGCCTGTTTCGCCGGCAGGGCGTCGCGGACGTAATCGTCGTAACTTTGTTTCAACGGCACCTGGGCGACGTTCCATTGGGCCTTGGCCGCATGATAAATTTTTAGTTGCTCCGCGGTTGGCGCCGGCAGGTCCTGATCGTCCGCGTTGTTGAAGAAGGCGAAGAGCTGGTAGAACTCGCGCTGGGTGAGCGGGTCGAATTTGTGCGAATGGCATTCGGCGCAGCCGACCGTCAGGCCCAGCCACACCGCGCCGGTGGTGTCCACGCGATCGACCACCGCTTTGTTGCGAAACTCCTCCGGGTCCACGCCGCCTTCCCGGTTGATCAGCGTCTGGCGGTGAAACCCCGTGGCGACCTTCTGTTCGTGGGTTGCACCCGGAAGCAGGTCGCCGGCCAGTTGCTCGATGGTGAACTGATCGAACGGCAGATCGCGATTGATGGCGGCGATGACCCAGTCGCGAAAGAGATACGCGTAGGGCCGCGGGGAATCCTTTTCGTAACCGTCGCTGTCCGCGTAACGGGCGAGGTCCAGCCAGTGCCGCCCCCAGCGCTCTCCGAAATGCGGCGAAGCCAGCAGCCGGTCGACGAGCCGTTCGTACGCGTCAGGACCACTGTCGGCAAGAAAGGCCTGCACGTCCGCCGGTGCCGGCGGCAATCCGAGCAGGTCGAAACTGAGGCGGCGCAGCAACGTGATGCGATCGGCCTCGGGCGAGGGCTCGATTTTTTCTTTCTCGAGCCGGGCGAGCACGAAGTTGTCCACCGGATTGCGCGGCCAGCGCTGGTTCCGGACTGACGGAATCGCTGGTCGCACTGGCGGATGGAAAGACCAGTGCGAGCTGCGCTTTGCCCCGTCATCGTCCGGGTCGTCCGGCCAGGGCATGCCTTCGTCGATCCACGCCTTGATCAAGGCCACCTGGGCGGGTGTGAGCGGATCGCCCTCGGCCGGCATCACGGTGTCGGGATCCGTGCTGGTGATGTTCTGGAACAGCACACTTTTGGCGCTCTCATGCGGAACGATGACGATGCCGGAGTCACCGCCCTGCAGTGCGTCGCTCTTTCGATCCAGCCGCAAACCGCTCTTTTGTTTTTCCGGTCCATGGCAGGAATAACAGCGGTCGGCAAAAATCGGCTTGATGTCGCGGTTGAAGTCGACGCCCGCGAAAGTCGTCGCGACGGATGCCGCCAGCATGGCCACGGCGAACCCCGGCCGGGATCGAGCCGGGGCGAGGCACGCGCGCAAATTGATTTTCCGGTTGGCCATGGGGAATGGGAGCCAACCTACCGACAGTGCCCGGGACCACAGTTTCAAGCTTATAGTTCAGGAAATGCGCCGGTCGCGGACCCGCCCGGCGTCGGCCTACGCCCCCCGGCCCGGGTATTTCCCACCGCGGCACGAGACTGCAACCTCCCTGGCGGGCAAGCCAATGGATCAGCGCTGCGAATCTATATCTTTCCTCTTTCTCTTAATCCCTGGTCGCCTTTGGCGCCGCCGTAGGCGGGTAGATTTTCTCCTCCGATTCACCGGCCCCTGACGAAAGAGAAAGATAACGAGGAAAGAGAAAGAGGATGAAATCGTCGCAACATTAATGAACGATCCGGATCGATATTAACCTGCCGCGGCGAACGAGCCCTCCTCCGTCGGGCTCGCGATGACGAAGAGAGCTGCGAAATATCCCCGCCGGCACGGGCCCGGGGGGATCAGGCAGCGAGCTTCACCGGCACGACACGCTCGGCCGACGCACAGAGGGCGCGGATGAGGGCAACGGCCTCGCGCGCCTCGTAACCGTCAACGGCCACCCCACGGTTTTCCCGGAGGGAATCGACCAGATCCTGCATTTGCAACTGGTGCCCAAGGTAACTGAACGCATTGGGCGCGCCGGCGCCGAAACGCATCGCGGCGTCGATTCTCGCGGAGCGGATCTTTTCGTCGCCGGGCAGGGCGTCGCGAATTTCCCAATGCGAGAGATGATCATCCTCGAGCAGCGCGGAGCCGCGTTCGCCGCGCGTTGGAGGTTGGGCGTTAAGCGTTGAACGTTTCTCCTCCGCTCCCCCGCTCATCCGCGGTTCCGCAAATATGCCTGCACCTCGTCGTGACTGCCCGCGAAATCGAACAGCAAAACGTCCTCCGCGTGCGAAAGCACGAGCCGTCGATTCAACCCGGCGCGACACTCGAAGGCTCAAGTGAGCCGCAGCGTCAAGCCGGGCTGCTTGGTCGGGTCAGGCAAAGTCCGTGCCAGGCCCGGCATCGGTGAACCGCGACCCGGATGACCCCGGTACCCTTTTCTTATCAACTCGCCTTCGCGACAAGGTGCAGACCGGCTTCGTTGAGGGCACGCGCGATGGCCATGGCTTCCTTGGGCCTCAACTCCGAACCCCGGCGCACTTTGGCGTAGAGCGTCTGTGGCGGCACGCCGATGCGGCGTGCGACTTCGTTGAGGTTGAGCAGCCCGGCGGCGCCTTGCAGCTCGGCGATTGCAGGACCGGGCACCGGGATGGGCGTTCCGCGCTCGCGGGCGATTTCGAGCCAGCCCGCGATGGCGGACTGCATTTCGCGGGCAGCTACTTCGTAGGTGTCACCGTGCGCCGTGCAGTATTTGATCGCGGGGGTATGAGCGACGAAGCACGCGTCTTCCTCACTCCATTCGATGATAATAGGGTACGCCGTCGAGTTCTTCTTTTTCATAATTTGTGCGTGTTGATGAGGTCCCGGACTTGGCGGAGTTGATAGGCTTTGCACTGCCCTTTTTTGGGTTGGATGTTGATCGCGTCGGGAATGTCGGGACGCGTGAACCAGTGGTGGCTGCCGTTGACCCGCATCGTGAAGCCAAGGCTTTCGAGCAAGAGCACGAGATCGGGGAACGAGAAATTGTGAAATCCCTGCCCCGAGAGCAACTTGGCTTTCAGCTTCTCTGCTCTGTTCTTCGGGTGCTAGTGCATAGGACTTTATGCATTGGCACAAGATCAATAGCATAAAATCTTATGCGCGGGATCGACGCCCGCAGAAGCAGAGCCACGCTCGCAGGCCGGCCTCGCCGATCACCATCAGGTCCAGCGAATTCCAATCGCAGCTTGCAGGCCATAAGTGATGGCGGTCCCATCGTTCCACCGCCCGACCTCAACGATCGGACCCACCCAAAACCCGGTAGACGCTTCGCCCCTTCGCTCGAGATTCGCATTTCGCGATGTGACCCCGTCAGCGCGCTCCGCATTTCGCGATGTGACCCCGTCAGCGCGTCCCCGTCAGCGCGTCCCGCCAATCCATTTAGGTCAATTGGACGGAGGGCAATCGCACAGGGTCTGCCCGCGCCACACCGACCACCCGCGTCAATTGACCAGCCCCGGGGTGATGGTTGCCGTCGTGAACATCACCCTGGTCCTGTCGCCGTAAGCCGCCTTCGCCGCCGTCTCCGAGACTGGCTGCCCGCTGGCGGCGTTGGGATTGACCAGCACCAGCTTTCCGTCCCCGGCCACCGCCGCCAGATCGGGCAAATCGAAATCCAGCAACGCGCCCGGCACGATGATGTCCGCCAGTCTTTCCGAATACTCGGGCGTCCGTACAATATCCATATAGGACAAAACCGAACCCGCGGCCACGACCCGGGCAATTCTCGGTTCGAGTGCCCCTGCATATTGCGCGACGACGCCCATGTTGCCGCGCCCGATGATGGAGATTCGCTCCGGGCTGACCTCCGGCCGCGCTGCGGCATAGTCGAAGATCGCCAGCAGGTCCTGAACGCGCATTCCGGTCATCGTCTTGCCGATCAGAATCGCCCGCATGGCCGTCCGGTATTCGACTGTATAGTAGGACTTGGCCTTGGGCAATATGGGCGTGAGCCCGCGCAGATGCGCGACGACGACGACCTGCCCCGCCTTTCTCCATCCTGCCACTTCCTGGTCCGACTCGGGATCCACCGGGGCAACGCCATCGCGCACCACGATCACGGCGGGACGCCGTGTACCCGGGCCGGCCGGAAGGATCACCTCGGCTTTGAGTTCGATCCCCGGTTCCGGCGTCAGCATCACGGTTTCCACCACGTACTCTGGGCCAACCTTTCGACTGGCGACGGCCGCCGTCGACTTCGCCCGCGAGACCGGGACGGCCAGCCGCGCTGCGACGATCTTGCGCGCTTCCGCCGGGCGCAACTTCTGGGCCAGACTCCGCCGCGGCCAGATGCCCTCCGCCACTTCCAGGTTCAGCGCCTGCGAGGTTTTCGAACTGAGCGAGGTGACCACCTGGCCGGTCTCGGTACATTGCAGCGCCGGGAGGGTCTCGGGCTGAATATCCGGTTCCGGCGCCGGTCCGGTTTTGCCGTGGAACCATTGGTCAAACCAGGCGCAAGTCGCCTCCCGCCGCGGCTGCGACCAACCGTGGCCGTCATCGTATTCGAAGAAGCCAAGCTGCTTGCCCGCACCGAGCAGGGCAAAGAACGGCTTCGCTTCTGCGTACATCGCCCGCGCCCCGGCAATGGGGAAAGAATCCCGCGTGGCCGTGAGCATGATGACCGGCTTGGGCGAGAACGCGATCGCGAGATCGGAGAAATCCAGCCCGTTTTTAATGAAATTGGGCAGGACTTGTTCGGAATCCTGCGGCCCCTGGGAATTCCAGAGCGCCTCCCATGAGGTCCAGTAACACGAAGGCGCCACCGCGCCCAGCCGCGGCTCGACCACCGCCAGAAACGCCGATTGCGTGCCGCCACCCGAGTTTCCCGCCGCGCCCAGACGCTTGGGATCCACATCCGGCCGCGTGAGGAGGTAATCCAGCGCGCGCATTCCGTCCCACAGAAAATACCGCGCCACGGTTCCGCCCGTCAGGAGGCATTGCAGTCCGGGACTGATATGGCCGAGCGAGCGCATCTCCCCGGTCTTTGGGTCGCGGTGTTCGTAACGCTCGCCCTGCGCCGGCGGATCGTAGGCCAGGACTATGTAACCCCGCATGGCCAGCGCGATGAAGCCCTTTTGATAAAGCGGGGCGGCCTTCCCCTCGACCATGCTGTGCCCCGCCGCCCCGAGGATCGCCGGGAAGGGGCCGGGGCCGGTCGTCGGGATATACAGATTGGCCGTGACATGGCAGCCGGGCAGGCTCTCAAAAATCAGTTTCTCGACCCGATAGCCTTTCCGCTCCAGCGTTCCCGTGATGCGCGCATTCAAGGGCCCGCGCTGGTCGGGCAGTCCGCCGATGGCTTTGACGAATTCGGTGCGGATGAACTTCGCCCGGGCGTTGACGTCTGCCGGAGTTTTTATCCGGGCCAGTTGCGCCGCCCGCTCCCGCCACTGCTGCTCCGCGATTCGGGTCAGATAGTTTTCAAGCGGATAGCGCTCACCCGGCTTCGCGCCAGGCGCGCCAGCGGGCGGGGTCGAATCCGCGGCCGGCGAGGAGACGGCGAGAAATCCGAAAGCCACCGCGCACGTGAGTCGATGCCAGCGGCGAGGGGCGCGTCGACGCCGGGCAGAAGAGTCAACGGCGGAGTCGCTGGTGCGGGCGGGAACCGGTCCGGATGAAATCGGGCGAGAGGTCGGCATGTTCATGGGGAGGGACGGGAAGGATCGCGTGAGCCGCGAAAAATTACGCGCCCGACGGCGGCAGAAACGAATCTCCAAAGCGAGAAGTTTTGCGCAGGGGCATGACCAAATTTTGGCTCGTTTCGGTCTGCAGACTTGCCTAACACTCAAGGGAGTTCGGCCACCCCACAGAAAAAGGATTCCCCATGATTCATTTCGCCGCCGTAGGAGCAGATGATGCTCTCATCATCATCATCATTGTCGTGGTCGTCGTGGGTGGAGGCCTCTTGGCCTGGCTTTCCAGCACCAGTTACCGACTGGTACTCACGCCCTCGGCCACCACCATGCCCCAAAACCGAAACGTGACCGTCACGGTCACCTTCCAACAGAGGAATTGGCGTTTGGGCGCATGGTCCAACGCCGCGGCCACCATTGCCACGCGCGTAAACTCCGTCACCGCGGTTCTGGGACCCTCCCCGCAGACGGGTGCCACCACGGCCGCAGCTCCGACGTTAACGATCACCGTCACTGGCACCAATCCAGGCTCTGACACCCTGATTGTCACCGCCACAGTCACGGGTGGAACCGCGACTGCCAGTGGAGGGGTTCCCCTCACCGTAACCCCGGGCTGATCCACGGCCACTGGCCGCCACGGAACTCGCGATGTGTGAGGTCGTGTGCGGCGAACTCTGACTGCGTGTGGCATCATCACTCGGAGTGTGAGATCACACCCGGGCGGCGCGGGGGCACAGAGCGGTTTTCCCGACCAGAAACCCGGAAACGGCGGTAGTGGGAGTCAGTTGGAAAAATTGTGGCGATGGTCTATGACCCTCGTCCCGGGGCTATCGACGCTCACAGGCGTAACGATGCAGAGAAAAACCGTATTCTTCCCTCGTAACGACGAAGATTGAAAGGTGGACGGCGACCTCCGGGCGCCGTTGATGCCGCGTTCGCAGGAAAAACGCGCCCGGAGGTCGCGTTCCACCTCGAACCGACTGCATGAATATCGCTTAGATCTCCGCCACAGAAAACTCACTCACCACCGAAACGGAGTCGCTTTTGCAGGTTTAAGCGATTCCATCTGGATTCCGGGCCGACGCGATACCACCTGCGGGAGCCTGCTTGCAGGCGATCGATTGAAGTGGCACGGACTTTCCAGTTGAGAATCCTGTTTCCTATCCGTTATCAGTTGCCGGTCCTATTCATTCCATGAACACGCTCACCCGCCGCACCTTTCTCGAAAAATCCGCGCTGGCCGCCGGCGCCACGCTCGCCGCCCGTTTCCAGCCCTCGTCGTTTGCCTCGC
>JACQWL010000400.1 GCA_016209255.1 Verrucomicrobiota bacterium
CCCGGGCGGTGCAGTGGAAAACCGTCGGCGGGAAGCTGCTGGCCTGGCTGGTGACGCTGCCGACCGCCGCCGTGATCGCCTCGCTGGCCCATCTCGTCCTCCGACTCGCGGCACCATGAACACCTTTGACTCAACGCTGGCCGCCCACGGCCGGCGGCTGCGCCGGACCCGTCCGCGCGTGCTCCAAATCAACGTCGGCCAGCTCTGCAACCTCTCGTGCATTCATTGCCACGTGAATGCGGGGCCGGCCCGGAAGGAGATCATGAGCCGCGAGACGGTCGAGCGGATCCTCGTCTGGCAGCGGAGGGCGCGGCTGCCCGTCGTCGATCTCACCGGCGGCGCCCGCCTCCCGCCGCCGCAGGCCGAGCTCGAGGCGGATTACAAGCGCGAGCTGCGCACGCATTTCGGGATCGAGTTCAACCAGCTCTACACGATTACCAACCTGCCGGTTTCCCGCTTCGCCGCGTGGTTGCGGCACCAGGGGCACTACGAAGCCTACATGGCATTGCTGGTGTCGGCGTTCAACCCCGCCACCGTCGAGGGCCCGATGTGCCGCGACACGATCAACGTCAGCTGGCTGGGCGAGGTGTTCGATTGCGACTTCAACCAGATGATGAAGCTCCCGATGGGAGGCGCCCGCGGACCCCGCCACCTGTGGGACATCGATCCGGCGATGCTCGAAGGCACGCCGATTGCAGTAGGGTCGCATTGTTTCGGCTGCACGGCCGGGGCCGGCTCAAGTTGCGGCGGCGCGCTCACCACGGCCGGCGGCGACGTGCGGCAGGCCGATGTTGCCGCAGCTTGATCGGCGCCGACCCCGGGGACGCAATCCATGATACCAACTCCACGAATCCTCGTCCGACGCGACGACGATCTCCTGGGGCCATGGGCAGCCTGCCGGTCGACGCCTCGGCAAAGGCCGGGGCCCCGGCCCATGAATTCGGGTTTGATCATGAGTTACACGCGCGGGACGCCCGTGGCACTTTGGTTGCGGGGTCCGCGCCGCGCTGGGCGATGAGACTCTCCCTGCTCACACTCGTCATTGTGGTCGGGCTCCTGATCGTACTCTTCGTGCTCGAGCGACGGTTCCCGCTGCGCCATTCGCGGGCGGCCTTGCTCGCCCGGTTGTTCGTCAACGGGTGCGTCTCCCTCCTCGCGTTTGTCGTGGCCGCGCTGGTCGTCCGCCCCGCCGCCCTGCACGCGCTGGACTGGGCCGCGGAACGGCCGTTTGGCCTGGTGCATCTGTTACGTTTGCCCGCGTGGGCGCAATTCGTGTTCGGCTTCCTTCTCCTCGACCTGTTTTTCTACTACTGGCACCGGCTGAACCACCAGGTTCCGCTGCTCTGGCGGTTTCATAACGTGCACCACATCGATCCCGCGCTCGATGTTTCGACCGGATTCCGGTTTCATTTCGGCGAGGTGTTTTTTTCGGCGCTCTTTCGCGTGGTGCAGGTGAGCGCCATCGGCATGTCGTTTGCCACCTTCGCGGCTTACGAACTCGTGTTCCAGGCCAACACCCTCTTTCACCACAGCAACCTGCGGCTGCCCCTTCGGCTCGAGCGCTGGCTGAACAAGGCGATCGTTACGCCGCGCATGCACGGCATTCACCACTCGCAGGTCCGGCACGAGACGAATTCCAACTATGGCGTGGTGTTTCCGTGGTGGGACCGAATCCACCGCACGCTGGGGCTGAATGTGCCGCAGTCCACCATCGAGATCGGCATTGCCGGCTACTCCCTGCCCGCCGATAACACCCTCTGGAGCACGGTCGCCCTGCCCTTCAGCCGACAGCGGGATTACTGGCGGAAACCGGACGGAAGCATCCCGGAACGCCGTGACCCCGGCCCGCCAAATCGCCGGCACGAGCTCGCGGAATGAGCTTCCGCCCGCCCCGGCGCCGGTTCCAACCGTGTTATTGTAGGGGCGCAGGCTTGCTGCGCCCCATAGGTGAACTCGGAACCAATTAAAGGGCACGGCGAGACCGCGCCGCTGCTTCCGTTTTCCCCTGTTGAGTGATTTGGTGGGTTCCCGATGAGCGCGTTTGTCGGGAAGAAAAGTGCGGATTCGCCATCATACACTCAATGCTTTCCTCCCCGGCGTCTCCACCCCTGGCCAGCGCCACCCGTTCCGCCTGGCGGCGGTGGCTGCTGTTTTTCCTCGCCATCGCGGCCCTCGCCACGGCGTTCGCCGTGCTCGATGGGCGCGCGCTGCTGTGCGAAGCGCTGGAATTCGTCGCGCGGCTCGGGAGGTGGGGACCCGTGCTCTTCGTGCTGGCATACGTGATCGCGGCGGTCTGCCTGGTTCCCGGATCGGCACTCACGCTGGGCGCCGGCGCGCTCTTCGGTGTGGTTTGGGGATCGGTCTACGTGTCCATCGGCGCCACGCTGGGCGCGACGGCGGCGTTCCTCGTCGGCCGCTACTTCGCCCGGGGTTGGGTCGCAAAAAAGATCGAAGGCAATGCCACCTTCGCCGCCATCGACCGCGCCGTGGCCGCGGAGGGCTGGAAGATCGTCGGCCTCACCCGCCTCTCGCCGGTTTTTCCGTTCACCCTGCTGAATTACGCGTTTGGAGTGACGCGCGTCACGCTGCGGGACTACGTCCTGGCCTCGTGGATCGGGATGATGCCGGGCACCGTGATGTATGTGTACCTTGGCTCGCTGGCCCGGGCTGGCGCCGCCGGTGACCAGAGAACGCCGGCCGAGTGGGCCCTCTATGCCGTCGGGTTGGTCGCAACCGTGGCCCTCACCATCTTCGTCACCCGGATCGCGCGCCGCGCCCTGGCGCGCCGGACCCAACCGGAGGGCGCAGCATGAGCTCGACGGTGGTCGCGGCGAGGCAGGACGTGAACCCAGCTCCCGGCCATCCGGTCGTGCGTCCCTGGGACGAGCACAATCAGAGGCTCTGGAGCAACGTCCACCCGCCGGACTGGGTGAATCCCGAGCCCGTCAAGCGCTATAATCTCGTGGTGATTGGCGGCGGCACGGCCGGGCTCGTGACGGCCGCGGGCGCTGCCGGGCTCGGCGCCAAGGTCGCCCTGATCGAGCGGGAACTCCTTGGAGGCGACTGCCTCAATGTGGGGTGCGTGCCGTCGAAAGCTCTGATTCGCGCCTCGCGGGCGGCGGCGGAGGTACGGCGCGGGAAGGAATTCGGCGTCCGGATGGACGGCGGTATCACGGTGGACTTTCCGGCCGTGATGGAACGGATGCGCCGTCTTCGCGCGGACATCAGCCCGCACGACTCCGCGGAGCGGTTTCGCGGGCTTGGCATCGATGTCTTCATTGGCAATGCGTCGTTTTCCGGTCCGGATGCCGTGAACGTCGCCGGGCCATCCGACAAATCCGGAGCCGGCAAAACGCTGAGGTTTGCAAAAGCGGCGATTGCAACCGGCGCGCGGGCGGCGGCACCGGGCATCGCGGGGCTCGGTGATGTGCCCTATCTCACCAACGAAACCGTCTTCTCGCTCACCGAGTTGCCCCGGCGACTGGGCGTGATCGGGGCGGGCCCCATCGGATGCGAGCTGGCGCAGGCGTTCGCCCGCTTCGGCGCGGAGGTCGGCCTCGTCGAAGCCGAACATGGCATCCTCCCGCGCGAGGATCGCGACGCGGCGGAAATCGTCCTGCGCGCGATGGCCCGCGACGGCGTGAGGCTGCTGTGCTGCGGCAAGGATCTCCGGCTGGCGCGCGCCGCCGATGGCATCCGGCTGCAGGTGGCGTCCCACGGCCAGGATTATGATTTGACCGTGGATCAGCTGCTGGTCGCGGTCGGCCGGGCGCCGAATGTCGAAAACCTCGGGCTGGAGCAAGCGGGCGTGGCCTTCGACCGGAAGGGGGTGAGAGTGAACGATCGCCTCCAAACGACCAACCCGCGGATCTTCGCGTGCGGCGACATTTGTTCGCCCTGCCAGTTCACCCACGCGGCGGACTTCATGGCGCGAATCGTCATCCAGAACGCGCTGTTCGGGGGACGTGCCAAAGCCAGCGCGCTCAATATTCCGTGGGCCACCTACACATCGCCGGAAGTGGCGCACGTCGGACTTTACGCGCCGCAGGCGAAGGAAAAGGGCATTGAGATCGACACCTTCACGTACGACCTGGCGAAAGTGGATCGCGCGATCCTCGACGGTGACACCGACGGTTTCGTGCGGGTGCACGTCCGCCAGGGCACGGACGAAATCGCCGGCGCGACCATCGTGGCGCCACACGCAGGCGACCTCATTTCCGAGCTCACGCTCGCCATGAACGGCCGGCTCGGGCTCAAGACGCTGGGCGCGGCCATTCACCCCTACCCCACGCAAGCGGAGGCAATCCGGAAACTCGGCGACCTTTATAACCGGACCCGGCTCACGCCGTTGGTGAAAAAAATCCTGGGCGCCTGGCTGGCGTGGCAGCGCAGGTGAACGACACGGCGGAATAGGTCCGCCTTCATTGCCCAGGTCGCCCGCCGCGGGCCTCCCCGCCACAGCTCGCCTTCGGCGAGCAGGTCTTTGTCCGCCTTTGGGCGATATTGCCAGCGGCGGGAGCACCGGGACAAGATTGTGTCACGGCATGGAATAACCGCGCCGCATCGTCCTCCAACCCGATGTCATGAAATCATCGATGTGCCGGCGCACCCTGATGGCTGCCGGGTGTTTCATTGCCTCCATTCTGGCTGCCGCACCCACGGTGACCGTGCCGGCCGGCATCGACCCGCAGCCGTGGGACGCGCTTTTGACGAAGTACGTCGATGAACGCGGCCTGGTCGCCTACGAAAAATGGAAAAACGATCCGGCCGAACTCGCCGCGCTGGACGCCTTCATCGCCCAATACGCGGCGACGCCCGCCCGGCCGGCGCAGGGGGCCGAGGAAATCGCCGCGCTGATCAACGCGTACAACGCGTTCACGATTCGCTGGATTCTGCGCCATTATCCGGCCGAGAGCGTTCGCGCGCTCGACGCCTCGTTCAGCGGCGCCCGCTGGAACGTCGGCGGGCGAACCGTTTCGCTCGATGACATCGAGCACCGGAACCTCCGCCCGGTGTACGGCTGGAAGGGGGCGAAGACCTCAGGCTTTACCTTTTACCTCCTACAGCCGACGAAGCAACCGGTTGGCGTCTGAGTGGCACGCGACCGGTCTGCGCAGCGCTCCTACATGTTTGCTCACATAGAATGGAGAGCCCATTCCGAGCTGGGCGGCCAGCCAGGTATTGGAGACATCGGTGGTCATCTTTAGGTGCGCGAAAAGGCATGATTCAAAACGCGGCCCTGGCACCGGTCTCTTCAAATTCCCACGCGCGATAGTTTCCGCGGTTGATGACGTGGCAAATTGCGCCGGAAAATTCAAGGCGAAGTTTATAGGGTGTGCCGATGCAGGACGCCCCTTCCCTGCGAGTGCCGCCAGCCCGCCTTCACCCGAAATTATGGGGAATGGCAGGGGTGTCTCCTTCGAAAGGTAGAAGGCAAAGCCTGAGGTCTTTGCCTGGTTTTTGGCTGGTCGTGAGGTCTTTGCCTGGTCGAATACCACGAGACAATTCGTATTCGTGCCTTTCATTGGTCACCGCAGAGTGCCGAGCTCCGTAGCCGGAAGGAATTTCGATCCAATGCCGATTGAACGCGTGGCCGCGTTGGAGCGCAGCGACAAGGTGGCAGGCGAACAAGGCGAAGCGCCAGGTGCTCGCCGCGCTCAAACGCAGCCAAGGCGTGCTCAGCCGGCAGCTTCGCGCTGGCCCGGATGACCCTACCCGCCGAAACTTGCAGCCGGCGCCGGCAAGGTGCGAGTGATTTCCGCGAGCCGGTAGCCGAAGCCGTTGCCGTGAATGCTCGAAAGGTCGAGCTGGCCGTCGCGGCGCTGGAAGAGGCCGGGATGCACCCTGGCCTCGGCCAGCGACGCATCCGGATAGAACTGCATCGAATTGGCTTCCACGCCCATGATTGTGCCGATGTGTGCCGTGAGCTGCGCGTGCGGCAGCATCGCCAGCATCGGGTTGGTGAGGTCCTGCACCATGAGCGTCATGCCATGCGCCTTCGCCCAGCAGCCGCTGAGGAGCGCCCCGGTCTGCGTCTTGCAGGTCTTGAGCGCGACGCCACTCCAGCCGAGCTCGCGGCCCACCGCCACGTGCTTCCAGTCGTGCGCGCTCTCGTCCATGAAGAGCGGCTTGCGGGCGGAAACACTGTGCACGTCGATGCGGTGCTTCTCCAAATCGTAGGGGAACGGCTGCTCGACGTAGAGGAGACTCCCGTACGTGCGCGGGTGCTCGTCGCGCAGGCGGTCGAGGATTTCGTTCACGTAGCCCGGCTCGGTGACGGTGCAGTTGAAGTCGGCGGTGAGCCACGGTACGTCGAGCTCGGCTGCGATGCGCCCAACATGGACGGTACGCGCGTAGTCCCACGGGGCATCGATGCCGCGCAGCTTGATCTTCAGGCAGCGCAAGCCGTCCCGCTTGATCCAGTCGCGCAGCAGCACGGGGTAACCGTCCTTCGGCTCCGCGCCGGTGAGGTCGCCTGGTTCCAACGGATCGACGCCGCCCACGAGATGCCACACCGGGACCTTGGTTGGGAGGGGGCGGACAAAGAAATCCTGGGGATATTTTCCGGCAAACGACACCGCCGTGCCCGCCGCCGGTTTGAGAAAATGCGCGAGGTCCCGGTTCATGAACTCCGGCCCGTAGGTCTGATACACCGGCCGCCCGACGAGAATCCCGAACGCGTCATGCAGCGCGATGTCGAAGGCCGAACAGCACACGAGTGCGGCGAGCCACGGCATCGGCTCGGCCCCGGCGCCGCGAACCCGGTTGTAGTCCTCCAGCAGGCCCGGGAGCACGTCGTCCTGAAACGCGCGGCCCACTTCCATCGGATGTCCGAACACGTCGAACTTCGCCCAGGCCGCGGCGAGTTTGATGGAGAACTGCTTCAGCACGTCTTCGCGCCCCTCGAAGCTCATCGCGCTGGGCCAGACCCACGTCGCGGCGAGGGGCGTCTCGCCCCAGCCCTCGACTTCGCGCCCCTGGCGATCGCGCGCGCGCAGGCTGACGCGCGAACAGGTGCCGCCGGTGACGGTTTCCCGGCCAAATTTGAACGGCACGCGGTTGGTCACGTGCTGGAAGTAAAGCGTGGTGGCGACAGGACGGAGGTCAGTGGAGTGCGGCATGAGTGGAGGAGGAACGGTACGGGAAGAGAAGTGATCAGAAACAATCCTCGGGGCAAGCTTCGAGGCATGAGCGAAAACTGTAGGAGCGGCTTTGCGCCGCGACTCGTCGCGGGATTATCCCGCTCCCACGGCGAATCGCCTGCAAGCAGGCTCCTACCTCCAGGCGATCGAGGCCGACGCGCACGGCCCGCCACTCGGCTCAACGAAGCCGAAGCACGCTACGGATATTGAGTCCAGCGCGAATGGCCTGCGCCCCCTTGCCGGCCCCGTCACAGGCGGGTGTTGAGCCCGAAATAGAATTGTGGCGTCAACACTTGGTTCGCACCGGGACGGCCGCCGATGAGGGTACCGCGGTCAGGTTCCGAAAGAACGTTGTTCACGTCCAGGTAAACATTGTACTGCTTCGAGATGTAATAAACGGTCTTGAGGTCGAGCGCCGTTCGTTTTCTCGCGTACACCATCCGCGACACATTCGTGTTGAAACTGGTCAGATATTGACCGCGATGGTTGGCCTGCAAACGCACACTGACTTTCCCTTTGATGTAGGAAACGCCCGCGTTGCCGGTCCGCGGATTGAAGCCCGCGACCTTGGGGTTCGGGGCGAGGGCAATGGCGCTTCCGGCACCATAGTTGCCCTCCGCGCGCATTACCGTGACGTTGGCAAACGCACCAAATCCGCTCCAGAAGCCCGGCAGAAAGGTGAACTGCTGGCTGTAGTTGAGCTCGAGGCCTTTGACCTTGGCGAACCCACCATTGTGCTGCGTCGTATAGGTGAAACCCGCGTATTCGCCGTCAAACCCGTTGTCCTGGCCCGCCGGGATAACCGCCCCGCCGGCGGTGTAGATGAAGCGCTTGATCTCCTTCAGGAAGACCCCGGCCGACACGACCCCGGCCGGCTCAAAATAGTATTCCGCCGTCGCGTCAAAATTGTTTGCGGTCTGGGGTTTGAGGCTCGGGTTGCTCGAGGAGACGGTTTGATTGTCGTAATTGACATTGGTGCGGGGGAGCAGCTGCCCGACGGAGGGACGGCCGATGTTCGTCGCGTAGCTTGCGCGGGTCACGAGCGCCGGGAAGGGCGAGAACTTGAAGTGCAAACCCGGCAATAGATCGCGGTACTCGCCGAAGCGGATCTGGCGGCCGCCGAATTCGGCGATGTTGCGGCGGCGAATTTCATCGTTGGTGAGCGGCCCGACAAATGCCGCCCGGCGGGCTCTTTCCGCGGCCGAGATGGCCTGCAGGGCGGCCTCGCCCCAGGTTTTCGTGGTCTCCACCCGGAAGCCGCCCAGTACCGACAGCTTTCCAAGCGCCATGTTGCCCATCAAGTAAAAGGCGCTGACCTCCTCTTTGAACTTCGTGTTGCCCGTCAGTTCGCTTTGGATGTTAGCCGCGATATTCTGGGCAAAATACTGCGGGGTCTTTTCGATCGCATCGTCGATCAGGTTGTTGCCCCGGCCGGGAAACGCGGGATGCGGCAGGGCAGGATATTTGATATAGTCGTTGAAAAAACGGCCCGGGCCAGCCTGGCCGAACTGGGCGAGATTGTCGTCATTGATGCCGGTGGCCGGGTTGACGCCCCTGACCCCGTCGGGGCCGACATACGATCCGGTCCACGGATGCATTTCATTCCGCCGCGTCTGTTCGCGCCAGCGCAGTCCCGTCTTGATATGCGTCGGAACGGCGGTCTCAAACTGTTTCTTGACGTTGAGCGCCGCGCCCCGATACCCATCCCACCCGACGTTGCGCGCGATACTGTAGTTGTTTTCCGTGTAGGATTCGAGTTTCGTGATGTCCGGCCCGTCGGTCTGGGTGACAATGGGGTATTCCCAACGGTCCCGCGTATCGATCGTGAAGCCGATGCCACGGGCGGTATAATCGAGCAGTCTTTGGCCGGCGTAGTTCGTTTTTGAATCCGATTTATAAGCGTCATAATCGAGATCGAGATTCCTGTAGCGGTGCACTCCGCCGATCTGAAGCGTCACCGTCTTGCCATCCTTGTACTGGTTGCGGGTTTGAATGTTCACCGTGCTGCTGGTGACCGGGCGAATGGCGGTAAACCTGTCGGTGTAGCCGGGGATGATTCCGCCCGTGCCCGTGAGGTTGCCGGCTGCGTCCCGCGTGGCGATCGCCTGCCCGGTCGCAAAGGTGGTATAACGATCGTTCTCGTGTTCGACGATTTTGTTGGACGTCGTATTGAGGTAAAAGCGGATGTTGTCGCTGAGCTTGTAATCCAGCTTGACGCCGGCGCCGGTGCGGGCCCGTTCGTTGCGGAAGTCCACCAACTGCGCGCTGTACGTGTAGGCAGGACCGGCGACATCGTTGGGCAGTTGCTGGTGCGCCTGGACAATCGTGTCCTGCGGCGTGTTGTGCACCCGGTAGGCCGCGTTGATCGAGACGCCGATCTTGCCTCCGAAGACTTCCGAGTAGGACAGCGAGTAGTTGCGGGGCGCGCGGGTTTCCCGCGGGTCGAACGGCCGCCAAATCGCGCCAAACGAGCCGCGAATGCGGCGCTCCGGCGAGCTGTCAAAGGCGCTCTTGGACACCAGGTTCACGTTGCCGCCGATCGAGTCGCCATCCATGTCCGGAGTCGGCGACTTCACGACTTCCATGCGCTCGATCGAGTCCGAGCTGATCTGCTGAAACTGGTACGAGCGGCTGGTGCCGGCCGAGCCGGCATCCGCGAGGCGGTTGCCGTCCATCGTAATCGTGTTCAATTCCTGGCTCAGGCCGCGCATGCGAATGTAGCGCGTGTCGCCATCGCACGCGACGCCTTCCACCCCGGGCAGCCGCGACACCAGTTCGGCGGGATTGCCGGCCAGCGTGCCGAAGGCGTCGGCGGACACGATGCTCTTAACCCCGCTGGACTGACGTTGCAGGGTGATCGCCTGGGCATTGCCCTCGCGTTCGCCTGCGACCACGAACTTGTCCAGCCGATAGATATCCGCCGTCAGTCCCACGTCGGCACGGTTGCGCCCTCCGGCGGTGACCAGGACCGGGGTGTCCATGGGGTTCAGCCCCGTATACGAAACCGATACGATCACACTGCCGGGGGCGACGTCGGGAAACCGGTAAACGCCCATGCTGTCGGTGAACACCTCGCGACCCGTGCCCTTGAGCACCACCCGCGCACCCAGCAGGTTTTGTCCGGTGGCGGAGTTGGTGACGGTGCCGGTGAGCGTTTCCTGCCCGGCGGCCGATTGCACCGCCAGCACGAAGCCGAACAGGAGGGCGGCGAGAGCCGTCCACCGGGAAGAAGCCGCGCGGGGGCGGCCGATGCGGGAAGCCTGGCTTGTAGTCGTAGTCATGGTCACGATTCTGGTTTGGTTTTCCCGCGAACGGGGGCGGGGTGGCGGGATTTGCGCAGGAAAATCCGGCGTCGTTCCAATGGCCGCAGGCGAAACCCTTGGTGTCAACCTTGAAGCCGGAATCCGCCCTTCCGTTTTCCAACCGCCCCTCCGGCGACTGGCGCAATTCGGTTTTTGGGATCTTGTCGGGCTCCCGCTTGGCGGCAGGCCTCGTTGAAGCCCGCGGCCCCAAGCGGCCCGCCGACAAGCGGCGGCCCTACACATCCGGAAACTGGGACGACAGGAAGCTGCGATCCGCCCCAGGTCACCGCACGCCAACTTCCCGGTTGCCGTGGCAATGCGTGCGGCCAAGCTGCCCACGCGCCAACCGTCATGAACCCGCCCGCCCCCGCCATGGATTCAACTCCGGTCGCACCGTCCGCCGCAGGCCGCGTGGTCTCCGTGGATGCGCTGCGGGGCTTCGACATGTTCTGGATTATCGGTGCGGGCTCGCTCGTGCAGGCGCTCGACAAGATGAGCGGCAACGGCGTCACGCGTTTTCTCTCCGCCCAGTTGAAGCACGTGCCGTGGGAGGGATTTCGTTTTTACGACCTGATTTTCCCGCTCTTCCTTTTCATCGTCGGCGTGTCGCTCGTCTTCTCGCTGGACAAGGCGCTGGCGCGCGACGGCCTCGGCGCCGCGTTGAAACGGATCGCCGGGCGCAGCCTGCTGCTCTATCTGCTCGGCGTCTTCTATTCCGGCGGGTTGACCAACCGGTGGCCCGACATCTCCCTCGGCGGCGTGCTCCATCGCATCGCGGCGTGCTATTTCTTCGCGGCGACGATTTACTGCTGCTGCGCGGCGCGGCCGAAGACGATGGCCGGCATCGCTGTCGCGCTCCTCACCGGCTACTGGGCCCTGCTGGCGCTCGTGCCATTTCCGGATTTCAAGATCGACCAGCCGACCGTGACGGCGCTCGCCCGGCAGATCGGTTCGGACTCGGCCTCCGCCATCGCCGGTGCCGTGAAAGGGCGTGTGAGCGGGCTCTTCGAGGAGGGCCGCAACCTGACCAACTACTTCGACTTTCTTTATTTTTACGTGCCCGGCCGGAGGGTGCCGCTCTATTACATCAACGAGGGGCTCCTCAGCACGCTGCCCGCGATTTCGATCTGCCTCTTCGGCGCGTTCGCGGGGCGGCTGCTGAAGGAGGAACGGGTGAAGCCAATTCGCAAAGTGACCTGGCTGCTGGCCGCGGGCGCCGCGCTGGTGGTGCTGGGCCTCTTCTGGAGTCTCCAGTTCCCGCTCATCAAACGCATCTGGACCTCGTCGTTCTGCGTCGTCACCACCGGCTGTTCGGCCATGCTGCTCGGCGTGTTCTATTTTGTCGTGGATGTTTGCAAATTCCAGACCTGGTGTCAGCCGTTCGTGTGGATTGGGATGAACTCCATCACGATTTACCTCACCGTGAGCGTTGTGAGCCTTTCGCGGCTCGCCGAGCGCTTCGTGGGCGGCGATGTCCGTGCCTTCCTCGACGCGCACGTCGCGAACGGCTTCGGCGGCCTTGTCGTTACGCTGGCCGGCCTCGCGCTCGCCGTGCTGTTGTGCTGGTTCCTGCATCGCAACAAAATCTTTCTCCGAGTGTGAAACTGCCCGCCCTCCTGCGAACGGCGGATGTCCAAGTGGATTCTTCGCTGCGTTCAGAATGACAGGGGAAAACCTCCTTTGGAAATACAACCCAACCGGCGAAGCCCGGGCGACTGCAACCTATATCATCCGCCTCAATCCACCCCATAATGCCATGATCAAACTCAACCTTCTCGTCGCGGCCTTCTTTTTCAGCGCCTTGTCCGCGCTCGCGCAAAAGCCGGCCATCCAGGTCCAGAAGAACGTCATGGTGGCCATGCGCGACGGCGTGAACCTGGCCACCGACATCTATCTGCCCGCGGGCCCGGTCGACCGCCTGCCGGTAATCCTCACGCGCCTGCCCTACAACAAGGACGGTTCCAAGAGCTACGGCCAGTACTTCGCCGCCAACGGCTACGCGTTCGTGGCTCAGGACACCCGCGGGCGCTATGCCTCGGAGGGCGTGTGGCATTTTGTGACCGATGACGGCCGCGACGGCGCGGATTGCGCGGCGTGGATCGCACGGCAACCCTGGTCGAATGGCAAGATCGGCATGGTTGGCACCTCGTATGCCGGCGGGACGCAGCACGCCATGGCGCTGGAAAAAGTGCCGCAGCTCGCGACCGTCATCGCGGTTGATGCGGTGTCAAACATGGGCCGCCAGAGCATGCGCAATGCGGGAGCCTTTGAGATGCGCTTTTGGAACTGGATCATGCTCAATGCCGGGCGGGGCAGCCGTGCCACCCGGGATCCGGGCGCCGCCGCCGCCTTGAAGGAATTGGCGGACCGGCGCTTCGATTATCTCCCCCACCTGCCACTGCGGCCGGGCGCCACGCCGCTGAGGCTGGCCCCTGAATACGAGGAATGGCTGATCGACGCGATGCGGCACGGCGCCGACGATGCGTTCTGGGCGCAGAACAACATCCTGGCCAATCCGGCGCGCTACAAGGACATGCCGGTCTACCTCGTCGGCGGCTGGTATGACTCCTGGGGTGGCAACACGACCGCAAATTTTGTCGCGCTCTCCAAGACACTGAAAAGCGATGTGTATCTCATCATGGGCCCGTGGATCCATGGCGGCCAGGGCGGTCACGCGCACGGCCAGGTCGAGTTCGGCGCCGAGGCGGCCATCGCCGACCTGCTCGCATGGCGGCGCGAATGGTTTGACCACTGGCTGAAGGGAATTGACAACAGCGTCGGCAAGTCGGCCTGGTTCGCCTCGAAGATCCGTCTCTTCGTCATGGGCTCGGGCGATGGGCGCAAGGACGCGAAGGGCCTCCTTTTCCACGGTGGAGCCTGGCGCAACGAGCGCGAATGGCCGCTGGCCCGCACGCGCTACACGCCGTATTATCTGCAGGCCGACGGCACGATGAGCACGACGAAGCCCGCCGCCACCCGGGCCTCCACCACCTACGAATCGGATCCCCGCCACCCGGTGCCCACTCTCGGCGGCAACATCTCCTCGGGCGATGGCCTCATGGTGCCGGGCGCGTGGGACCAACGCGGCGGCGACAAGTTTTGGAACTGGACCAAGCCGGTGCCGCTCTCGGCCCGCAACGACGTGGTCGTGTTCCAGACCGAACCGCTCACCCGGGACCTCGAGGTCACGGGCGAAATCGAAGTCAAACTGTGGGCCTCGTCCTCGGCGCTCGACACGGACTTCACCGCCAAGCTGATCGATGTGTATCCGGCGAGCGCGGACTGGCCCGGCGGTTTCGATCTGAACCTCGAAGATGGCATCGTGCGCGCCCGGTTCCGCGACTCGCTGGCCGCGGAAAAGCTGATGGAGCCGGGCAAGGTGTATCCCTTCACCATCAAGCTCTATCCGACCAGCAACGTCTTCAAGAAAGGACATCGCATCCGCGTGGATATCGCCAGCAGCAACTTCCCGCGCTTCGATGTGAATCCCAATACCGGCGAACCCCTCGCCCGGCATCGCCGCCTCGTCGTCGCCACGAACACGATCTATCACGACGCGCCGCATCCCTCGCACATCGTGCTGCCGGTGATTCCGTAAGCCCGCGTACTTGACGCGCCCGCGCGGCCGATGATTTCCTGCGCCGGAGCGAATGCACGGTTTTGGATTCCCTATACGCTGGTGGCGATCCTGAGCGCAAACGCCGCGCCGGAACCTCTTCCGACTCTTGGCCTCCATGAGCACGGTGTCGCGGTTGTCCTTGCGCGCCTCGAGGTCGAACCCGGCGTCGAGGAGGCGGCGGACGACTGCGTCGCACCGATGTTCCGCCGCCGTGATGACGAATTCGCGCAACGCAGCGTCGGAGCCGTCGAGCCGGCCTTTGGCGATCCACTCCTCGGCGCCGCGCATGAGGCGGGCGAGCGTCGGCGGATCGGGCGGCATGATGTCCCAAGTCTGCGAATCTGTGACGGGTGATTCAGGCGGAACAGCTCAAATTTTGACGCTGTACCCTTTCTGGCGCATGATGGGAGCGCAGACGCGCCGCAGGTTGCGGCCGAACACCTTCATCCGTTGCTCCTTGGTCAGATTGGCGTCGAGAATCTTCGAAAGCTCGTTGGCCAGGCACCGGCTCGGACCGTGTCCGCCCCATACGATGCGATCTTCGCCCAGAATCTTTATGGCGTAGTCGACCTGGCCGGAATGCGGATCGGAACCGGCGAACTCGAAATTGACGTTTTCGTACGGACGGACGACGCGGGCACCGATCTCCCAGTCGCCACCGGAATGCCCGCAGGTCATCGGCACGTCTGGAAAGCGCTTCGCCAGAATCGCCACGTCCATGGGGGACGATTCCGACTTGCCGTTGTCGCCGCCAAGGCGACGCGGATTGCCGCCGACCTTGATCCACGCGTGGATATAAACCACCGCCTTCAATTCGCGGGCGAGACTGATGATGGGGTCGTTGTTGGGGTGGCTGCAGGTGACCCCCTCGTTCCCGCCCGCGTACTTGATTCCGATGCAAGGCCCGTTGCGGATCCATTGCTCCATCTTCGCCACACTCTCTTCCGGGCGACTGGGATCGATCCGAATGATGCCCAAGACGCGATCGCGCTGCTTTTCGAGAATTTCGCGATGCGCTTTTTCCCGGTACTCTCTTCCCCCGATGTCCAGGGAAATGACCCGCTCGATCCCGAGGCGGGTGACGTAACGCATGACTTCCTCGTGCTGGTCGATGCCATGGTAGTGATCGTCCCAGATGCGATAATCCAACATCTCCTCACGGCTCGGCAGTCCGTAGGCCTCCAGCGGATAGGCAAATTGGTCGAAGTTCATTTGATATCCTTTCCGGTTGGGCTCAGGTCCGCCCGAGCAGGCGGCGGGCATTGTTTCTGGCGATGGCGTCGAACTGGGCAGTCGTGATCGGTGACTCGAAGAGCTTCAACAGCGCGTTTTCGAAAGGCATGTAGAGTGCATGCGATCCGAACAGGATCCGCTCCACCGGCAAGGGAACGGGCCGGCCTCTGCCTTCCCAAGGGCGCCCCTCGATCATCCGATGCACCCCCCCATTGCTTTCCAAGTTGGAGATGTCGAAGGAAACATTGGTCGATTCTATCAGCCCCTGGCGGTTGTTCGGGCCGCTACCGGACCGAAACGCGTGCAAGAGTTGCACCTTCGCATTGGGTATCCCCATCAAGAGATTCGCCAACGGATCCAGATTCATTTCCGGCGCGAGCAAATTCGAATGATGCACCCGCGGATCCTCCATGAAAGTGGTGATTTGCACAATCAGCCCGCGCTCCGCCGCCATTCTCAGAAGCCGGGGGACATCCGGACGCTCGAGAGTGTAGTTCTGATAAGTGGGATGCAGCCGGATTCCGCGCATCTTGTGGACTTCGTGGCACAAGCGCAGGTCCTCTTCCCAGTCGGGCCAGACGGGATTAACGCTGCCGAACGGCACCAGCATCCCGTCTCCGTTCGTGCGGCACTCCGCCACCAGCCGCTCGTTCACTTCGAGCATGTTCTTGTGCAGAAGCCCCTCGAAACTCCCCGCCCATGCCTGTTCCACCCGGTGTTTGCGCAGCTTGGCCACCAGCGCCTTCGTCTCGCCGTACTTCAGTCGCCGCGTCGGCCACGCGCCAAGGTGGACATTGGTGTCGATAATCCCGGGGCCCGGGCCCGCCCGGCCGGCGGCTGACACCGCCGACTCGGACCTCTGCACCGGAAACGAAAGAGCCGCCGCCGAAAGCAGCGAACCTTTGAGAAAGCTGCGCCGATTGATTGTTTTCATGGGTATGAATCCGTGGAGTGCAGTAAAGCGAGTCAGACGAACAGAGATTCTCAAGCAGGGTTAGAACCGCCCGATCGAGTCGGCGCCGACGGTCTGGAATTGGAATTCACGGGTCGTGCCTCCGGAGGCGGCGTCGGCCATCCGATTGCCGTCCGTGGTGATGGTGCTCAGATCCCGGTGCATGCCGCGGCTCCACAAATAGCGGAAATCCCCGTCGACCGACTCGCCGACCACCCCCGGCAGCCGCGCCACGAGATCGGCGGGATTTCCGGCCAACGCACCAAAGGCGTCCGCCGAGACCACGGAAACGCTGGCGGAGCTTCCTTCCGCACTCATGGCGGGGTGGGCTGGCCACAAAACAAGGGCGAAACAGCCGATCGACAGGGCAATGGGATTCTTACGCTTCATCGTTCTTGGGGGTTCCTCCGGGGCTTCCGGGCTTGGGGTTGGAATGAGCGGGCCGTTGACCCCCCTCCGCTCTTGAGCATCGGGAAAGTTCACCAAAAAACAATCCTGCTTTCTTCGGGTTTTGTTCCGCAACTTCCCCGTTGAGTGGCGCGACCATGCTGTGGGTGATCCACTCGCCGCTGGGTTTGTCGAAGCTCCAACCATGAGGATGTCGCCGGTTCCACCTTCAATGATCTGAAACGCGATCGAGCGAACTGCCGCCATCCTGTTCTTCCGTCCTCCCCCACACTTCAGGACCAAGCTGAGGGGTTCTGCCATCGGCCGGACGCCCCGGTCGTGGGACGGCGCCGGTCCGACACGACCGGCGTGACGTCGCCCGGGCGGATCAGAGTTTGAAGCCCGCGGCGGCGAGCGCCTTTTCGAGCGCGGCCTCGGTTTGCGGGCCGGAGCCGACGCCGGAAAACGCGACCTTGCCGCGGAAGTCCGAAAGCTTGACCGGCGTATTGTCGGGGCGCAGCGCGGTGAATTCCGGCGCTTCCGCGCCGGCGGCGAGGAGCGGCGGACGGGGCGCGGGCTGGGCGGCATGGGTGACGACGGCGACGAGCGCCGCGGCGGCGAACAGGAGGGCGCGAGTTTTCATGGGCAGGACGGGATGGAAAAACCGGGACGACCCCGAGCATGTCCGGACGCGAGGCGGACTCAAGCCATTCGGCGACGGACAGAAAACTGGATTTTCAGCGGGAGGGTCGGATCCGTCTGCCGGCGGGGCGCTGAAAACCCGCATCGCATCGGAAAAAGACCGCGTTACGTTGATGCGATCGCGGCTTTCATCGCCGCACGCGCTGCCGGGTGGCGAACGCCGTTTCAATCAATGCGGCCGCCATGCCCGGGCCGTCGATTCGTTGCAGCTCCGCGGCAAAGTGCCGGGCGCGCTCCCGATACTCCGCCGTCGACAGCACGCGCAGCACCGTTTGCCGCAACGCCGGCGCGGTCGCCTGCCGAATCGGGATGAACTCGCCGACGCCTTTCTGGCGGATCCGCGCCGCGACGCCCGGCTGATCGTTCGTGATCGGCAACGCGACCACCGGCACGCCCGCCCGGAGGCACTCGAGCGTCGTGTTCAAGCCGCCGTGCGAGATCGCCAGCGCCGCGCGCCAGCAACGCGATCACGCGAGCTGCGGCGCGCGTGGCCGCGAATCCGGCCAGCTCGCCGGCGCCTGCCGTGACGCGGGGCCATTCGCCCGGCGGAAACTCGCGCTGCGCAATCGGAATAAACGCGAGCGCCGCCTGGCGCACCTTCGCCTCTGCATCGGCCGGCGCCACGACGGTGATCCGGTGCCCGCGCCGCTCGAGCGCGCGCGCCAGGACGAGCATTGGATTGAGGTGGCCGGTGTAGGCCGGCACGAGCACCGCATAGTGGCCCATCGCGCGAGTCTCCGGCGCCCGGCCGCTCGCGGCAAACGCATTCGGCCCCACATTCCGCCCGCCCGCCCGAGCCGTATCCATGCAGTCAATTTCCGAATCGCGAATCAAAACCGCGAACACCAAACGGTGCGTAGGGTCGGCGCTTGCGCCGGACCTTTTCCCGCTCGCAAACCGGCCCACCGCAAGCGGTGGCCCTACACCCGGTCGCATGGTTCCGGCCTGCCGGCCTCGCTGACCCGCCCGGGTTTTGCGCACCTGGCTTTCGAGGTGCCGGACGTGGAGAGCAAGCGACAGGAAATTCTGCAATGGGGGGCCATGACGTTGGCCAGCTGGTCACGATCGACATCCCGGGCGCGGGGAAACTGACCCTGATCTATATGACCGACCCGGAAGGTAACATCGTTGAACTGCAGCGGTGGCATTGATCGCGAATGGCGGCCACGGCAACCGTCCGCACAGCGCCCGTTGGCCCGTGCTTATCGTGGTGGCGAAGGCGTCGGGGCTCTCGCCGGCGGAATTCACGGCGGAAACGGCATAGACGTAGACGTTGCCCGGTTCGACGTCTCTGTCGGTAAACGTCGTCGTTCTGACGTTGGTCGCGATCCGTTGTAGCGGCGCTGCTTGTCGGCGCCCGCGGGCGTCGTCAAGCGATGCCCCTACAGGTGCAGGCGGGGACGCGTGCGCCCCATTTGCGCGCTTCACCGTGTAGTTGGCCGCGCGGATGGCACTGGCCCAGGTCAGCGTGTTGCCGGCCGGCGAACCGCGCGCGATGACGGCACCGGGCGAGGCCGGCGGCCCACTCGCATTCGTCGCGATGTCTTCACTGCGCGGACGCGTATAGAGCAATGTACCGAAGCCTGGATGGCCCGTGCCGGGCCGGCCCGGGCCTTCGGGGCGGAGTTGGGCGAGGGTTTGAACAGCGGGCGCAGCAATTCAAAGCCTCGGCGAGTTTCCTGGTAAGCAGCCGCGGCCGCGCTCAGCGTGCTCGACGGCATCTTCGACGCCGGCGAGCACTTACTATGCGAATCCGGTCGCCATCACCGGCCAGGTCAACGCGGCATCGAATGTCGGCCGGGTGTTGCAAGTCGTGGACCCGGTTCGCGGTCCCATTCTCACCGGGACGACGGGGCTGCCGATTTCAGCGCTCCAGATCAACCCTGGCTTTGCGCCGCCGGGGGTCATCAATACGTCATCCGCGGGAGACCACACCTGCGGCTATCCTGAGTATAGCTTTAACTTAACCAACGTTTACACTTTTCGGGACGGCTGGCTGAAGAGATTTCGTTTGGGGGGCTCCGCCTTGCTCGGCTGGAGGCAGACCGCCTATTACTATTACGCGGCGGGGGTCTCGGTGACCGGAAATACGGAGCGGTTCGCTTATCCCAGCCAGGTTCGCTTTGACCTGATTTCGGGCAACTCAAAACGGTTCCGTAAAATCACGTGGTCTTCACAGCTCAACGTGGCCAACCTTTTTAACCGCTACCGCGTGGTGATTCTGCCCAATAGCACGACCGGCTGGCTCGGACCGCTCAACGCCACTTTCGACCAGCAACCAAGATCGTTCCTGTGGCCGAACACGCTCAGCTTTTGAACCTTTCTCCCGCCCCCGGGCGCTGCCGCAAGACACGGACCCAAAGAATGAAATCCATCGATCGACGCAACTTTCTTAAAAGCTCCCTGTTGACCGCGGCGGCCCAGTCGTTGCCCGCCACCCGGCCGCCCAAAGGTGGCGTTTCCACGACGCCTTCGCCCTCGAGATTCTCGCCTTATCCGGGGCTGATCGATACCAGCCTGCATCTTCTCGAATGGCCGACCCGCCGCCCAGATTCCCGTCGAACGGCTGGTATTCGGGTCGCACGCCCCTTTCTTTCCCGTGGAGAACGCGCTCTTGAAGCTCGTTGAATCCCCCTCAACCGGGAGCAATTTGTGGCCATTGGCCGCGAAAATGCCCGCCGTTTTTCAAGGAAAACGGGCCAATTGTGCGCGCGCGCGCACAATTCAGACGGAGCTATTTCTTTACGATCAAATGACTTGTGAACATCGGAGTCGAAAAATGGGCCTGCATTCATGCCGGCCATCTTCAGGCTGGCCACAAAATGGCCAGCCCATCGTAGGCCGGCACCACCGACACCTCGCGCGCGACCTGAACACGGGCAGCCCGGGATCGATCCGCATGTGCGTTTGTCGGCGGCGTTCACAGTTAACGTCCTCGCCCCGTCCGACTGGCCGCATTTTGGCCACCCCGGTCCGTGAATTGCCGCCGCTTTCGGTGAAGGTGGCACTGGCGTGCATCAGATCACTTTTGCTCAAACCGACTCGCGAGCCATTCGAGCGTGATATTCTCCGCGATCACGTCGTGTGGGATCAGGAGATATTTCCACGGCTTGCCGCGATACGTCTTCGCGTGGGTACTCGCCCGCTTGCACCACTTTACGGCCACGTCCTTCTTGGCGATAACCTCGAAATCCGCCATTTCGTCGTGGCACTTCGGTTCCAGCATATAGATCGTGCCGTCCGTTTCGGCCACGAAGTCGGGCTGGTATTCGGGATGGTCGGCGCCGGATTTGTAGTAAATTTGGAACTGCCCTTTGGCGGGCTTGAACCACTTCGACGCCTCGCGTTCCAAAACCACGGACAGCTTGCGCTCGGCGTCTGACTGAAACTTCTGTACCGGGTAGAGGCATCGCTTGAACCCGCCGAAGAGATACTTCGCCATGTTGCTCTTGTCCGCCGGCGGCTGCCGGTAATCGAGCACCGGCTCCGAGGCCGACGCAGTATAGGCGCTCGGCTTCAATTCGGAGAAGCCTTTGCTGATCTTCACTTCGTAGCCGGTCGCCTTTGCCCAAAAATGCTCCTGCATCTGGACGTGGACGAAGCGGGCAATGTCTCGCTGGTAGCAACTGAGCACCTTGCGCGTCTCGTGCTCGTCGCGCAGGTAGCTGCGCAGGTGCTTCACCACCTGGCCGGCCAGATCGTAAAGCAGGTCGGCGTGTGAGTCGTAAGCAACATCGTCGAAATCGACGAGGCCGCTGACGACGTAATCCTCCAGCCGCGATTCCTCAATGCCACCCCTGCCCATGGCGATCACATCCACCTGATCCGTGCGCAGGTGCTTGGCCCAAAGCTCCTCCGACACCGGCGGATAGTTGAGCGTGTCCAGCTTGAGCGTGAAGGGATTGAAACCCGATTGCACTTTACCAGTGGGTACAACGACGATGCGCGGGATATCGATCGTCTGCTGAATCACCAACGCCGTGGTCTTTGCCACAATGGCCGCGATGTCTGGCTTGGCCGTCACGCCCTCGATTTCCAATTGCGACGGGCGATACTGGGCGGCGACTTCGTTCAGCAGCAACGCCTGCACGTCCGTATTCGACAGGTAGGAGACGCTGGGCAGCATCAGCGGTTGGTTTTCCAACTTACGGATCGCCTGATACGCGATCTGCGCCACCTTTTGGTCTTCCGGAGTTTTGAAAACGGGCGGCTCGGCGGCTTGGGGCACCAGCGTGCTCGTCGTCGTCTGCTCGGGCTGCAAGCCCAACTTGCTCGCCAGTTGGGATTGCGAGACCACCGTCACCGTTTTCTCGCCCAACTGCTCCGGCTCCAGAATCACCTGCTGCAACCGGATCGCCGAATCCGGTTTCTTCGCCTCGTCCACGATCTCCTGAAACTTGTCGTGCGCGATGATGTTCAGGCGGTCCACCGCGTTGACCCCGGTGCGCTTGCCGTAGGGCAGGCGCAGGCCACGCCCGATAGATTGCTCGATGAGGGTGCGGGCATTGGCCGCGCGCAGCGGGACGATGGTGTAGAGGTTCGTGACGTCCCAGCCTTCCTTGAGCATGTTGACGTGGATGACGATCTCCGTCGGCTCGTCGGTGTGCTCGACCTTGAGCAACCGTTCGACCATCTCGTCTTCTTCCGCGCCGGTCTTGCTGGAATCCACCTGGATGACCTTTGTCTTGTAGCGCCCCTCGAAGAACGCGTCCGACTGAATCAAATCGATCAATTGCTTCGCGTGCGTCGTGTCGCGGGCGATGACCAGGACGAACGGCTTCACGATCGCATCGCCGCTTTCGCGAGCATAGGTTTCCAGTTCGACCTTCACCTGTTCGTGCAACCGGACGCCGTCCTGAAGTTTCATCAGCTCAATGGCCTCCGGTGTCATGCCGGCCGGATTGAAATTCTTGCGCGTGACGACGGCCGGCTCCTTGACAAAGCCATCCGCCATCGCTCTGCCGAGCGGATAGTCGAGGATGACGTTCTCGAACGGCACGGCACCCTTGGCGGTTTCCACGAACGGTGTGGCCGTGAGTTCCAGGCCGATGACCGGCTTCAACTCGTTGATCGCCCGCACGCCGGCACTGGCGCGGTAGCGATGCGACTCGTCCATGATCAGCACGAGATCGGGCAGGCTGGCCAGATACTCGAAGTAACTTTCGCCGATGTATTCCGAGAGCCGCTTGATGCGCGGCGATTTTCCGCCGCGCACCTCGGAGTTGATCTTCGAGATATTGAAGATGTTGACGCGAACGAAGTGTTCGAGACCGGGCAGTGCACCTTTGCTGATACCGCCTCCCTGTTCGTAATTATCCCCGGTGATAATGGCTGGCACATCGGTGGCGAATTCCGCGATGCCCTTGAAGACATACTTGGGGGTGTTCGGCGTGAAGTCCGTGATGAGCTTGTTGTAGATCGTCAGGTTCGGAGCCATGACGAAGTAGTTGTTGATGCCGTGCGCGAGGTGCAGATAGCTGATGAAGGCACCCATGAGCCGCGTTTTGCCGACGCCGGTGGCCAGCGCGAAACAGAGCGACGGAAACTCGCGCTCGAAATCGGTGACGGTCGGGAACTCTGCGCGAATCACCGCCAACGCCGCCGCGATGTCCGCGCCCTTCTTGGGCGGGACAATCTCCGTGACGCGGTCGAGAATCTCCAGGGACCGTCGCTGCGGCGGCCGGAGACTCAGCCGCCCGGCGATGGCGTTGACGTGGCGGTTCATGACTTGTCCCCACCTTTCAGATAGCGCGCGAAAGCCTCATCGAAATCCGAGACATACTGCCGATCCTGGATCGTCCGGTATTTCTCGAACTCCGCATGCGCCTTGGCCAACGCCATTTCGTGGGAGATTTTTCCCGCATGGGTGAGCACCTGCTGCTCGTTGAAATCGAGGAATCGCTTCACCTGCTTTAGCCAGTCCTGCATCGTCATGACCTGCTGGTTCAGCGCCCGCATCTCGGCAAAATCGATGAACATTCCCACCAGCCGGTTGAGCTTCGAAACTTCGCTTTCGTTCAGGTAGTTCTTGGCCACCGTGACATCGCTCTTGAGCACCTTGCCCTTGGGCGCGTTTTTCCAAGTCGTCAGCCCCATGAAGGGCTTCCCGCTATCGGCGCGCTGGTGGACGATCTCCGCCGCCGTGTGGCCGGTTGTGGCGAAATGAAGGTGGTTCTGCGCGACCTGGTAAAACAACTGCGTTTCCTCACTGTTGCCCCGGTAATCGCTGCTGCACTGCTCGAACACATCCGCGATCTTCTGGTAGGCCCGCCGCTCGCTCGTCCGGATCTCCCGGATGCGCTCCAGCAATTCGTCAAAGTAGTCCTTGCCGAATTTCCGGCCCCGTTTGAGCGCCGCGTCGTCGAGTACGAAGCCCTTGACGATGAACTCGCGCAGGGTGTTGGTTGCCCAGATGCGAAAATGCGTGGCCTTGAGCGAGTTCACCCTGTAGCCGATCGCGATCACCGCATCCAGGTTGTAAAACTGCGTGGCGTAGTTTTTCCCGTCCGCGGCAGTTGTTTCCAAAATGGAAACAACTGACGGTTCCGCCAATTCGCCTGATTCGAAGATGTTCTTCAGGTGTTTGTTGATGGCTGGCACCTTCACCCCGAACAGCTCCGCCATCGCCTTTTGAGTCAGCCAAAAGGTTTCCCGGGCAAATGTCACGTTCACCGTCACCTTCCCGTCGACGGCGTGATACAGCACAATCTTGGCGGACTCTGGATTCTCCTTGGGCATTCGGTTTTTTTGCGTCCTTTGCGCTTTTTGCGGCTAAATCAGCTCCATCTGCCCCAGCTTGGGCGGTGCCTTGGGCAGGTTCTCCACCTTGAGGCTGTAATCGTCGTGGCCCCACTCGCAGCGGGAGAGCACCTGCTTGGGAATCTTTTTCACGGTCAGGTTGGGATGGCGCTCAGCACCGGCATCGCGCGGGGCGCGGAAGGCGGCGCAGAGCACCAGCAACGCGCGGTCCGATCCGACCTCGTCGCTCAAATGGGCGAGCTGGTCCGCGCTCAAATGCTGCGTTGTCACGTAAATGAAATCGCGCTCGGTGGAATGCCCGTGCTGCCAATAGACCGTGTCGCTGGGCGCGTAGGTGAAGCCCTCCAGTTTGCACACGGCCTCGGCGAGCATGCCCGCGTTGAATTCCTTGCTGATGACCCACTGGCCCCACTTGTCTTTTTCCAGCAAGGACGGCGCGAGCCGGTAATAGCGGAAACCGCCGCCGCCCTTCCACCCCGCCATTTCGGTGATGCCGCCGGGATCCGCGCCATCGATGACCTTCTTGAGCCGGGGAATGATGTGCGTGTGACAATGCTCGCCCAACTCCACCATGATCCAGCGCCGGCCCATCTTGTGCGCCACCGCGCCCGTCGTTCCGGAACCTGCAAACGAGTCGAGAACCCAGTCGCCCGGGTCGGTCGCAAGTTCCACAGCGCGCTTGATCAATGCCTCGGGCTTTTTCCCTTTGGGGAAATCAACTCCGCCCTCTGCGTGAAGATTGTTTGAAAGGATGTCATCCCAAAGAGTCGTAAGCGGTTCAGCAGCCATCAACTTCCCATCGATCTCCTTTAGCTTGTCTGCGTAAAAGAGAATTCTCTCACCGCCTTTTAGGTAAATGTCCGAGTAGTCGTTCCTCTCCAATCGAAAGATCGCTTCCTTGTTCCGTTTCGATTCATCAATCAGCTTCCGAGCATCACCGCTGACGCTCTCGTAGCTAGGGCGAGCCAAGCGGATGACATGGCTCGCGTTTCTGATAACGAACTGGTCCAACTCTTCCGGCTTCGCCTTCGCATAGATACGAGCATCTTTCTCCGAAAATCCCTTTGCTACCGCGAAAGCTTTTGTGAGCGTGGTGATCCGCCATTTCGAATATGGCATTTCGACATTCTCAATGAATTGATTGTAGCGGTCGTCGCGCTCTCGTGCCGTGAACAACCTTTTCGGAATCCACCGCGATTTGTCCTTTGCATAGATCACAAGGAAGTTTGTCGTGTTTACACAGCCTGGGTTGATCGCTTTGTGGCCAGTAGCTGACCCCTGTTTGAAGGTGACGACATAGACGCGATTGTCCCGGCCAAACAACTCGTCGAGAAGCACGATGAGATAACCAAGTTCATTGTCGTCGATGTGAACGAAGAGCGTGCCTCCTGAGGAAAGAAGCCTTCGCAGCAGGTCGAGACGGTCACGTATCAAGCTCAACCAAAGGGAGTGTTCGACGGTGTCATCGTAGTGCTCAAACGCCTGCTGCGTGTTGAACGGCGGGTCAATGTAGATGCAGTTGATTTTCCCGGCGAACTCCTGTTCGAGCGCCTTGAGGGCGAGGAGATTGTCGCCAAAGATGAGGCGGTTGTCGAACCGGTCGTGTTCCGTCACCCGGTGCGCCGCGTGATACGACTTCTCCGGGTCTTCCAACAAAATGCGCGGCTCTAGCCTGGGCCGGTTCTCCTTTCCAATCCACGTCAGTTCCAGTTTTTGTTTTTTGGTCATGCCGGTTTAACCGCGAAGGGATTTAACCGCAAAGAACGCAAAGAACGCAGAGATCGGAACCGGAGCGCGGACTTCAGTCCGCTTCACCGTCCGAACGCCTGCTGGCATCATTTCGCCAAGGGCACTCGCACGCGGAAGCGGCGTGAACGCCGCGCTCCGATGCCCTCGCTGTTTCATCTTTGTGTTCTCTGTGTTCTTTGTGGTTGAAAAAGGATTTACCGCCATTGAGCCGGAGGCCACGCCGGGAGCGGTTCTCGAAGTTGGACGAGCAGTTCGCCGACGGCTTTCACGAGCTTGCGGAAGGAGCGGTTGCGCCGGTGGGCCAAGCCCATGTCGAAGGCCGCACTCATGGCGGGTTGGTCGCCCGTCTCGGAATACGCCCGGTCCGCAGGCATGAATTCTTCAAGAGCGCCTTTGGCGTCGCGCTTGGATTCCGGGTCCGCCGGGGCGGTGGCGTTTCTGGGGATGCCATACTGCCCGCGCAGAGATTCGAGCGCCGCCAGAAACCAGGTTTCGTATTCCCGGTAGGCAATGACGACATCGCAGGGTTTTCCGCCGGCAGCGTCGCGCGCCCAGGCCCGGACACTGGCAGCCAGTTCCTTGGGACAATCGTCCTCGCCGTCGAACAAGATGACCACGGCGGCACACTCCGGTTGAAGCAAGGCGAGCCGGACTCCCGCCTGAATCCCCTCCTTGCTCCGAAGCTGGGACTGGGTGCGCCGGATGGGCCGTCCCACGCCGATGCCCTGGCAGCGGGCCTCGGCCAGCAAGCGGCGGAGCAGGACGGGCGCGGCCTCCACTTCGCCGTGACCCTCGACGATCGGATAAATCTTCATGCAAGATGCTCGAAGAGATGCCCGTCACGGAGTTCGTTGGCCTCGGAGAACAATTCGTCGGCATGGAGCGCATTGGAG
>JACQWL010000418.1 GCA_016209255.1 Verrucomicrobiota bacterium
GAGCGGCGCGGTCTTTTCAGCGCTGCCTGTTCGAGGCGTGCGGCCGGTTTCTGTGGCGGTTGCACGCTTTCATGATCATGCGGAACCATTTTCACCTGGCGGTGGAAACGCCGGAACCGAATCTGAGCTTGGGGATGAAATGGCTGCAAGGTACTTGGGCAATTCGCTTCAATCGCTTTCGCGGTGAAGTGGGGCAGCCCTTTCAAGGCCGCTACAAGGCGATTCATGTCGAGCGCGGAGGGCCGCTCGCGCGGGTGGTGGATTACATTCACCTGAATCCAGTGCGCGCTGGCGTCGTGCCGATCGAACGTCTGCTGACCTATCGGTGGAGCAGCCTCCCCTTGTTTTTGCGCCGGCCGCGCCCCGCCGCCTTGGAGCCGGAGGTCTTGTTGGGGAATAGCGGTGGCTGGGCGGATAATGTCGCTGGCTGGCGCGGCTACCGTGAACACCTGGCGTTCGTCGCAGGCCACGAAGCGAAATTGGGACGAAGGGCTTTTGGCCGTCTGAGCCGCGGATGGGCGATTGGTTCGTCCGCCTTTCGCGTCCGATTGAATGACGAATTGTTGGCGCAGTCGTCGCTCGAGCAGCGATATGAACTGCTCGGTGCCGATCGCGAGGCCCACATCGCGGCGCGGGCCGAACTATGGGGGGAACGGTTGCAGGCCTTGGCCGGCGCGTTTGGCGTGGAACTCGCCCGGCTGCCGGCGAAAAAATCGGCGATGGAAAAATTGCGGCTGGCGGCCGCTCTGAAACGCATCACGTCAGTTTCAAACCGCTGGTTGGCCGAACGACTGCAGATGGGCGCGGCGACGAGCGTGAGCACGCTCCTGCACCGCTTCCACGAAAGCGGCGGGACTAGAACCCGTGCATTCAAGGCGGTTTTGTCTCGATTCTCGATATGACCCCTTCCTGCGACTCCCTTGCGCCGCGCAGCAAAGGAACTCGGCTATGATCTCCAACCGATCCAAGCAGTGGCTGTTTCTTAGCAGCAATTCCCTAAAGCATCCTCGGGAAATGCGTGCGGTTGAATGCTGACCAAATTGTCAGTTTTCGGCGGTTGCCACCCCGGGGGCGGCCTGCGCTTTTTTCCACGGCCCTCCAGCCAGCCATACCCCCAACCACAACCCAAGGAGATCAGAATGTTACACCCGGTATTGCGGGCGCGTTGCGCGCTCGTGTTCATGGCATGTATTGCCATTTTCATTAACTCGGCCGCGGCCCAGAAAACGGGCGCGATTACCGGCCACGTCAGCAACGCCGGCACCGGCGCCTTCCTCCAAGGCGCCGAGATCAGGCTGGAGCCCAGCGGCCACTCGACGCTCACCACCCGTGAAGGCCGGTTCAGCTTTTCCCAAGTGCCGGCTGGCCAGCACCAGCTCAGCGCGAGCTACACCGGATTGGATACGCAAACGGTGGCGGTGAACGTCCAGTCGGGCTCGACCGTCAACCAGGAGATCGAGCTCACGTCGCAGATCTATCAACTGGAGAAATTCGTCGTCCCCGGCGAGCGCGAGGGCAATGCGCTCGCCGTCACCATGCAGCGGATTGCACCCAACATCAAAAACGTCCTCTCCGCAGATGCATTCGGCAATATCGCCGACCAGAATCTCGGCAACTTCCTCCTCCGGCTGCCCGGCATCGGCACGGAGAAGTCGGAGGGCGAGATTTATCGCGTGCAGGTCCGTGGCGTTAACGCCGACCTGAACGCCGTCACGATCGACGGGACGCGCGCGGCCAGCGGCTCGACCCGCGGGCTCTCGCGCGGCTTCGAAATCGACAAGGTTCCCGCCGACTTCATCGAGTTGATCGAGGTCACCAAGGCACCGACCCCGGACATGGATGCCGACTCGATTGGCGGCGCGATAAACCTGAAGACGAAGAGCGCGTTCGATCGCCGGGAGCGGATGATCGCCTACACGGCGGGCACGTCGTTCAATCCCGATCGCGAGTCGTTTGTGCCGCTGGGCACCTTCATGTACTCCAATATCGTGGGCGCGGACGACCGGATCGGGCTGCTGCTGACCAGCAGCTACAGTGAGTCGCACAAGCCCCGTGATTCGAGCAACGTCGCCTGGGAGCGAACCACGGCCACGAACCGTCCGGTCTGGTTTCATCAGACCGACCGGGGCGAGGATGAACTGAAGCACACGCGCGCCGGGCTTGGGCTCCGGGTCGACTACAAGCTGAGCGAAACCGCCACGATTTACTTCAACACGATGTATTCGTTCTACGATGACCGCCTGGAACGGCGGCGCGGCGGGGTAACGAACGTCTCGACCAGCTCGCCGTCGGCCAACGTCGTGCCGGGCTGGACGGATACGGTGACCAACACCGTCAATCACCGTTTCCGGCTGACGCAGAACATCCGCGACCGTGATATCACCACCTATAATTTCCAGGTTGGCGGTGAGATGCGGTGGGGCGAGGCTACGCTGGACTGGAACGCCAACCTCTCTCCGTCGGAAGGCACTGAGCACCGTAACATTTTCTCCTCTGAGGTCCGGGGAGTTGGCTTCACCCATCGGCGGGACCGGGGCGGGAAAGTCATCCACCTGACGCAGACCGGGGGTCCGGACATTTTCGCTCCCGAGAGCTATTCCTTTATCCCGCTGGAGCAGCGCGACTTCGTCAACAATGACGAAATCATGGGAGCGCAGGTGAACTTCCGGAAGCCGTTCGAGACGAGACTGCCCACCTACCTCAAGACGGGCCTGCGGATGCGCAGCCAGGAGCGCAAGCAGGACACGGATCGAGCGGTCTACAATTATGTCGGGAACAAGCGAATGTCGTTCTATGACTCCGGATACAAGTACTCGTCCTATGACGGCCTGTATCCCGCCATGCCGTTCTTAGATGTGCCGAAGATCGCGTCCGCCATCCGGAGCAATCCGGGTGACTTCGCCCTGAACGTGGCTTCCAGCGTGGAAAACTCGACTGTCGACGACGGCGAGGCGAGCGAGGAGGTTTACGCGGGTTATCTGATGGCCGGCATTGATCTCGGAAAGCTGAACATCCTGACCGGCGTGCGCATTGAGGAGACGCGACTCGACGCCACGGGCTATGTCGAGGAACTGACGCCGGCGGAGCGGGCGCGGCGCGCGTCCTTTTCCGGTCCGCTGACAGAGGCGGAGATTCGCCGCCGCACGCTCGCGGAATTCGGCAACCTGCGCAGCGCTTCAGGGCAGTATCGCGACGTCTTCCCCGGGATCCACCTGCGGTACGAATTGCGCCCCGGCCTCGTCGCACGCGCCAGCTGGTCGACCGGGATCGGCCGGCCGAACTTCGACACCCTGCTCCCCAACGCTTCGATCGATCACGAGGATCAGGAAATCGACGCCAACAACACCGATCTGCGTCCGCAGTATTCCGACAACTACGACGTGGCGCTGGAGTATTACTTCGAGCCCTCCGGCCTCCTGTCGGTCGGAGTGTTCCGCAAGGAGATCACGGATTTCATCTTCAACGATGACGCGGGGGTGCTAGGGCCGGGCAATCGCTTCGGTGAGCAGTACGTTGGCTATGCGCTGCGGACTGATTTCAACGGGGGCTCGGCCACGATCAAGGGCTTCGAGTTCGCCTACCAGCAGCAATTCTCCTTCCTGCCCGGTTTCTGGAAGGGCTTTGGCGCCTTCGCGAACTACACCTGGCTGGAGAGCGAGGGCAACTATTCCGGCCCCGGCACGGTGGTGACGAACGCAGAGCTCGAGAACTTCGTGCCGCGCACCGCCAACGCCGGCATTTCCTATATTGGCCACAACTTGACCGTCCGAGTCCAGATGAACTACACCGACGTGCACTTGGATTCGTACAACAACGACGCCTCCCGCCGGCAGTACGTGATCGACAACAAACCGGTGGATCTGAATCTCCGGTACGATTTCAGCCCGCGGCTCGGTGTGTTCGTCGATGTGATCAACGTCTTCAACGAGCCGACCAACCACGAGTACACGTTCGCGAAGAACCGGAGGAGCCGGAACGACCTGTACACGACGATGTGGAAGATGGGCATCAGCGGCCGGTTCTAATTCACCACCCTCTCCCGCCCTCCCGGCCTGCCTCGACCCCGAGGCAGGCTTTTTTGCGGCCGCATGACTCGCCACGCCATTCGCGAACCCGTGCCCGTTGTTTAGAGAGACGGGCCAAAGACCTCAGGCCTTACCCTTCACCCTTGAGAGATGGTCAAGCCATCGACGAACGGCAGGGGTGGGCCGTCGGAAGGATTGGCCGACGTGTTTACTCACGTAGGCAGCGGAACTCGTGTCCAGAAAGAATACGAAAAAGGGGGCAGTTTCCCCCGATGCGTTGCCGAATTCAACAGGCTGGGCATATCGTTCTTCACATCAGCGTGCCTCGCATGTTCATGTCGAGATGCAGAATCCAGAGCGAAAACCAGGAGTAGAGCACCATGCCGCCCAGCATCGGGACGAGAGCAAGCGTGGCCTGGCGCGGTTGCGGATAAAGTTTCCGCGAGACATGATGGGCGATGACGATGCCGAAGATGTGGCCGACCAACACGAATCCCACTTGCAACCACCAGATGACGTGCACGGACAGGAGCGGTCCGGGTCGCAGCGCGGCGGTGCCGAACCAATTCGTACCAGCGCCCAGCGGGTTGGAGAGCAGCGGCACGAGATACTGACCCTCCATGAAGAAGTGCATCGCGTTATGCGCGAGATGATAAAACAGCGCCACAGGCAACAACGAATAGGCGAAATAGAGGAACAGTTTTTTCGCCGGGACGTTCGGGTCCTGGGTCAGTCCGCGTGTGATCAGGCAGAGCAACCAAAAGACGAGGATGGGAACGGCCAGCATCGCCGCCATGCCCGCGGTAAACGCCGCCAGCGGTCCCACGCCCAGCGTGCTGCGCAACCAGCCCATGACCGACGCACCGTCCGCCAAGTCCCAAAATGGGGTCATGGTCAGCCCGTGAAACGAGGTGAGCGCCAGCAGAATTACGGCCAGCAGCGATTCATCGGTGCGCGGACGGCTGAAGTGCGTCAGGTCGGCGGCAAAAGGACGCAGATTGAACGCGACGTTTTCGCTCGGGCAACTGCGCACGCAGTAGCCGCATTGGATGCAGTAGGTGTTTTCTTTGACCGCCGGCAGCAGAAGCGAGGTCGGGCAGGCCGGCACTTTTTCGTTGCCGTGAAAACAGTCCCGCGTGCGGCATGCCCGGCAGATTTCGGGATTCGCGGCGCGGACTTCCACCGGCGCGAACATCGCGTAAAGCCCGGAAATGCGGCCTACCATGCAGCCGTGGCGGCAGAACGCGCGCTTGTCGAACACCAGCGCCGGCACGACTGCCAGCCCCACCATCACGAGCGCGAGCACGGCCGTTGCGCGTGGCGCGGTCGTGACTTGATAGCCCAGTTCCAGCCACGTCAGCAGAATGAACAGGCCGACGGCCAGATAAATGTTCCGCAGCGCCCGTGGCCAGCGCAGCCCGAGCGTAAACGGCTGCCGTGAACCCCAAAGTCGTCCTGCGCTCTGGAGCAGCGTGGCGGCGAAATCCCACGGGCAAACAAAGCACCAGGCTTTGCCGAGGAAAAGCACCAGGAAAATCAATCCCGCCCACCAAATCGTCCACGTCAGGGTGGGCGTGAGGTTGACGACGCGGTCGCCGGCGAAACCGGCGTAGATGAGGAAGCCGAAGAGGGCGAAAACCGGCGTTTGCAGGAGCGGCTTGAACCAGCGCTGGCGAAAGCACCGGGACAGCGCCGGCAGCGAGAGCAGGTTCCAGCCCCAGCGTTTCTTTTCCCGCCGCGTCCCGCGATTGAGGAATTCAACCAGCCCGAAAGAAACGACCAGCACCGCGCCGATGCCGCCGAAGAAGAGCGGTCGGGGCACTCCCGACATGAGCATCGTCCTTTGGCCCGTTTGCGTCTGCCCGCGCCCCACGCAGTTCATCGTGCAATTCACCATGCCGCACACGGAGCAACGGCCCGACGACGCCACCGCCGGAGCCAGTTCGCGGTGGCAGGCCATGCACGATTTCTCTTTCTCCCGCTGCACGGGGCCGACGAGCGCCTCCGTGGTCACGCTGTGGCAATCCAGACAGGATGGCGTGCGAATCGAACCAAGCGGCGGCCCGCGGTTTCTCGCCGCTGTGCTCCCGCCGTGCTGGTGGCGCAGCAGACGAGCGAGCCTCGCCTTGGCGAGATCGGCTTCGTTCATCAGCGAAAAGAGAACCGGGAGACGATTGAAGGAGAGTGGTCCCGGCTCGCTCAACGGCCGGAGTTCGGTGAAGAAGGTGAATGTCGTTTCGCGGTATCCCTTCTCCTCGCTCCGCACGCACAACAGAAAGTAGTCGACGCGCTCGCCGCTCAAGTTCGGCGGTTCCGGCCAGGTATCGAATTGCATCCAACGGTCGGGCGAGAACCCTTCGCCGCTGGCAATGGCGTTTGGGCTCACGACGTGGAGCGGCGGATTGGCGCCAGCAAGATTGTGCACCTTGATGACGAACGTCCCCCAGCCGCCGGTGGCCAGATGGCGAAGCGCTGGACCCGGGCTGGCCTTGATTCCCAGCTCCGCGCTGATGGACAGGCTGACGAGGACATGCGCATCGAGCACCTGCTGAATCGTGCCGATGGAGTACGGAGCGTGCGGGTTCTGGGTGGCTTGCTCCAGGGCGGACACTTCCCAGCTGTCCAGCGGGGCGCCCAGTTCCTGAAGCCGGCGCGCGATGGCGTGGGCCTGTCGCGCGAGGTGGTCGGGATTAACATCGCGAACGATGCCCAGATCGCTGTAACAGGAAAAGGCAAGGAGCGGCAGCGGCACGAAGCTCGCAAAAAGTACGGCCAGCCCATACAGCACGAAGGGTAAAAGGGGACGGTGGCGGGTGGAAACGCACGGCAACCCCCGTAGTCCCGCAAGTCCACTGAAGGCCGCATCGCTGCCCTGCGGCGCGAACCGCCGGACGACGGAGATCCGGGGGCAGAAGTTAAGAAAATCGGCCATCACCGGCGGGGCGCCGGGAGGCATTCGCGGATCAATCGTGGCTGTCACGATGTGAAGAGAGAAGCCTCCGGCCGGCTCGCGGTCAACGGGCGAGTGCTCAAAATGCCTCCGGCGCGCCGGCATGGACGAAATCGCCGTCCGGGAAGCGCTGGCCGCAGGAGGTCAAACGGGCGGGAGAACCACGGGATCAACCCGCTGATCGCTGCAGCACGCCCGCCAAAGGACCGCGGACGGAGGACGGAGCCCACAGGCGGAGGGCCGCTCCGTGCGCGAGCGATTCAAGCGGTCGAAGATCGTGGCACGACTGCTTATGGACGCCCAAGCTTCGTTTACGTCAAAACTCAAAACTACATCAAATCCCCCCTTCTCGATCAGCGATCAGCGCTTTGACCCGTGGATTGTCCCGCCGCGACGCGAAGCGGCGGAAAACACCGAGTCAATCTTGGGACAGCGGCCCGATCCGTTGCGTCTCGCTTCCTTGCCATCCGCCGTTCCACCGGGTCAATTTCAAGGCATGCATCGCTCCGCCTCGATCGTGAAAAAATGCATCGCCGCGCTCGCCAGTTACCTTGTGGGCGCGTTGCTTTTCGTGAGCCTCACGGGGGAGCTCGGCGCGCAGAACTGGCGGACGGCCTCGCGCGCCCCGGCCGGATTCGCGCCGGATCCCGCCACGACGCCGGAGGCGGTGGTGCAAGTCTACGCGGCGCGCACGATCGATTGGCGCGGTTACTTTGGCGTGCACACGTGGATCGCGGCCAAGCCCACCGGCGCCGCGGCCTTCACCGTTTACGAAGTTTTCGGCTTTCAACTGCGGCGCGCCGCGACTGCCGTGCGCATCAGCGAGCGGGCGGCGGACGGCCTGTGGTATGGCAACCGGCCCCAGGTGCTCAGCGACGTGCGCGGCCCGGGCGTCGACGCCATCATCGCGCGCATCCGCACGGCGGCAGCGGCTTATCCCTACCCCGGAGTTTATCACGCGTGGCCGGGCCCGAACTCGAACACGTTCACGGCCTGGGTGCTGCGCGCGGTGCCGGAGCTGCGGGTCGACCTGCCGGGCACGGCGGTCGGCAAGGATTTTCTCGGCTGGCGGCCGGTAGCGTTTTCACCCAGCGGCACCGGTGCGCAGTTCAACCTCGGCGGCGTGGCGGGAGTGCTGGTCGGCTGGGAGGAAGGCGTCGAGGTCAACGTGGCCGGACTGGTCTTCGGCGTGAACCCGAAGCGCCTGTCGCTGAAGCTTCCGGTGATCGGAAGCGTGGGCGACCGGGCAAACGCGAAGCCGCGGAGGATCGAAGCGAGCGTGTCGACCGCTGCTCCGTAGTTCCGGGCCGGTCATCCAACTATCAACAGCCTGGGCGACGCCATGGCTTGGGCCCTGACATTCCCCCGGGGCATCGGCGGGCGTCAGCCGTGGAGCGGGTGGCGCGATGCTAGCCCGTGGCCCGCACCGCGCCCCAGGCGGCGGCGAGACCCAGCGTGTCGATGTATTCCACGAAACAGCTGACGCGACCGGCCGGATCGAAAGTAAAGAGGTGGATGGACTCAAATGACGCCCGACGTCCGGTGCGCTTCACCGTCAGCTCCATCGACACCCGCACCGCGACTTCGTGGCCGCCGGTGAGAAACCCGCGAGGCTCGAAGGAGTGAAATTCGAGGTCGCGCGCCAGCGCGGCGAAAAATTCGCCCACGCCGCGGCGGCCGCGAAACCGGCGGAAATCCGGGACGGCGGCGGCACCGGGCGCGGCGGGATCGACGTTGAGGTGCCAGTCAACGTCCTCCGCCAGCGCCGCGAGCAGCGCTGGAACATCGCCGCGGCCAAACGCGGCGTAGAGTTGCTGAACGGTTTCGACGAATGCGGTGGAGGAGTTCATGGTGGAGTATGACGGATAGGAAACTGGATTTTCATGGGGTTGGGGCCTGGAGGAGTTGACGGGGAGGGGGATGAAAAACCAAGACACCCCCGCAGTCCCCCAGCCTCAAAGTGGGCCTCAACCCCTGGCAGCGAATCGATGAGACGGACGCTGGCGATTCGCGGGCGGCGTTTGGTTTTCGGTCGAACCTCTCACGCCACAAAATTACGAACCGTCGGCCCCTCGCGGTCAACCAGTGAGTTTTCAAATTGATTCCGTCGCGTCTTCCGGTGCGGTGCACGCAGACAGGCCGGCTTGCACGAACCTGTTCCACCGATTTTTCTGTTTAGGATTAATCCTGTGCAAATCCCGATCGCCTGCTACAGTGTGCGCGTCGGACCCCACGAACCCCCGGATCGATCATGACAACTCCCTTGCTCCACCGCGCCTCCACCGTACTGCTCGTTACGCTGCTGGGCCTCCCAGCCAGCGCTTTTTCGCAATCGCCCCCGCCGCTTGTCGCCCACGTCGAGTTGCAGCCGCTCGCCGCGCAGACGCGCCGGCTGATCGAGGCGCTGGATTATCTCGGCGAACCGTTCAGCGGCGCGGACAAGGCAGCGCTCGAAAGGGCCATGAGTTCGCGCGAGGCCGATGCGGCGGAAAATCTGCAAAAAATCCTTGATGCGCGCGTGCTCTTCGCGGTCCACATCAACCCCGAAATGCGCGTGAAGGTCGCGCAGGGGCCGGCGAAGCCGGAACTCGTTGCGCAGGGCTGGCGGCAGTTTCTCGTGAAGGTCGCCAACGAGTCGGGCACCACCGCCGCGCTGCTGGCGGTCAGCCCGAACGCGCAATCGGTCCACAACGCCCAGCAAGCCGTGACCGCCTCGGACAGGCAATACCGCCCCCGAGGTTCGAATGCGCCCCGCCCGCCCGCCGCCGACCTGTGGCTCGACCTCCAGAGTTTCGATGCGCAGCCGCTCCGGCCGACCCTCAGCGGCCTCCCGGTCGAGTACCGCATCGTGCAGCTCTATAGCCGCGACGCCGGCAAACGGGAGGCGAAGATTTCCTTCAACGTGGGACAGGGCACGCAGGACATCGGCTTCCGCAACGAGGTGGATGTGCTGTTCACCTGCCGCCCCGCCCGCGAAATCAAGTTGCGCGTGCGCGACGAAAACGGCCAGCCGGCGACCGCGTCGTTCACGATTCGCGACGCGGCGAAGCGCGTGTATCCTTCGCAGGCGAAGCGGCTGGCGCCGGATTTCGCGTTTCACCCCCAAGTCTATCGCGGCGACGGCGAAACGATGCTGCTGCCGGACGGCGAGTATGAGGTGAGATTCGAGCGCGGGCCCGAATCCGTGCCGCAGCAGACGCGCGTCACAGTCGGCGCCCAGACGAAGGAGCTGGCGTTCCAGGTGAAACGCTGGATTGACCCGGCGAAATTCGGCTGGTGGTCGGGCGACCATCACATCCATGCCGCGGGCTGCGCGCACTACACGAACCCGTCCGAGGGCGTCCACGCGCCCGACATGGCGCGGCACATCCAGGGCGAGGACTTGAAGATCGGCGCCAACCTCACCTGGGGGCCGGGCTTCGATTACCAGAAACAGTTTTTCACCGGCGTGGACGACAAGGTTTCGCTCTACCCGTATCTGCTGCACTACGACATCGAGGTGTCCGGCTTCGGTTCGCATCGCTCGGGGCATCTGTGCCTGCTGCGCCTGCGCGAGCAGATGTATCCCGGCGGCGACTCGTCCACGCACTGGCCCACGCTCGGCCTCAACACGCTTCGCTGGGCCAAAAAACAGGGCGCACTGGTCGGCCCGGCGCACTCGGGCTGGGGACTGCAACCCGCCGCCGAGGGCGAACGCGCGTCCAGCGGCAGCCGCAACTCGGGCGAGCTGCGCCTCGCCACGGACGACCTTCCCAACTACGTCGTCCCGCCCTTCAACGGCATCGGCGCCAACGAATACATCATGGACGTGACGCACGAGGTGCCCGGTCCCGACGGCAAGCTCGTGCCGGCGGTGGATTTCATCTCCACCGTGGACACGCCGAGCGTGTGGGAACTGAACATCTGGTACCACACGCTCAACGCCGGCTTTCGCACGCGCATCAGCGGCGAGACGGATTTCCCCTGCATCTACGGCGAACGCGTGGGCCTCGGTCGCAGCTACGTGAAACTCGAGGGCAAACTCACCTACGCCGACTGGTGCGAGGGCATCCGCCAGGGCCGCAATTATGTCGGCGACGGCAAGAGCCACCTGATGGAGTTCTCCGCCGCGAGCGTGCCGCCCTCGGGCGAGCGCGCGCCCGTCCTGACCGCCCGCATGGGAGAAGGTGGCAGCGAACTGAAACTCGCGCGCGCCGGCACCGTGAAGCTCACCGCCCGCGTCGCCGCCCGGCTCAACGAACAGCCCGACCCGCAAATCCGAAAAACCAACTACGCGCAAAAACCCTACTGGGACATCGAGCGCGCGCGTTTGGGCGAGGGGCGCGAAGTGCCGGTCGAGGTCGTCGTCAATGGCCAGTCGGTCGCGCGCAAAACCATCGTCGCGGACGGCACGGTGCGCGACGTGAGCTTTGAGGTGAAGGTGGCGCGGAGCAGCTGGGTCGCGTTGCGCATCCTGCCGTCATCGCATACCAATCCGATCTGGGTGATGGTCGGCGACAAGCCGGTGCGGGCGTCGCGGCGGAGCATCGACTGGTGCCTCAAAGGCGTGGACCAATGCTGGTCGCAAAAGGAGAAGCTGATTGCCGCGGCCGAATTGCCCCAGGCCCGCGCCGACTACGAACATGCGCGACAGGTGTATCGCCGGCGCTTGGCGGAGGCCGAAGTGGAATGAGACGGGGCAGCGGAACCATGCAGCCCCGACCGTACGACGCGTTTCGCGCAGGCCATGAAGAAACGTAGGGACTCGTAGCCCTGCGCGTGAGCGCAGGGACTCCGCCGTCCCGCCGCTCCAGCCTTCGCCACGAGATCGGGGCGCTCGGTCGCGCGATCGTTTCGCTCGCCGAGATCGGTGCGGACGTTGAAGAGCAGCACGGCGACGGAGGTGAATACCAATCTGGCATTTTTGGGGAAGTGGGAGAAGGGCCGATCCGAACGGATCGGCCAGGGAATTGACAAAAGCGAATGTGGACACAAACTGTCCACATGAAAACCGCCACCGTGCGCGATCTGCGGAACAACTTCGCCAGGCTCGAAGCCTGGCTCAGCAACGGCGAGGCCGTGTGCATTGAAAAGCGCGGCGAGCCGGTCGCCATGCTCACCGCCATGCGGCGCAAGGCGGGCAAAACAGGGAAGAAGCCCGATTTTGCCGCGCGGCGGAAGGCCATCTGGGGCGGCCGCGTGTTCACTGACGCAGAGGTGATCGCGATGCGCGAAGCGGAATTAGCCGGGGAAGAAGGATGAACTGCTTCCCCGACACTTCGTTTCTCTGTGCGACCTACCGGACGCAGACCCACTCGCCCAAAGCGGACGCCTTCATGGCGAAGCTGATCGGTCCGCTGCCCGTCTCCACCTTCCTGCTCCTGGAGTTCCGCCAATCGCTGCGACTGCAAGCCCGGCTAAATGCGCAGGACAAGACCAGGGGCTTCCCAAAGCACCAGGCTGTTCTGATGCTGCGCGACCTGCAGTCCGATCTCGCGGCCAAGGTGCTCGAAGTCGTGCCCGTTGACTGGGCGGATGTGCATCAAATCGCGGATCGCTTGAGCGCAGCGCACACGGAAAAAAACGGGCATCGGCTCGCCGACATCATGCACGTGGCCACGGCGCTGCATCTCGGGGCCACGCAATTTCTGACCTTCGACGCGAATCAACAACAACTCGCCGAGGCCGAGGGCTTGGACGTGAAATGGTGAAGGGGTTCCTCGACGGCCGGGCCAAAGCCGGGCCGGTTTCAATAATGATAGCGGGCCTGCAAGAAACAGATGCGGTCGTCCTTCACGGCAGGGACGAGTCGGTGCTCCTGAGTGATGCGACGCGACCAGACGCCGGGGCCAAGATGCTTCAACGGCTCGGGCTTCCCGAGGCCGGTGTGTCGGTCACGTCGCACGGCCTCGACCAGTTCCAGGACAAAGCGGTCGCGGCCCTCGTTGCGAAACAACGTCAGGTCCGCCACCACGCCCGGGGCGAATTCGTAGCGCACCCCCGCCTCGGTCTGTGCCAGCCGCTCCGGTCGCAGCGTGCGCCAGCTCTGGCCCAGCGCCGGAATCGCCACGGTCGAGAACGCCGCCACCTCGAGCCCGGGAAAATTCAAAGCGCGACCGAAGCTCGCGTGCACCTGCACCGGACCGCGGCTCACCACCACGCCCGCCTGCGGCGCCCACGCTCTCCAAAACGATCGTGCCGATAGTGGCGCACGCCCACCGACGGCTTCACCAGCAGGCCGGCATCGCCACGCCACGTGTGGCCCGCCCCAACATAGGCAGATACGAGGCGAAATTTTTCCGGGCCAAATGCCAGCGCCCGCGCCGCGCCCGGTTTCGGACCGGGATCCACCGCGCGAAGGCCTCGGCTTCCGGCACGCGCTGCGTCACGAGGTTGATTCCCGCAAACATGTTGCCCGTCGCCAGCGGCTCGGCCCGGCGCGAAACCTGCACGCCGCCCGCGAGGTCCACGGGAATCAAATCGAGCAGCGGATGGTTGAACACGCCATTGCCGCTCGGCACGCCGTCGATCGTCGTCTCGATCTCCCCGCCCGGCCGGCTGGAGCCCAGCCCGCGCAGGAACACCGCCCCACCCTCGCCTCCGCCAAACGCGCCCACGGGATTGTTGCGCGCGATCGCCGCACCCGGCGTGCGCCGCAGGGCGGAGGCCCGGTCCTGCGCATTGAGCGCCGTGATCTGATCGACGCCCATCGTCGTGGTCTGGAAGCCGAAGGCCTTCACGGTCGATTCACCCACGATGGGCGACGCCACGACATCGACGGACGGCAGCACCTGCACGGGCGACTGGCCCACGCGGCAGCGCCAAGCGCCAGGTTGCACCAGCCGGCCAGCCGCTGCGCACGGAAATGGAAACAAGCGTTCATGGGGTCAGGTAAAATGGATTCGGCAGTTTGAAAGTCCGCTCGGCGAAACCGCCCGCGAGATCGCTCTCCTGGTCGCCGACGTTCGCGATAATTATCCGGCCTCCCGCCACGAGACGCCGGCGCTGCCCGAGTTTGAAGGCGCCGCTAGTCTCCTGCGAATTGTCGGGTTTGCAAATCAGCATCGCGTAATCGGCACAATCGATGGCGCGCAAATTCTTTTCGGTGCCCGCGCGATCGCGCTCCAGCCGGCCGGTGATGAAAATCACCTCGACGCCAAGCCGCCGGGCCGCGCGATACAAATCCCGCACGGGTTCAATCGCCGGCGCCGTGCCGGCATCCACCCAGGCGTCCCAAGCCGCCGGCAGGTAGCCGAAATCCAGCGCGCTGAGCTGCGGCCAGTTCGAAAGCAGGGTCTCGTCGAGATCGAACACCATCGCCAGCTTCCCTCCGCCGCGCCCGCCCAGCGCTCCGTCGATCCGCCCGCCCTGAGCGCCGCCGACCGGCGTGGCCCGCGTTTCGAGCCAGCTCCTGGCCCGCCGCGCCACACTCGCAATGTCCCGGTCGTACGCGCCCGAATCCACATACGCGCGGATCTCCTGTTTGTGCGGATAAAGGTTCGGCGGCTCCCGCGAGACGGTCGTGCACCCGGCGAACACAACAACCGCGAACACGCTCAGCCGCAAGGATGCGGTCCGGATGTAGCGGCGGCGCTTGCGGGCGCCCGACCTACGAAGTGAAAACGGGCGTCGGCAAGCGA
>JACQWL010000402.1 GCA_016209255.1 Verrucomicrobiota bacterium
GAAGATCGGCGCTCATAGAGCGCCGCTACAGGAAACTGACCCACAACTCACCCGTTCGGGGGATGGACTTGGGGGCACAGTCGCGCGAGTATCGACACCTCGCAACCCGCCGCGCCCCACCGAGCATCTCCTTGGCCAACGCAGTCGCGGATTGCATCGCATCCCTCCTCGTTCGATTCTGCTTCCGTCCCGCTTTCAATGTCACCGCAATCGCTGTCCAAGGCGTTTCTCTGCCCGCTGCTTCTGGCTGCCGTGGGACTCGCGGCGGATGCGCCCGTGCCTCCTGTCACGGGAGTCGGGGCGGCGGAGAAAGCGGTGGCGCCGCTCACCACGGTCGCCGAGGCATTCGCCCGCTGGCCGGAAGCGACCACGGATGACCTGCCCGTGCGGCTCGAGGGCGTCGTCACCGGCACCATGCCAAGCGGCGCGTTCCGGCTCCACGATGGTGACCTCGGCATCTTTGTGACCAGATCCCCCGCCGGCCAGAAGCTCACCCCGGGCGACCGGGTGGCCGTCTCCGGCGTGCTGCGGAAGGGCGGCTTTTCGCCGTGGATGACGCCGCATCGGCTGGTGCCGATGGGCAAAGGCACGTTTCCCGAGGCCCGCCCCGGTTCCTACAGCCTGCTCGCCTCCGGCGCCGCCGACAACCAGTGGCTCGAAATCGAAGGCGTCGTCCGCGCCGCCGACGTGCTGGAACCGCCCGACTTCATCGCCTTGGATCTCGGGATGTCGGGCGGAAATCTGCGGGTCCTCGTGAACTATTCGTCCCACTCCGATTTGGAGTCGTTGGTCGACGCCAACGTGCGGATGCGCGGCGTCGCGTCGGTGAACGTCAACAAGCACGGACACGTCGTCGAACCTTCCTTCCGCGTGCCCTCCTTCTCGGAGATCGCCGTCACGCGGCCCGCCCCGGCCGACTCGTTTGCGCTTCCCGTGGTGCCGGTCGGGCGCCTGATGAAATCTTCGCCGGGCACCTCGCTCCAGCATCGCGTCAGGACAAGCGGAGTCGTGACGCGCCGCTTGTCCGACAAGATGTTCTTCCTGCGCGACGGCACCCTTGGCCTGAAAGTAGAAACGAAACGGCCAGTGAATTACCATCCTGGCGAGGTCATCGAAGTGGCCGGCTTCCCGGTGATGTCGGAGGGCCTCGCGGTGCTGCAGCACGCTATCGTTCGGGTCGTGAGTGCTGCTGCCCCGCCCGCTCCGGCGCAGCCGACCATGGCGGCAATGATGGACGGCTCGCACAACTGCGATTTGGTCAGCATGCGAGCGCGGCTGGTGGACTGGGCCGCCACCGGCCCGAATGTCACGCTCATTTTCCAAGCCGGCGATCGCTTGTTCAAAGGGCTGCTCAACCAGCCGCCGTCCAAGCCGCTCTCGCTGCCGGAGAAAAGCAGTTTGGTGAAGGTGACCGGCATTTGCGTCATCAGCGAGCTCGAGGACATCTGGTTTTACCAGCCGCGCTCCTTTCTGCTGCTGGTGGCGGACCTGGCCGATCTCGAGCTGGTGCAGCCGCCGCCGTGGTGGACGCCCGAGCGTTTGTGGCGCGCGCTCACGATCACCGGTGTCGTGCTGCTGGCCGCCGCGGGCTGGGTGTGGGCGCTGCACCGCCAGATCGAGCGCAAACGCGCGGTGATCGAACAGCAGGCCCGGCATGCGGCGGCCCACGAAGAACGCAGCCGCATCGCGCGCGAACTGCATGACACCCTCGAGCAGGGGCTCACCGGACTGTCGCTGCAGATGAAGGCCATCGAAACGGATTTCAACGGCACGCCCCACCCGGCGATGTCGCGGCTGAAGTTCGCGCGGCAGATGCTCCGGCAAAGCCGCGCACTCGCGCGCAACGCCATCCGGGAACTGCGCAGCGAAACGATCCCACCGCGGTTCGAGGGCCTGGTGGATGGGCTGAAACGCGTCGCCGACTCGTGGAATAAGTCCGGCGCCCTCACGGTCCGCGTCCAGATCGCCGGGACCGTGCGCCCGCTGCCCCCGCGGCTTGAAAACCACCTCTTGGGCATCGGCACCGAGGCCATGACCAACGCGGTCAAGCACGGCCGGGCCGATGCCATCCGGGTCGAGCTGGATTTTCGCTCCGACGACGTTGCCCTGCGGATCAAGGACAATGGCGCGGGCTTCGATCCCGAAGAGCAGCTGGAACAGTCCGCCGGTGGCTTCGGGTTGTTGGGCATGCACGAACGCGCCCGGGAAATCGGCGGCGAGATTCGCATCCAGAGCCGGCGGGGCGGGGGCACGGAGATCTGCGTCGCCGCACCGCTCGCGTTCGGATCCGAAACCGGTTCACCGCGCGGAGCTACCCCATGACGACGACTTCCGCGATCAAGGTGATGACGGTGGACGATCACCCGCTGGTGCGGGTGGGCATCGCCACGGTCGTCAACCAGCAGCCGGACATGAAGATCGTCGCCGAAGCGGAAAGCGGACCGCGCGCCCTCGAACTGTATCGGCAGCATCAGCCGGACGTCGTATTGATGGACTTGCGCCTGCGCGGCGACAGCGGCGCGCGCATCACGAGCGCCCTCTGCGCGGAATTTTCCGGCGCGCATGTGCTCGTGATTTCAAACTACGACGGCGACGAAGATATCCACCAGGCCCTCGCGGCCGGCGCGCTGGGCTACCTGTTCAAGAGCGTCGTCGAAGACGAACTGGTCGACGCGATTCGCGAAATCAATGCCGGCCGGCGCTATCTGCCCAAGGGCGTGGCCGACCGGCTGCATGAAAGCGAATCGGGGGCGCGGCTGACGCGCCGCGAGGACGAGATTCTCGATCTGCTTGGCAAGGGACTGCGGAATCGCGAACTCGGCCAGGTGCTCGGTGTGACCGAGGACACGGTCAAGACGCACCTCAAGAGCCTGTTTCGCAAACTCCAGGTCTCCGATCGCGCGGAAGCCGTGCGCGAGGCCATGCGGCGCGGCTTCATTCATTCCGAATGACGTCGATTTGTCCGGTACCCACCTTCCGCCCGCCCTGCAACGCGCGAACGCCAGGCTCCGGCGCACCTTTAACCCTAACCCCGAATCGAAACATGAAAACTACGTGTATCCAGCTCCCCCGTCACCGGCTGTTCGCCTTGGTGCTTTCGCTGTCGCTGTGGATCGGTGCCACGCTCGGTGCGCAAACCTCCTCCACCGGCACGATCACCGGCCGTGTCTACGAAGTGGCGACCGGCCGCTCCCTGCAGGGCGCGACCGTGATGGTGGTCGGCACGACCGCCGTCGACTACACCGACGCCGACGGTCGTTTCACGCTGCCGGCCGTGCCGGCCGGCACGGTGTCGGTCGAAGTCGAGTATGTCGGCCTCGATCTCTTCAAGCAGACCGTGTCGGTCACCGCCGGCTCGATCGCCCTGCTGAACGCCGAGTTGAAGAGCGAGATCCTCACGATGGCCGCCTTCGAGGTCGCCGAAGCCGCCCGCGGCCAGGCGCTCGCGATCAACCAGCAGAAAACGGCGCGCGGCATCGTGAACATCGTTTCGGAAGAAACCTTCGGCGCGATGCACAACGGCAACATCGGTTACGCGCTGCAGCGGCTGCCCGGGCTGACCGTCAACGAAGGCGAGGACGGCACGCCCGAAGGCGTGAATATTCGCGGGCTCGGGGGCGACTTCAACTCGTTCACCCTCGACGGAAATCGAATCGGCACCCGCGGCTTCAGCACGAGCAATCTCGTGGCGGACGGCATTGCGAACATCGAGGTGATCAAGGCCAACACGCCCGACCGCGACGGCGACGCGCTCGGCGGCACGATCAACGTCATCTCCCGCACCGCATTCCAGCGCGACGGCCGCGAAATCCGGCTCGGTGCCAGCGTCAACTACCTGGGGCTCGCGGAAGAATGGGGCCATAATCTCCGCACCACCTACAGCGACCTCTACGGCCTCTTCGGCGAGCAGAAGAATCTCGGCGTGAGCGTGACCCTCTCGCACTACACGTCGAACCGCTATTACGAAAACAACGACACGGACTGGAACCTGATTCGCCCGGAGAACAACCCGACCTACAACCTGCCGGGCTTTCCCTTTTACTATAACCCCAACATGACCGTGCAGTACAACCTGCGCGCGAGCGAATCCTACGCGGTCAACGTCGCGACGGATTTCCGCATCGGCAAGAACCACACGTTTTACTTCAAACCGCTGCACAGTCACACGGAGGTCGACGCCTCCCGATACCTGAGCCGGCCGTACATCGACACCCGCTTCCAGGATGCCATCAACGGCCGGAAGACCTTCGAGTTTCTGGAATTTGGCCGCGGCCGCGGCACCGCTGGACCGAACGGCAGTCGCGGTGAAATCCGCTACAGCGCCGAGGAATCGGAAACGCATACCAATGTCTACGCGTTCTCCACCGGCGGCCGCCACGAGCTCGGCTCATCGACGATCAACTACGATGCGTTTTTCCGGCACACGCACTATGTCCGCACTCTGGATTCGGACTTCATCGTGCGCAACGTGCCGTCGGCCCGCGGTTACTTCCAGTGGGAATACGACTCGCGGAACGCGCTGAAGCCGCTCGTCTGGATCGTCAACGGGCTCGATCCGCGCGACACGAGCACGATCAACCGCGGCGACCTGAGCATCGAGCCGGAAGAGCGCTGGGAAAACGCCTACAACTTCAAGGCCGACTGGGAGAAGAAATTCGTCGGCGAGCGGCTCGCGGGCGCGCTCAAGTTTGGCGCAAAGTACCAGCAGACGAAGCAGCGCTTCGAACAGGACCAGTTCGAGTACGACACGACGGCCGCATTTCCCTACGCGCAGGTCATGAAGTCGAGCAACCGCTCGATCAACGGCCGCGAGATGTTCATGGAGATCATCCCTTCGAAAGTCCGTGCCCTGCTCCAGAGCAACCCGGAGCTGTTCCCCTACGTGCCGATCGATTCCCTCCGCGGCGCGGTGGAAGAAGACTACGATGCGAAGGAGACCACGACGGCCGCCTATGCCATGGGCACGGTGCAAATTGGCAAAACCACGATCGCCAGCGGCATCCGCGCGGAGCACAACACGTGGAAGTCACTGCGCAAATCGTTCGATGCCCGGACGCTGACGGTGGACGTGCGCCGCCCGGGCACAGATTACACGCAGTTCCTGCCCGGCATCCACTTCCGCCACGAACTGCAGAAAAACCTGATCCTGCGCGAAAGCTACAATCGCAGCTATGCCCGCCCGACACTGAGCCGGCTCACCCTGGGCCGTTCCGAGGACGTCAACGGCAACATCGCCGAGGGCAATCCGTTCCTCGATCCCACGACGTCACACAATGCCGACGCGCAAATCGAAAAATACACGGAGAAAGGCGGGCTCTACTCGGCCGGCGTTTTCTACAAAAAGATGAAGGGCTTCTATTACAACACCGACCGGCGATTCAACGTCGTCGACCCCGCGACCGGCGATCCGATCATCGATCCGGCCGGCACGCGACGTTACCGCAGATGGGAGAATGCCGAGGGCGCGACCAACTACGGCCTCGAACTCATTTTCCAGCAAAAGATGTACTTCCTGCCGCCCGTCTTGCGCGGCTTGACCGCGAACATCAGCGCCACCTTCAGCGAGAGTGACGCGAAGTATCCATCGCGCGCGGACGAGAAGCTGCCGACCATCGGTTTCTCGGACTACATGTTCAACGCCGCGCTTGACTACGCGATCGGGAAGTTCCGCGCGAATATCCGGTATGCGTACCGATCGGACTATCTCACGGGCGTGGGCGACACGCGCTACACGAATGATCAGTTCGCGGCGCGTGAACAAGTCGACGTCGAGGCGAGCTACCGCCTCACCCGAAAATTCCGCATCAACGCCAACGTGATCAACCTCACCTCGCGACCGCAGGTGTCCTACCAGTCGTTCCCTGCCTACGTGGAGGACAACAGCATGTCCGGCTGGCGCGCGACGGTCGGCGTGGACTACACGTTCTGATGCCGCTTCGACATGTGATCGCCCTCGCCGGGGCGTCGGGGTGGTGGGTCAGTTTGCTTGCCGGCGAGGGCTGCGATAGGCCGCGAGCTTGCTCGCGCTGGAGCA
>JACQWL010000415.1 GCA_016209255.1 Verrucomicrobiota bacterium
CAGCCGTTTGGAGCGTCCAGGTTATTGGCAAAACCCTGGTCGCCTTTGGCGCCGCCGGAGGCGGGTAAACCCTGGTCGCCTTTGGCGCCGCCGGAGGCGGGTAAACCGCTGCGGCTTGCCCGCCTCCGGAGGGTTTTGCTTGTAGCCCGCATTTTCCGCACACTCACGATTCCACCCCGCCGGTGCGCTCTTGGACGGCCGAAAAAAACGCTAAGAGTGTGAAAAATGCGGGCTAAGCCCGGCACCGGGCACGAGCGAGCACGCGCTCGCCCTGATTGATAATGATGTCCGCAGCACCGGCCGGTGGGTCGCGGCCGGGCAAAACCTTGTCACGGTGGAGCCGGGAGTTCCCCTCCGCATCGAAACCGAAGAGGCGTTCTCGGTCGGTGCCGGCGGCAACTACACCTGCTCGTATCACAAGCTGCGACGGGGCGCTACCGCTTCCGGGCGATTCCCGTTGACGAGTTTGGCGTGCAGTCCGGAAGCGGTGTCGAGCTGCCGGTCATCCTCGTGCCGCCGTTTTACGGGAGCTGGTGGTTTTGGACGATTGCGGGAATCAGCACCATTGCCGGGGTGGCGGGAGGAGTGAGGTATGCGACACGGAAGCGCATGCAGCACCAGTTCGAACAATCGGAGAGCCGGCGCGCCATCGAGGCCGAGCGCATGCGCATCGCCCAGGACATCCACGACGACATGGGCGCGCGCCTGACCCAGATCTCCCTCGCGAGCGGGCTGGCGCTGCGCAACACGCCGCCCGAGAGCGCCGCGATCGCAGATCTGAAGCGGCTCGATCGCGCCGCCCGCGAAATGGCGATCGCCTTGGATGAGATCGTGTGGGCCGTGAATCCCGCGCACGACACGCTCGAAGGGCTCGGCAATTACATCAGCCAGTATGTGACCGAAATCACGGCGGAGAGCAGCACGCGCTGCCGGCTCGAAATTCCGGCGCTGTTGATGTGCGGCTACCAGGGCTGGTTCAACGCCGAGCGACCACTACCTCTGGCTGGCCGGTGCGGCCGGGAAGGTGATCCGCGGCGAACTGCCGCCAGCGGACGCGCCGCCCCGGCGCTGAACTCCACAAACCACAAATCATGAAGAACTCACCCTCGTTCGCCCGTTTCGTCGCCGGCCTCGTGCTTGCCGGCGTCTGCGCGCTCGCCGATGCCGCCGCGGCCGAGCGGCTGCCCAACATCGTGGTCATCCTGGCGGACGACTTCCGCTACGGCAGCCTCGGCGCCTACGGCGCAGACCTCAAACTTATCCGCACGCCAAACCTCGACCGCCTCGCGCGGGAAGGGCGCCGGTTCACCGACGCCTCGACGCCCTCCTCCGTCTGCACGCCCACGCGCTATGCGTTGATGACCGGCCGGTATTGCTGGCGCACACCGCTGAATCATGGCGGCGTCGCAAACACGCTCGACCCGCTGCTGATCGAGACCTCGCGGCCGACGCTCGCGTCGTTGTTGAAGCGGCACGGCTACGCGACCGGCTTCGTCGGCAAGTGGCATCTCGGCTACGGCACGGAACCGCGCGTCGACTACACCAAGGAGCTGAAGCCGGGACCGCTCGAACTGGGTTTCGATTGCCAGTTCGGCGTGCCGCAGAATCACAACGACATCACGCGCGTGTTCGTGGAGAACCACCGCGTATTCGGATTGCGCTCGAGCACGCTCACACCGGCGCCGGGAAAGCTTGGGCTCGATGCGCCCGAGCGCGACGACCCTCGCACGATGCAAGAGCTCACGGATCGCGCGGTGACCTGGCTGGGGAAACAACGCGGCCGGCCGTCGCCGTTCTTTCTCTATTTCGCCCCCGTCGCCGTGCACGAGCTCGTCACGCCCTCGCGCGAGAGCGCCGGTTCGAGCGCGGCGGGGCCGTATGGCGACTTCATTCACGACCTCGACCGGAGCGCCGGCCGGATTCTGGCGACGCTCGACGACCTGAAGGCGGCCGGGAATTCCCTCGTGATTTTCACCAGTGACAACGGCGGCGTGGTCGCCACGGCGAGCCGGAGCAACAGCCAGGCGGCCGCGCAGAAGGCGGGCCTGAAAATCAACGGTTCGTTGCGCGGCGGAAAGCACGACGTGTGGGAAGGCGGCTTCCGCGTGCCGTTCATCGTGCGCTGGCCGGGTCGCGTGCCCGCCGGCACGACGAGCGCGGGGATGATTGGCGTCGTCGACACCTTCGCCACGCTCGCCGCCGTCGTCGGCGAGACGCGCCTCGATCCCACCACGACCGCGGCGGACAGCTATAACGTGCTCCCGGCCTTGACGGGCGAGCGCGCCGCGAGGCCGCTGCGGCCCGACCTGATCCTGCAGAGTGCGAACGGCGTCTACGCGATCCGCCGTGGACCATGGAAATGGGTCGAAGGCATCGCGGCGACCGCTCCCGGAAAGAAAACGAAGGCGGCGGAAGGCCCGAAGGGTGACCCATACCGGCCGCAGCTCTTCAACCTCGCCAACGATCCCGCGGAAACGCGCAACGTCGCGGTGGAGCATCCCGAAGTGGTGGAACGGCTGTCCGCGCGGCTGCGCGAGCAGCGCGAGCGTGGGCACAGCCGCCCGTAGGTTGCGGATCCGCGCAATTTCTCGATGCTCTCTCCGATGACTCGCACCGAGGCCCGCGTCGAATGGCCTGAGCAAGCGCAGCGCGTCGAAGGGCTGCGGAGCCCGAGCCCGTCGAAGGCCTACTCGTCATCCGGCATGCCGCCGCCCGAGGCGACGATGTCCTCCTGCCTAATTTTATCGACATTGAAGCGCTCCACCTTGCCGCGGATCGTCGCCATGAGGTCCTCCAGCTCCGGCGGCTCCGGCATGAAGCGCAGCGGGTTCGAGCGCGCCACCACGAACGCCTTCAGATACGGGCTGACGAAGCCTTTCGCTTTCAGCTTCTGGACCACCTCCGCGACCTTTTGATCCAGTTCCAGCAGCATCGCGGCGTGCCGCTCGTGCACCTTCAGCGACTTCGCCAGCGATTCCCCGGAAAACTCCGTCAACCGTCGCACGAACGAATGGTAGACCCCTCCGCTGAACCGCGGGTTCTGCTCGTAGCAGAGCCCCATCTTGATGAACGACGCCTCCTCGAAGTAATAGCCAAATTCCTTTTCCGGCTGGGTCGCGCGCTCCTCCATCAAGTTGCGGAAAATCCGAATGACTTCGAGCGACTTGTCCTTGAGGTTATGCGCCTTCTCGGTGTTGAGCGCCAGGATCTGCCACGCCACTTCGCGCCTCGGCACGACGAGGGCCGTGATCGCCTTTGCTCCCAGCCGCCGCATCGCCGCCAAGCGGTGCCCGCCATTGGGCGTCCAAAACCCAGCGGCCGCGGTGATGGCGATGATGGGATCCAGAAACATCCCGGTCCGGTCCAGCACATTGGCCAGCCTCTTGTGGTGCGCATCCGACACGTCCCGCTGAAACGGCGTCGGCTCGACCTGGTCGAGCGGCAGCACCGCCAGCAGTAGCGGGTGCCCGCCGAGCGGGTCAAGGTACTGGCCGGTCACCACACCGCCGCACTGCTCGATGGCCGCTTTTACCGCGAACGCCTCGCCGGTGAGTTCCGGCAAGACGGTCTCGGCCGCCGCCGCACCACGGGTATTCGACACGGCTTTGCGCGGTCGTTTTTTCGGGGGCAATCGCTTCAGGGTGCTTTTGGCCATGGGAGGAGGAGAGTTGGGGTCGGAGAGAAAGGTCGGAGTGAAAGGGAGCGACCTGCCGAAAGCGCAGCCGTTCGAGTAGGGCGCCTCAAGGGGAGAGTCAACCGGCCGAAGGCTGATGGCCAGGCGGCGGATGTGGATACCGCCCGCGACCTGGCCCAGCGAATGGACCGGATTTTTGCAATCTGAGCTATCCACTCGCCACTTCGATTGTGCGGTCGTTGCCCGATAAGGGCAGATCGGTCCAGGCCGCATGCCGAAAATGGGAGGCATGAAATCCGACAATGGCCTCGAGCGTATGCACGGCTTCTTCGGCGGAATAGGGGAACGGGGTCTGTTGATCGAGGTAGGCGACGATTTCGGTCACGGCGCGATCCATGCCTGATATTCCATCCGTGGGCGCGGGCCAATGGTCGATGCGCCCATCCCCATACTCAATGGTTACACTCGGGCCCTTCACAATGGCCCGCCCTCCGGTGCCATTGATATCGGTTTGAAACGGCATTCTGCCGTAATCGGGTGCATGGACGGTGGCCATCAGCCCGCGTTCCAGACGGAAAGTGCCCCATCCTCCCGGATCGTGAAAATCGGATCCCCGGCAATCGGGTTTGCCCGATCGATCGAGCGTCGCGGAGACGGCTTGGAAACGACGTTGGGTCAGCATCAATAAGGCATCGAGCGCGTGGGTGCCCACATTGCCCAGCCGCCCCGTTGGCCACTGCAGATTGGCCGATAGGTGCTCGCCCAATTCGTCTTCCGCAATGGCACGCTGTAGTCGGCGATGATTTGAATTGAAACGGCGCTGATGGTTGATGACCAGAAGTGCTTTGTGCTGGTTGCAGGCCTCCAGCATGCGCTCGGCGTCCGGCAGGCACGTGGCAATGGGTTTTTCGCAATAGATGACGGGAATGCCACGGCTGGCGCAGGCGACCGTTATTTCGGCGTGAGTGGGTGCGTAGGTGGCGACGCTGACGATATCGATGGATTCAGCATCGATCATGTCACGCCAGTCGGGATACGTCCGGGCGCCCGTCCGCGCCTCAAAACGCTGCCGTCGCCCGGAGTCCCGGCTCGCCCCGGCGACCAGCTGGATACGCGGGTGCCTTTGATAGGCGGTGGTGTGGGTGCCATCCATATTCTCCACCCGCTGCCCCAGCGCATCACCCGAGACCTGATCGGCCCCGCCGATCATTCCCAGGCCAATGACCGCGGCTCGATAGGGTTTGTCTTTCATGACGTTTGTTGCGCTTGGAGCGTGTCAGGCACTTTGTCCGCGGCGACGGCTTGTGGTCGGGCAGGTCTTTGACCTGCCCTACGAACACTCGTCGCGCGAATGGGCAGGTCAAAGACCTGCCCTGCTTCTGATCCTCACTGCTTCGGTTTAATAAACAAAATCTCGCCGAAATCGATCCAACGCTTTCTCAGATCGACGCGGAACCAGCCGTCGCTGTTCTTCCGGTGAAAGCGGCAGCCCGAACGCGGACCGAACTCCTTGAGGTCGTACTGCGCCCAGGTTTTGCCCATGTCCGGCGAGTAGATGATTCCATTCGCATACGTGGAGGCGGGCGCACAATGGGAGGCGATCATGACGCCGTCCTGGATGAGCATGTTCGCGGATTCGAATTCGGGGTTGAACAGCAGCTTATGCGCATCGCGGTTCGCGAGGTCCGCCGGAGCACAGGTGAAAATGCCGCGATCGTGCTTGGGCCCGACTCTGGGGCCGTTCGCATCGGAGATCCAGTACAGCTTGCCGTCGACGAAGTTGATGCCGCCGGACTTGAAGCGCGAGTCGGAGTCCACCGACAGGAGAACCTTCCAGTCCCAGGCATCCGCCTGCGCGTCATACGTGCCGCGCAGCCAATGGCATTCCTTTCCCTCTCCGCGGTCGATATCGCCCGTGCAGGCGTAGAACGCATTCTCGACGGGATTATAGGTCACGCAGTGAACGTGACGGCAGATGAGCGGATTCTTGGAATCGCCCAACAGCGTTCCCGGTTTGGCGCCCTTCTGCTGGAAACGCGAATTCTGCCCGAAGGAATACGCGATCTTGACGGTCTGCCCGCTGTCGGTGGAATAGTAAATATTCACCGGGACCGGGCCGCCAACGACGTTGCAATAATTGCCCCACACGAGCATCTCCGAGCCCTTCACGTCCCAGGTGTGCTCGCCGTCGAGCGAATGGAAATACCAGCCGGGATGGTCGGGGTTGACGGGCGTGTGCGGCATGTAATCCGAGCCATCGCGATCCTTGACCCGGATGGGGCGATGGGACTTGAGCTTGTCGGTGCTCAGGAAGATCTGCTGCCGGGTGGCAAAGAGGATGTTTCCATTCTTTAAGAGGCAGCTGAAGGTGATGTTCTCAGCCTCGGCAAACGCCGCGCGGTGCGGCCATGTCTTGCCACTGTCTTCGGACAGGACGATCTGTCCATCGCCAAAGCCGAAGGCGCTGTTGTCCCGTTGCGAGTCGATGTAGGGCCAGGCCGGGCCCAGCCGATAGAAGAAGTGTTCGGTCGAAGCCCCATCCGAAGGCGCGGCGTGGAGTTTTCTGGAGACGCCCAGCAGCAACATGCTGCCGGCCGTCGCGGCCGTGGCGGTGAGAAACTGGCGTCGCGTCGGGGGTGGTGGATGCTTCATGAAAGGGAGGATCAATTTGATTCAGTGTCTTCAAATCCAGTCGTTTCTCCCAGCTTTTTGTGACGCGACGTCAAAGCCCAGGGTGTAGGTGGCGAGAACTGCCGAAGCGGAAGCTCAGGAGCCGCGAACGCCCGGGACAGTGCACCTCGATTGACGCGAGGGCATCAGACTGTTTTGTTCTTCACGTCGTGAGCCCCGTGACTGCGCCGCGGACCCAAGCCTCCGCAATCTAGAAAGTTTCCCATGGCGTCGGCCGCATTCATCTCCGGAGAGATCAACCGACTGGTCGCGGCTTTCCCCGCTGGAGACGGGCGAAGGAGACGTCGTTTCCGCGGAGGACAATGGACCGGCCGTTCGCGCCAACGTCGGGCGACAGCGATATTATGTCGCGATGCTGTCGCTCTTCCATTGGTACGCCGCGGACATCAAGGCCGGCAAGGTGACCCGGTCCATGCCGCGGAGTGTCTATCATCGCAACAACCCCGCCTTGTGGGGTGCGTATTGGGCGGCGTTGCCCTGCGTGCCTGCGGTGGCCGCTCCGGCTCCCGCTCCCGCGCCGGCCCCGGGAAGCGCCAGCGCCCCGGCGAAACCCGTGTTTTTCCACCTCCTCTGGCTGACGTTCCGGACCTTCTTCGGGTCGCTCTTCAGCTTGTTCATGATGCTCCTGCGCCCGAGGACTCCGGCGCCTCCCGCCGTGGCTCCGCCGGCCGGACCGCCGGTGCATGCCCTCCGGCTGAGCGCCCAAGTGGCTGGGGCGGGCCAGACGGTGCAGGGACGGCTTTTGGATCGTAGTCTGGACTTTACGACAGTGAACCCGGCGTTCTTCAGTATTTACCTCCACGTGTCTCCGCCGCCCGGGGCGTTGGGGATGATCTATCACCGCGTCCCGAATTTCCGCCTGATCGGCCCGCAGGAACTCGAGTTTCGCGTGCCGCCGGTTGGCACCGCCAACCCGGCGCTGATGGTTCCGCCCGACAATTACATCGTCCTGTGTCGCTACGGGTTTTGGTCGGTGGAAAGCGACCAGCTCCTCAGGGTGATGTGACGAGTGTCGGAACGCGGTCGCGGTTGACCTGCGTTTCCCCGGCGGTTCTCCAAGCGGTCGATCTGACGGGGTCAGGGCGTTCGATGTTCGCAAGGCTCGTTATTGAGGATCGACCGAACGTCGAACGCCCTGAGCCCCGGCGGCCCCCCGCCGGATCCGGACAGGGTTGTGCATGACCCACGATTCTACTATACGCGCAGCGACCAAAAGACCTCAGGCCTCACCCTTCACCCTTGTCGCCTAGATCGGCGCGCGTCCCCGAAAAAGGTGAATGGTAAGGCCTGAGGTGTTCAGATCCCCCGCACCCCGAACGGCGTCCCGTGGAAAGGTGCGCGCGCCCTCAGGTTGCGCACACCCGTGGCCGCCCGGCACAGCGGGAGCCGCTAGGCCCCAAAATGGGCGCACCCTCAGCGGTCCGCGCCTACATTTCGCAAGCCAACTAGCAACTAGCGTGACTTTACCGAGAATTGGGTCAGGCGATCGCGAAGCAGCTGGTAATATGTAATTTATCGAGGTGAGGGCGTATACACCAACTATGGGGTCACCCCGAGAATCGACAGGAGC
>JACQWL010000403.1 GCA_016209255.1 Verrucomicrobiota bacterium
CGGCAGGAACGCGGGAGCGAAGGTGCGGGGCATCGCTGCGGAGTTGCGTGTGGTGTGGGAGTGCACCTAAGGAACGGTTGAGGTAGCTGGTCGGCGGCCGCAGAGAGCGGCCAACCATGAAGACGAGCGAACCGGAATTTCCCGTAATGCCTTCCGCAAATTTTTTTTCCGCGTCTTGCCGTCATGGACCGGTGTCAATTGTTGGCCAAACTTCTGCCGTGGTGTGGGGCGCCTGAGTTGTATTCAGGCAGTAGAGCCCCATTCCCCCGTTGAGCGGGGCAAACTAATTGGCGGGTGTTGGGGCGTCGCTCGCCGACGCCCGTTTCCTCGTCGTACGACGGGCGTCGGCATGCGACGCCCCTACATCTCGACTGCATCGCTACAGCTCAGACAGGACGTTTGCCGACCCTTCGCCAAGCCTCAGGGCAGGCTTCCTGCGGCCGCCTTGTAAGATTGCTTCCGGGCGAAAAAAGTGCCGTGCGCCCTTCGCTGCCCCGCCTCACTCCGCTATCGCGACCGGGTCAGGACGAGTTCGTTGCCGCCGCGCGGCTCGGCCCGCAGGTCGAGCGTCACCTCGATCATGCGCACAAACCCTTCCACATTGTCGACCCGAAACGTGCCGCCAATCGGCACCGTGCCGAGATCCGGTTCGCCGAGCACGAGCTGGGTGCGGTTGCGCGCGTTGAATTCTGCAACCGCCACCGCGAGGGGCGTTTCGAAGAATTGCAGCCGCGGCGCCTGCCACGCCAGCGTGTCCTTGATTTCTTGCGGCGTCACATTGGTCACCCGCAGCTCCGGCGCGGCGGCCGCGAGCGAAACGAGCGCTCGCTGGCCTGCGACGAGGAGAGTGCCGGACGGCGGAGAACGGAGGGCTGAGGACGGAGCGGCCTCGCCACTGCGACTGTCGCGGGTTTCCAGTGCGGCATCTGGCACTCTGGCGCTTGCCGCCCGATCCGTGGTCCGTAGTCCGTGGTCGGTGGTCTGTTGCACGGCGACCTTGCCTTCCGTCACCAGCACCTCGACGGCGGCCACGTCGAGACGGACGTTGAATGCTGTTCCGACCGCGCGGATCGCCACGCCGCCCGTCTCGACGACGAACGGACGCGCCGAATTCTTCGCCACCGTGAAATGCACCTCGCCACCGATCAGGCGGACACACCGTTCCGCCTCGGAAAACTCGATGGCGATCCGGCTGCCGTCCTTTAACTCCACGAGCGATCCATCGGGCAGCGCTTCCCGCTCGTTAATGCGGAGGTAAGACTTTTGCGCCACCGCAGGCACCGCAGGTCCGGCAGGCCACCACAGCGCTCCGCCGACCGCCAGCGCTGCCGCGGCCGCCGTGCCTGCTACGAACGCGCGCCACGGCAGCCGGCGCCGTGGTGCAAACAGATCGGGATTTGGTTCGTCGCTGAGTGCGGGCTGCCAGTCCCCGAGTCGCATCATCCGCCGCAATGTCGCCTCGTGCCGGGCGAGAGCTTCCCCATGGCGGGCATCCTGGCGCAGCCACTGCAAATAGTCGTCCTGCTCGGCCGAAGACAGACCGCGGTCACGCCGCGCCAGCCACTGCGCAGCTTCTTTTTCAATGCCCGGGACGCTCGGGCGATTTTGACTTCGGTTGGACATGCGGGGCGCTTAGCTCAGCCGTAACGATGCAATGGAGTGTAGCGCCGTCGCTCGCCGACGGGCCGCTTCGACGGAAAAACGCGGCATGGCGACAAGCGCCAGCCCTACACCATTTGGTAACCGTACGTTCATTCGTGATTGTGGATTCGATTGCATGGATACGGCTCACGGCAGGCCATGCCGGGCAAAGAATTCCGTGCAGCGCCGGATGCCGTTGGTCATTTGTTTCTCGACGGTATTTTCGGAGATGCCGAGCCGTGCGGCGATTTCCTTATGGGCCAACCCATAGGCCGTTCGCAACGTGAAGACCTGCCGGCAACGTTCGGGCAACGATTGAATAGCTTGGGTCAAAAGATCGAACTCCTCCTTTTTACTGACGGTTTCGGCGACATTGGCGACATCGGTGAAGACGGATGAATCGGCTATTTCCGTAATCGGCTCGAACGCGATGACCTGCTGGCGGCGGATGAAGTCGAGCGCCAGGTTGCGCGCGGTAGCGAACAACAAGCCCCGCGGCGACTCAACGGCCGCGCGCTCGCGCGCTCGCACTACGCGCACGAGGCACTCCTGCACAAGGTTGTCGACGTCGGGCAGCGACGGATAGCGCGCGAGTAAATAAGCGCGAAGCGCCGGCTGGTGCGGCTGTACTTCTTCGGCAAACCAACGGGCTTGTTCTGGATCTTGCGGCGGCACGTGGAGTGCCGAAAGCGTTGACGGCGCAAAGTTCAAGAATCCAGCAAAAACTTCCACGTTCAGCGGGCCCACCGGGAACTTTTCTCATCCTGAAGGCCGCCCGCAAAGAGAGCGTGGCCCGCCCGCGGTGAGCAATTTCGCCCTTCTCCACCGGCAGCCGCTTCAAAGTCTCTCCCCCGTGCACATCGGTCAGTTGGAAAAAGTCACAGAGGGCACCGCGGAGATGTTCGGTTCAAAACCGGGATTCCCAAAACGACCAGCCGGAGGATAATCCCCAAAATGAAGACCATCCATGCGGTATTTCAAAACGACGGCGAGTGGTTCATTGCGCGCTGCCTCGATGTGCCGGTGACCACTCAGGGCAAAACCCTTGCAGCCGCCAAGAAGAACCTGCGTGAAGCCGTCGAGCTTTATCTGGAAACTTGGGGCACTCGAAACGGGTTCAAACCGGCGAAGGAAGTTCATCTCACATCCTGAATCAAGCGGGACTGTCGAAAGAGGCTCTGGCTGAACTTCTGTGACAAGTGCGACGGCACTGCACCTCCACGGCATTGACCGCGAACGGCTCACTTACAAGTTTCAAGCCGGTTTCTCATCGCATCGCGGCGCGCAACCGGTCGATGACCTCTGCGTTGCGCAGCGTCTCGGCCAGGCTGAAGTGCGGTGCGCGGTTTTGGAGAATCGCGTCGGCGAAATCCTCCACCTCAAGCTGGTAGCTCTCGCTGGCGGGAACGGCGATCGTCCTGCGGTCCTCGCCCACCGTGAGCGTCAGCGCGCCGGCGTGGCCGAAAAACGTGTCGGGAACTTCCAGCACACCGCGGGTGCCGATGATCTCCGAAAAAACCCGCGTGTGGGTGTTGAAGCCGGACTGAACCGTCGCGAGCAGGCCGGACGGGTAGCGCAGCAGCGCGGCGAAATTCACGTCGACCCCACCGGCGCACACGCACTCGACCGCCACCGACTCCGGCTGGCCTCCGCCACCGGCCGCGTCGCCGGCGATCGCGTCAACCAGCATGCCGACGAAGTTCACCGGATAGCAGCCGACGTCGTACAGCGATCCGCCGCCGAGGTCGGGATTGAGTTCGATCGCCCCCACGTCGGTGGCCAGGAAGCGAAAGGCCGAGTTCACCTGCTTGATTTCGCCGAGCACCCCGCTGCGCACCATGTCGAGCACCTGCCGCGTGCGTGCCGTGTAGCGATACATGAACGCCTCCATCAAGGTGACGCCGTGCGCCGCGCACGCCGCCATCATCTCGCGACACCCGGCGGCGGTGAGCGCAATCGGCTTTTCGCACAGCACATGCTTGCCGTGCGCGGCAGCCTTCAGCGTCCATTCGCGGTGGAGCGAGTTCGGCAACGCAATGTAGACGGCATCGACATCGGGATCGCGGAGCAGCCCGTCGTAGCCAAGATACGGTTTCGTCCCGGGGTGCTGGGCGCCGCATTCGCTCAGCTTCGCCTCGCTCCGCGATCCCAGGGCGTAAAACTCGGAATTTGCCACCCGCCGCATGGCGGGAATGACGGCGTCGCGGGCGATGCGCCCGTAACCAAGTACGCCCCAGCGGATCCGGCGGTTCGTTGCGTCGGTGTCCATGTGGCAAGCGTGCGCCACGCGGTCCGCCCGTCAATCTGGGTCCTCTGCGAAATCTGCGGTTCAGCTCTGACCCTCTCCAATCCATTAACCGCGGACGACGCGGAATACGCGGAAGCAGAAAAACCGGGAAAACGGATTCCATTCCGTTTTCCGCGTGGTCTGCGTGTTCCGCGGTTAAAATGGTTGGGGCATTCCTCTCGGCGGGAATTGCCAGGCCCGACGGCGCGTGCGGCCACCGCTTACTTCAGGATCGAATACAGGTTCGTGAAGTCGTCGGTCCACAGCGGCACCGGCTTCCCCGGTTTCTCGGGCTCGTCCGCCACGTCCTTGATCGTCGAATGCTCGAGGAAAGCCTTGTTCTTCGTCAGCAGCATCCAGGTCGTCGAGTAGACCCACCAGGCCGGCTCGGTGTCTTCCGAGATGCTGACCACCCCCAGGCCGAAGTGCGCCGCCAGGGTTTCCACCACCGGGCGCAGGTTGAGATAGCGATTCGAGATGTGCACCGCGATCACGCCATCGGGCTTGAGCTGGCGCAGATAAATCTCGAACGCCTCCTTCGTCAGCAGGTGTACGGGAATCGCGTCACTGCTGAACGCGTCGAGCGCAAGCAGGTCGAATTGCTGGGGGTGTTTCTCCGCCAGCTCCCGCTCCATTGAGAGACGCGCGTCGCCCATCACGATCTCCACCTTCGCCTGGCAGTATTCGAGATAGGTGAATTCCTTCCGCGCCAACTGCTCGACCGCCGGGTTGATTTCGTAGATCCGCAGGGCGTCGCCCGGCCGGCCATACGCCGCCAGCGTGCCGGTGCCGAGCCCGACGAGCCCGAGCCGCCGCGGTCCCTCGGGCAGGCGGTTGATCGCGAGTCCGACGCCGCTCGCCTCGGCATAGTAGGTTGTGGCCAGCAGCGCGCGCGCCGGGGCCACGAATTGCAGGCCATGCGTCGTGGCCCCGTGCAACAGCAGGTGATAATTGTCCTCCTCGTCATCCGGATAATAATCGTACACCTTGAGCGTGCCGTAGAAGTTCCGCGACTCCGAGATGATCCGCACCGTGCCGCGATCGCGCCATTGCACGACGAAGAGCGCACCGACCCCGACCGACAGCACCATGATGAAAGCCGCCATCCGCGGCTGCCACTCCGCCAGCACAGCCCGCCGGCGCACATCGAACAAGCATGCCACCAGGATCACGAGGCCAATGAAAACGTAAAGCGCGCGGTCGCGGAAAAACGCCAGCAACTCCGTCCAGATTCCACTGCTGGAGTCAAAGTACGTCCGCAGCCATGGAATGGTCAGCGTCATCGCCATGGCTCCGACCGCGGCGCCGAGCGCCAGCGTCCGGCTGCGGTGGTGAAAACACAACACGCCGCCGGCGTAGCTGAGCAACCAGAGGCCGATTTGAAGTTCGCGATAGTCCTGGAAGACCGCCGGAGCAACCACTGCCACAAGAAAACCACCCAGCGCACCGCCCGCCGCGATGTAGAGGAAATAGGAGGTCAGATGTCGTGGCGGCGGTTTGAGCCGGTAGAGCTCGCCGTGGCACACCATGCAGGCGACGAAAAGCGTGCCGGTGTAACCGATGATCTGCGCCGGCATCGGCGCATCGGTGCCCGCCGGCAGGAGCTGGCATACAGCCGCCACGCCCACGACCAGCAGCGCACTGAACACGCCGCGATGATACCAACGCGCGTGGTCGAAGCTGATGATGAAGCTCAGCAGATACAGACTGAGCGGCAGTACCCAGAGGAAGGGAATGACCGCGACCTCCTGGCACAGCTTGTTGGTTGTCGCGAGCAGCAGGATCGAGGCAATCGCCGGCAGACTCACCCAGAACAGCTTGTCGAGCGATGACGGCGGCTCAGCCGCGGCCGGCGGCAACGTGGTCTCCGGCGACGGCGAGCCCTCTGGCGCAAGCGTGCCCCCTGGCGTCGGCGTCCCCTCCGGCGAGAATTCGACCGCCGGCGCAAGCGCGACACCGGGCGCCGGCGTGTCCTCCGGCGTTGCGGCGGGGCCGGCCGGCGCAAGGGCGGCGCCATTGCTCCGCCACACCCGCAACGCGCAAAAAGCGCAGAACACCACAAACACCGCGAGCCCCGCCGACCACAGGCTCGCCTGCGCGTGCCGGGAGAAATTCACCTCGACAAAAAGTGGATAGCTCAGCAGCGCCAGCAGTGACCCGACGTTCGACAGCGCATACAGCCGGTAGGGCGACACCCCGGGATTGGTCTGGCTGAACCACTGCTGCATCAGCGCTCCCGTCGACGAAAGCACGAAATACGGCAGGCCGATCGTGACCGTGAGCAGGAGCAGGATGTGCCAGGTGGGGTTGCCCACGAGGTGCGCCTTCCAGCTCTCGGATGGCGTCACCGGCAGCAGGGCGAGGGACAGGGCGAGCAGGACGAGATGCAGGACCGCCTGGGTCTTCGGCTTGAGCCGCGTGGAGGTGAAATGCGCATAGGCATATCCGCCGAGCAGCAGGGTTTGGAAAAACAGGAGGCACGTCGTCCACACTCCGGGCCCGCCGCCGTACCAGGGCAGGATGTATTTTCCGATCAGCGGTTGAACCTGAAAAAGCAGGAATGCCCCCGTAAAAATGGTGAGCGCGTAAGGGAGCATCAGAACGTGGGTGGGTGGGTTTGGTTTGAGTGAAAAAGCTCTGCGGCGAGCATGACGGATCGCATTGGAATTCGATGCAGCGGCTCGCGTCAAACCCGGGCGGGCGCCGGCGCCGCGGCGGGCGGCGCACCCAGCGTTCGCAACGCGAGCACCAGCGCCGCGAGACACAACAACGCGGCTTCGAAAAACGCGACGCCGGGAAGCTGCACGCGAGTGCCGGGCGCGATGCAGGCGCCGAAGCTCCACGCGGCCAGCGGCGGCCCGAACACGCCCGCGAGGCTCGCCAGGCTGCCGAACGACCCCTGCACCGCGCCCTGTTCGTCCGCCGGCACGCGCCGCGTAATCAACGCCTGTGCCGCCGGCCCGGTTATTCCGCCCAACGTGCCGAGGCACACGAGGACGTAAATCATCCAGCCTTGCGGCGCGACGCCGTACAACACGAACACGATCGCCGTCCACAACAAACCCAGCACGAGTCCGGTTTTTTCGCCGGTTCGCTGGAGGATGGGACCGACCAGCCGCATCTGCACGATCGCCGACGCCACGCCGACGACCATGAGCGAAATGCCCACCTGCCCGGGCGACCAGCCGAAACGATAACCCATGTAAAGCACCCAGATGCTCTGGAGCATCGTGTGTCCGGTCATAAAGAGAAAATGGACGCCGGCGAGCCCGCCGATGCCATGAAGCCGCCGCAGGTTGAGCAATGCGCCCACGGGATTCGCCCGGCGCCACTCGAATTTCCGGCGATTCGCCAGCGGCAGTGATTCCGGCAGCACCCACGCGCCATACAGCCAGTTGAATCCGACGCATCCCGCCGCCAAGAAAAACGGCAGTCGCAGATTGATGCCGCCCAGGAACCCGCCAATCGCGGGACCGATCGCGAACCCAAGCCCAAACGCCGCGCCCAGCAGCCCGAAACCCTGCGCACGTTTCTCCGGCGGCGTGACGTCGGCAACGTAGGCGTTGCACGTCGCCAGCGCGCCGGCCGTGAGTCCCGCAATGATGCGCGCCACGAACAGCCAGCCGAGACTCGGGGCAAATCCCATCAGCAGGTAATCGACGGCCGAGCCGCCGAGGGCGATGAGAATGATCCTGCGGCGGCCATATTGATCGGAAAGTGCGCCGAGGACGGGCGCGGCAATGAATTGCATCAGTGCGAACGAGCCCACCAGCCAGCCGAAGGAATGCGCCCCTTCCGCCGTGCTGCCGCCCTCGAACTCTGTCACCAGCCCGGGCAACACGGGAATGATGATGCCGAAGCCGAGCACGATTAGAACGAGCGTAACGAAGATGAATCCCACGGCGGGCTGTCGATCGCTCGAAATGACCATCGCAAATCCTGTGGTGAAGTTGCCGGTCGAAGCGAGCCTGCAAGCCGCTGCCGGTCGCCGCAAAAAAACGGAACCTGACACTTTGGGCGTGAGTCTTGGGATTTCGTGCACCATACTTTCACCATGGTCAAAGCGTGGATTACCCTGCTCGCCGGCTTTCTCGCCGCCGCCGGAACCGCCGGCGCCGCGAGCGGCGACGGGCGATTCTCCCAGGGGCTCAGCGTGGCCGAGCGAACTGAAATCGGCATCAACCGGCTTTCGACCGATCAGGTCGCGGTCCTCGACGCTCTCGTGCGCCGCGACACCGCGGCGCGCTCGGCGCCGACGGCGGCACCCGGCGCCCCGGCGAGTTTTTCTCAACGGCTGACCGCTGACGAGCGCCGCAATGCCGGACTCACGTTGCTGACCCCCGCCGAACTGCCGCGCCTCGACGCCATCGTCGAGCGCCGCGAAGCCGGCGGGCTCGCCCGTGCGCTGCTCGCCCCGCCCGTCTTCCTTTCCCCGGTCGCGCGCCTGACGCCGGCCGAAACCAGGAAGGGCCGCGAAATCCACGGCTCATTCTCGCTGAGCTACGGCATGGGCAAAGGCGGTTACAGCGAGAGAAGCGGCGGGATGGTCCTGACGATGGACGATCCCGAGCGCCGCTACTCGATCACCGTGAGTTACCGCGAGACCCATATCAAGTCGCCCAACGGGTATTATGACTACGGTTACCGCGGCGGTGACCTCTACCGAAACGACCTCGACCGCGGTGACCGCCTGCGGGAGTATCCGGGCGGCCCGGATCCGTTCCTCCGGCCGTAGGCGGCAATCGCGGGATTGCACCGCGCCGAGTTTGACCGCCATTGGTGCGCGCGTGATCCGGCCCACCGTCCGCCGCATTCACGCGCTCAGGCGCGCCGTCGTTTGCACCAACTGCTCCGCGACGGCTTGCGCGGATTTTTGCGCGCGGGGGTCCTTGAGCCGTCCTGTCGGATCGAAAGCCTTGTCTGCCTGCGGCAGGATGCACTGGGCGGAGATGACGTGGCAGCCGAGATGCGTGAGCAACTGCCGCGCAAGCGTCATGGAGCGGATGCCGCCGAACATCCCCGGCGAGGCCGAGACGACCGCGGCCACCCTGCCCGGGAAGGGATTTTCATCGGCGCGCGTGCACCAATCGAGCGTGTTCTTCAGCAGCGGCGTGATCATCGAATTATACTCGGGCGACGCGATGAGCAGCGCCTGGTGTTGGATAATGAGCTCGATGAGTTTCGCGGCATTCGGGGGCAGGCCGTCGGCGGCCTCGAGATCGCCGTGGTAGAGCGGAAGCACAAAATCGTTGAGGTCGACAAGCGTCACTTCCCCGCCCGCCGTGCGGGTCGCTTCGACGACGGAGGCCAGGAGTTTCTTGTTGAGCGAGTCGCGGCGGGCGCTGCCGGAAAACGCGAGAATGCGGGGCGTCTGGGTCATGGCAGCATGAGGTGAGATTGTGCGGTGTCTTGAGCGAACGTGTGCAGCGTCACCGAATGCCGACGCAGGAGTTCGGCGCTCTCGGCAACCGAGCAGTTGCCGAGGCGCAGCCAGACGAATTGCGGAGGCGCACCGAGCAAAAGACTGCGTGCTTGGAAATCGGAATCCTTTGAGACAATGACAAAATCATGCGCTGATGCGTAGTCCCAGATCGCAGCGTCACCCGCATCGTGCAGACCGATCTCGCGGACGTGCTGGCTGCCCGGAAAGAGATCCTCCAGCACTCGCGGCAGCCGCGGCGAGAGGTTTTGGTCGAAGAGCAGTTTCATCCCGGCAGGCTCGCGAGTTTGCGCTCACGGTCGGCGGCAAACGCGAGGCAGGCACGGATGTCTGTCTCAGTGAGGTCGGGAAACTCGGCGAGCAACTGCTCATGCGTCATCCCGGAGGCGAGGTATTCGAGGACGTCGGTCACCGTCATGCGCGTCCCGCGGATGCAGGGCTTCCCGCTCCGTTTGCCCGGCTCGATGGTAATTATGCCCGAGTAGTCCACCCGGCGAATACTACCTCGCTGACGCGCGCCGTCAAGGCAGCGGCAGACGAACTGCAGCAGCGATCGTTCGCTTGGCGCCCCGCCCGGCCGGCGGCCCGCCCTACCCCAACGCCGCCAGCAAACGCTCCAACTCCGTCCGCTTCGCGCGCTGGTCGGCGAGCTGCTGCCTGGCGCCCGCGAGCACCGCCGCCGGGGCTTTGCTGACAAACGCCTCGTTCGCCAGGCGCGCCTCGGTGCCGGCAACGTGTTTAGCGATTTGCTCGAGTTCCTTCGTGAGCCGCTGTTTCTCCGCGCCCGCATCGACGGTGCTGGCCAGATCGAGATAAAGCGTGCCCAGCGGCGTCACCACCGCGGGCGCGCCTGCGACGGAATCGCGCCGCGCGATCTCCGCCGCGCCGGCCATGCGCACCAGCTTGGCCAGGTTTCCGGCAATCACCGCCCAGTCATCCTCCGCGGCGATCACGAAGAAACGCACGTCGCGCCGGCTGGCGAGATTGTGGTCCGCCTTGAGCGCCCGGGCTTGCGAGGTGAAACCCTTGAGCTTCTCGACCGATGCCACCGCCGCCCGATCCAGGGCGAGCCCCCGCGCGAGGGAATTCGTCGCGATCTGCGAGGCGTTTTCCAACCGCACCTCCTCGATGAATGCACCCGCGGAACCGTAACCCAGCAGGTGCCACAGCTCCTCGGTGATGAACGGAATGAACGGGTGCAGCAGCAAAAGGGTCTGCCGCAGCACGAGATCCTGAATCGCGAGACAATTGGGCTTCGTGTCGGCCGACTGGAGCTTCGACTTCGAGACTTCCACGTACCAGTCGCAAAAATCGCCCCAGAAAAACGAATAAAGCGCCTGCACCGCCGCGCTGAACTCGAAGTGGGCGAAGCAACGATCCACCTCGCGGGTCGTGGCGAGCAGGCGATCGAGAATCGCGTGATCATCGGCGTCGAATTTGCCGGCCTCGAGCCGCGCGAGAACGGCACAGAGCGAGGAGTTGTCGCCCGCCTCGCCGCTCATCTGGCGAAAGCGGCTCGCGTTCCACAGCTTGTTGCAGAAATTCTTCCCGCCCTCGATCCGGTCTTCTTGAAAGCGAATGTCCTGGCCCTGCGGCGCGATCGACACGATGCCGAAACGCAGCCCGTCGGCGCCGTACTTGTCGATCAGGTCGAGCGGGTCGGGCGAGTTGCCGAGCGATTTCGACATCTTGCGGCCCTGCGCATCGCGGATGATGCCGGTGAAGTACACGTGCCGGAACGGAATCCGCCGCTCGATCGGCTCCCCCGGCCGCATGAATTCGAGGCCGGCCATGATCATGCGTGCGACCCAGAAAAAGATGATGTCCGGCCCCGTGACGAGCGTCGTGGTCGGGTAAAAGTAGTCGAGCCCTGCGCGCTTTGCCGCCGCCTCGTCCGGCCAGCCCAGCGTCGCGAACGGCCAGAGCCAGGACGACGCCCAGGTGTCGAGCACGTCGTCCTCCTGCGCCCAATTCTCCGGATCGCCCGGGCCTTCGAGCGACACGTGGACCTTCGCGGGATCGCGCACATCGGCCTCGGTGAGATTCTCCCGGTCGATGCCCTTGCGATACCACACCGGGATGCGGTGCCCCCACCAGAGCTGGCGGCTGATGCACCAGTCCTGGATGTTGTCCAGCCAGTGCAGATAAACTTTGCTCCAGCGCTCGGGGTGAAACTTGATGTGCCCGTCGCGCACCGCCGCCCTGGCCTCCTCGACGCGCGGGTACCGCAGCCACCATTGCCACGTGAGCCGCGGTTCGATCGGTACATCGGCCCGCTCGGAATAGCCGACGTTGTTGGCGTACGCTTCCTCGGCCACGAGCGCACCGGAAGCCTTCAGCAGCTCGACGGCCCGCTTGCGGCCGGCGAAACGATCCAGGCCCGCGAGTTCCGGACCGGCGAATTCGTTGAGCCGGCCGTCGGCGTTGAGCACGTCGATGACCGGCAGCTGGTGGCGCAGCCCGATCTCGAAGTCGGCCTTGTCGTGCGCCGGCGTGATCTTCAGCGCACCTGTGCCGAACTCCCGATCGACTGCCGTGTCGGCGACGATCGGAATTTCCGCCGCCGGTCCGAGCGCCCGGCGAACTTTCTGGCCCAGCAGGCCCGTATAGCGCGGGTCGCCCGGGTGCACGGCGATGGCAACGTCGCCCGGAATCGTCTCCGGCCGCGTCGTCTTCACCTCGATATACTGACCGGGCGCATCGACCCGCTCGTAACGGACCCGGTACATGGTGCCGTTGACCGGCTTCATGATCACCTCCTCGTCGCTGAGCGCGGTTTGCGATGCCGGGCACCAGTTCACCATCCGCTTGCCGCGGTAGATGTGCCCCTTGCGGAACAAGTCGGTGAACACGGTCAGCACGGCCCGCGAGTAGTGCGGGTCCATCGTGAACTGCGTGCGCTCCCAGTCGCACGACGCGCCGAGGCGCTGCAGTTGCTCGATGATGATGGTGCCATGCTTCTCGCGCCACGCCCACGTGCGCTCGACGAACCTGTCGCGGCCGAGATCGTAACGCGTTTTCTTCTCCTTGCGCAGCTCGCGCTCGAGCACGCTGTGCGTGGCAATGCTCGCGTGGTCGGTGCCCGGAATCCAGAGTGCGGCCTTCCCTTCAAGCCGCGCCCGGCGGATGAGAATGTCCTGAAGCGTGTTGTTCAACACGTGGCCCATGTGGAGCACGCCCGTGATGTTCGGCGGCGGAATCACGATGGTATAGGGCTCCTTGCCCGGCGTCACCTTGCCGGCGAACGCGTGCGCGGCCTGCCAGGCGGCATACCACTTCTTTTCGACATCGCGCGGTTCGTAGCTCTTGTTAATCTCGGCCATGGGTCGGTGCTTGAATTGAACCGGGGAGACAACCCCGCGCCCCGGCGCTAGGCAAGTGGTTAGTTCCCGGATTGGAGCCGCGATGCCCCCGTCGCGGTTTCAACCCACGCGACGAGGGCGTCGCGTCTCCAGTGGCAAGAGAGCGAGATGCGCCCGTTAGTTCCCCGCCCGCAACTTGAACGTTGAATGTTCGGCGTCCGTTGTTCGATGCTCGGCGTTCACCCTCACCCATGCCCGCCAACATCCCCCACCGCGCCCGCGAGCGCCTGCACTTCA
>JACQWL010000404.1 GCA_016209255.1 Verrucomicrobiota bacterium
ACAACGACGGCGCGAAGAGCAGGCTGGTGATGATGGCATGCGAAAGCGCAAAGGCGCTTCGGCGTCGGGGTGGGTTCGCAAGATGCATGGTCTGGATTGGTTTGGTGGTTGGGCTACGCTGGTACAAATTCGAAAGCGGCGGGCTTCAAGGCCTCGGAAATGTCCTGTGAAATCTCGTTCGTCGGCCTTCCTTCGTGGGACTAGGCAATTAGATTGTGCTCCACGACGCAACCTGGCGCGCGGATGGCCAGCGGTTCGCCCTTCGCGCCAACGATACGGTTGCCGGTGATGACGTGACGGCCGCCGCCGGGGCCGACGCTGATCGCAGGGCCGGGATCAATGGCGTCGAGCAGGTTGTTCGAGACGATACAGTCGCCAGCACCGCCCAGCAAAATCCCGCCTTGGACCGGCAGCATCTTTGGCACCGGAAAGAGCGCGCCGTCATAGACGCTCTTGCGAATCATGTTGCCCGTGATGGCATGTTTGCCGGCACCTTCCGCCTGCTCAATAAGTACGGCGGCCTCGGTGTTGTTGATGAAGTTGTTGCCCGTGATGGCAAAACCGCGGCACGGGCCGGTCAGGCGCACGCCAATGTCGGAGTGCAGGTAGTTCGAGGTGATGGCGATGTCGCGGCAGTGGTCGCGCGGCTTCTTCGCGTCGACGCCGCGCGCCTCGATGGAAATTCGAAAACCTTCGATGGTGTTGTTGGCAATGACGTGCTGGGCGGTGCCGTCGAGGATGATGGCGGTGTTGTCACCGTAGGCAAAGTGGTTGTTGACGACGCGGATTTCGCGGCAACTCCAGCCCAGATACACGTGCTCCCCCTGCTCCTGGCCACCGTTGAGCCGTCGGGTCTGATTTCCGTGGAGCGTCAGGTGGTGGATGCCCTCTGCCCGTACGCCGCGTTTGCAGTCGCGCATCCAGCAGTCGCGGACCGTCACGTTGGTGCCTTGCGGGGCCAGCCGGATCGCATGTCCGCCGTGGCTGAGGAAGAAGCAGGTGTCCACCAATGTGTCGTTCGGGAACATGACCACCAGTCCATCGCCGCTCCGGTGGTTGCCCTCGAACGTGAGATCCCGGATGGTCATCCGCAGGTCCGGCCACCACGAGCCGACCACGCCGGTGATCTGCAGCAGCGGCTCACCGGCCGTGTTGGTGTTGACCAGCACACTGCCACGGCCCTCACCGACGATCGAAAGGTGCTGGCCCTCCATCAGCTTCTTCGCCACCGGCCGGTCGATCCTGTGTTTGCCAGCCGGGATGAAAATTGTGCCGCCGTGTTTTGGCAGGGCATCGAGCGCGGCCTGCAGCCCGCCGGCTTCAGTGAGGTCAATGGCGCCACCGCCGCGACCTGGTGCGGGCGCCTGGCTTTCCCCATGGACGGAAGTTGTCAACACATTGGTCGCGGCAACGACAGCGGTGGCGCTGGTCGCCTGCCGGAGGAACGTCCGGCGAGCCGAGCCCAGGGCCGTGCGGGAATCGGATTGATCACTCATGAGTTCACTCCCATGGTGTAATTCTCGGCCGAGTCCAGCAGATCGCCAGAGGAGCAGAATAGAAGCTGGGGACAAGAGATCATAGTGGGGCGGCGGAATGGAGGGACGGACTTCTGCGGTCCGAAATGCTGCACACGCAGTCTGTCCCGTTGGCGTGTGCACGTTGGCGGAATTCTCACGGCGCTACCATTTGTTTTTTAAGAAACTCACCCAGGTTGCCTTCGCCACGAATCTCATGACGTTGGCTTCCATGCCCGCCACGACGACCGCCGTCCCGCCCGCGACCCTGGATTGGGGCCGCACGCGTTACGCGGACGCGTGGCGCCGGCAGGAGCAGCTCGTCGCCCAGCGCATCGCCGGCGCGATCGGTGACACGCTCGTGTTCACCGAACACGAGCCGGTTTTCACCGTCGGCCTGCGCCGCGGCGCCGAAGCGCACCTCGTGTGGGATGACCCCCGCCGCGCGCGCGAAGGCATCGAGCTCGTCCAGACCAACCGCGGCGGCGACGTCACGTATCACGGCCCCGGCCAGATTGTCGGCTATCCCATCGTGTCGCTGGCCGGCCACCAGGACCTGCACGCTTACCTTCGCTTCCTCGAGCAAGTGCTGATCGACGCGCTCGGCACGCTCGGGCTCCCGGCGGCGCGGCGCGACGGCAAGACCGGCATCTGGCTCGGTCCGCGCAAGATTGCCGCCCTCGGCGTCGCCGTCCGCCGCTGGGTGACGTACCACGGCTTCGCGCTCAACGTAAACGTCGGCCTCGCCCCCTACGCCGGCATCATCCCGTGCGGGATCGATGCCGCCGACGGCACGGTCACGTCGATGCAGGCGGAACTCGGGCGCGAACTCGACCTCGCCGCGGTGAAAGCCGTGCTCGCCGCCGAATTCTGGCGGCGGCTGCCGGAGCATCTGGCGGCGATCCGCCAATCCATTTGGCCGCAAAAAGGCGAAAAAGAGTCTTGAGTGCCTGTGGGAGTTTGCGTGGCGCTTATAGGCGCCGCAGGTGTCTGCCCACCGCGCGGCGCACGCCGCAACCGAACGAACGGAGAGATTATTGCCCACGGAACACACGGAATACACGGAACCCTGATCTGCCACTTCCGTGTGTTCCGTGTGTTCCGTGGGCAAAAGGTTTGAGTTGTTCCAGCGATGGCGTTGTGGACGAAATCATTTGAAAAATAATCCGTGTCGATCCCTGTAATCCGTGGTTGACTCTGCCTTTCGCACTTTGATGGACATCACGCGCAAACCCTCCTGGCTCCGGGCCAAGCTGCCCGGCGGCCCCGGCTATTCGGCAACCCGCCGGCTGGTCGACGACAACCAGCTGCACACCGTCTGCCAGAGCGCGCAGTGCCCCAACCTCGGGGAATGCTGGTCGCGCGGCACCGCCACCGTGATGATCCTGGGCAACATCTGCACGCGCTCGTGCAACTTCTGCGCCATCGCCACCGGCCGCCCGACGGAGCTCGACCTCGGCGAGCCCGCACGCGTCGCCGACGCCGTGGCGAAAATGAACCTGAAGCACTGTGTGATTACGAGCGTGGCGCGCGATGAGCTCACCGACGGCGGGGCCGCCGTGTGGGCCGCCACAATTCGCGCGATCCGCCACCGCAATCCCCAGACCGCGATCGAGGTCCTCACCCCCGATTTCAAGGGCAACACCGACCACGTCGATGTCGTGCTCGAGGCGAAGCCGGATATTTTCAACCACAACCTGGAGACGGTCGAGCGGCTGCAGAAACCCGTCCGCGTCCAGGCCCGCTACGACCGCTCGCGCTCGGTGCTGCGGCATGCGAAGAGCCGCGGGTTCGTGACGAAGACCGGCATCATGCTCGGCCTCGGCGAGACGCCCACGGAGATCGAGCAGACCCTCCGCGACGTCGCGGCGGACCGGACCGACATCCTTACCATCGGCCAGTATCTCCAGCCCACGCAGAAACACCTGCCCGTTGCGCGGTGGGCTCCGCCGGAGGAATTCCTCCAGTGGAAGAATTTTGGCCTGTCGATCGGCCTCGGGGTCGTCGAAAGCGGCGCGCTCGTGCGCTCGAGCTACCACGCCGACGAGCAGTCGGAAAAATACACCGGCCCCGAGCACCTCAACACCGCCAATGCGCTCGCGGAGGTGTGAGGGAGGAGTCTACAAAACAGTCTGTCATTCTGAGCGCAGCGAAGAATCCAATGGGACTTGCGCCGTGCATCGGGGAATCGAGGCTCTTGCTGGAATTTTCGCTGCGCTGCCAATGAACTCCCAGTTTGTCATTTTGAGGGAGGCTTGCCGACCGTGGCAATCTAGCTGGATTGTTAGGTAGGAATCGGCGGCTCGGTTTCCACCGAGACGTCGACGCTGGCGGGAGGAAAATCGCTGCCGTCAGGCAGCGTGAGGCGAGAGAACAGTCTTCTGAGCCGCTCGACCTTTTCAGACCTCTGCGATTGCGGGCAAAAGTAAAGGTCGGTGCCGGGCACTCGGATAGAATTGTAAGGTCTCCCCTTCGCGCGGTTGAGGAAGGCAGTAGCGGGTTCTTTCGAAAGCGGGAAGCTTGCCCTCGCGCTCGACGGTGTAGCCTAGTTTTTGAAAGACGCGGACCGCGTCCTTGTGGCCGATCCCGGGCAGCCGCGGCATGGCCTACGCGCCGGCCAGCTCGACTTGGCGCACCAGCGCCGGTGTGCCAGCCGCGCACGCCTCACGGGCCAGCAATTCGGCCTGCACCTCGACATAATCCCGCATCGCGTCGCGGATGTTCGCCAGCGCTTCCTCTTCGTTGGCTCCCTGCGACCAACAGCCAGGCAACGCGGGACAACTGACCGCGTATCCGTTTTCGGAGGGGACGAGCACCACACGATATTTCATGGTGAAACGGTAGGCACGTCCGCGCAGCGGGCAACCGCAATTTTTCCGCTCCATCGCTCGTTGCATCGGCCAGACCCAAGCACGGCGTCCCGCTAACGAGCCGACGGGATCAGCTTTCGGGTTTGGGGCCGACGGCTGCATCGCCGGGATCGCTACTGAGTCTGCCACCGTTCGAATCTGGCGAGCCCACGCTTGCCAAGCGACCCGCCTGCGGCCAGATTCCCGCTCGTGAATTACGAACACATTATCACTGTCGAGCCCGGGAAGCGGGGCGGCAAGCCGTGTATCCGCGGGCTGCGCATCACGGTTTACGATGTGCTCGACTACCTCGCCGGCGGCATGACCGAGCAGGAGATTCTGGCCGATTTCCCCGATCTCACCGCCGAGGATATCAAGGCGTGTCTGGCCTTTGCCGCCGACCGTGAACGCCGGCTCTACCGCAGCCACGCGGCGTGAAGCTACTGTTCGACGAGAACCTGTCGCCAGCGCTGCCCGCGCGGTTGGCGACGCTTTTTCAGGATAGCGATCACGTGCGAAATCTCGGACTCGCCCGGGCGCCCGACACCCTCGTTTGGCAGCACGCGCTGGAACACGGTTTCATCATCGTGTCGAAGGACGAGGATTTTCACCACCTGAGTTTCCTGCGCGGCGCGCCGCCAAAAGTGATCGGCCTCTCTCTTGGCAACTGTTCCACCGCCCGCCTCGAAAAACTGCTGCGCGAACGCGCCGGCGAGATTGCGGCTTTCGCCGCCGATTCTACTGCCGCTTTCCTGCCGCTACCGTAAAACGCCTCCACCCCGTCGAGGTTCACTCGTCCGCCGCGCCAGCCGCCACCCGAGCACGCCGCACAGTCCGAAGCCAAACGCGTTCGCCACCCCGTGCAGCGCTCGCATCCACGGCACGTCGAGCCAGGGCAACGGTCGCGCGAAGCCCCGCATGGCGTAGAGTCCCGCGAGGACCATGCCGAAAAACAGCGACGCCCCCGCCACGCCCCACAAGCCGCGCGCGAGCCGCGAGCCGAAATCCTCCGTGGCCATGCGCACGTAGAGAATCCCGACGGCCATCCCGCACAAGGCGAGCCCGCCACCCGCCGCGCCTTCGAGTTCCGGTCCGCCGCCCAGCTGCCGCGCCAGCTGCGCCACCGCGACCGCCGGCACACCCAACACCACCCCGACTCCCGCCGTCATCGCAAAACGCGCGTCGGGGTAGCGCCGCAGCACCAGCCCCGTCAGCGTCGGCAGGATCAGGCCCGCGTAGTGAAAATGCACCGCCGTCAGGGCGACGATGGCGGAATCGATATCCAGCGGGCGCCAGCCTGCGCGATCCGCAAGCGTCCAGGCTCCGCCCACGCTCGCGAAGAGGAGCGCCGCATCCGCGCAGAGCCGGCCCGGCGACCTCCCCCATCCCCCGGCCGCCGCCCGCTGCCAGCCCGCGACCGCGAGCACGGCGGTGAAGCTAACCCACGGCAGCGCCACCAAGGCCGCAACCAGGCCCGGTCGCATCTCACAGGCAGCGGCGAGCAACACCGCCGCCGGTAATTGCAGCGCGCGCGCCCACCGCGCCGGGCGTGTTGACGCGCCGGGTTCATCGGGGTCCACGTTCAATTCGAGCACGAGTGGCACGAGCACGAGCGCCGCGAACACCAGGAGCGCATGCGCGACGGCCTCGTGCCGGATGCCCGGCACGGTCACACCGGCATACACGAGCCACGCCACTCCGCCGGCGAACGCTTTCTGGTTGGCGGTCATGTCAGCGCCCGCGCGCATCCGGTGTGCGGCAAGACGAGCGTGGAATTTCGGCATCGGGCATCGGGTCTGAAATAGCGGCCACACCCACGCTGTCGATCCCGTCCGGTTGCGGGCGTTTCTGCCGATTGGCGGTGCGACTGTGGGAGGGGCTTCATGCCCCGACGCACGACATGCGCCACCAAGTCGGGGCGTAAAGCCCCTCCCACAGCCAGGCCTGCCAGGGATGTTGGATCAGGGGTATCGACAACCGGGAAATGCGCCGTCCCGGCGCCTCCGGCGCTTTTTTCGGTGTATTCGAGTGACTCCGTGGACTAGACTCCGCCCATGATCAACCGTCGCACCATCGTCGAGAACTGGCTGCCCCGCTACACCGGGGTGCCGCTGAACAAGTTCGGCGATTATATCCTGCTCACCAACTTCGATTATTATGTCCGGCTTTTTGCCCAGTGGCATCGCGTGCCGATTATCGGCCGCGACAAGCCGATGCCCAGCGCCACAGCCGACGACATCACGATCATCAATTTCGGCATGGGCAGCGCCACGGCCGCGACCGTGATGGATCTCCTCAGCGCGGTCGAACCGAAGGCCGTGCTTTTTCTGGGCAAATGCGGCGGTGTCAAGCACCGCGCCGAACTGGGGGATTTGATCCTGCCGATCGCCGCCATCCGCGGCGAGGGGACCAGCAACGACTATTTTCCAGCCGAAGTGCCGGCGCTCCCCGCCTTCGCGCTGCAAAAGGCGATCTCGACAACCATCCGCGATCACGCCCGCGATTATTGGACCGGCACGGTCTATACCACCAACCGGCGCGTCTGGGAACACGACGAGGTTTTCAAGAAGTACCTCAAGCGGATTCGCGCCATCTGCATCGACATGGAGACCGCGACCATCTTCATGACCGGTTTCTACAACGAAATCCCCACGGGCGCGCTGCTGCTGGTTTCCGACCAGCCGATGACGCCGGAAGGCGTGAAGACCGCCGCAAGCGACCGCCGCGTCGACGAGGATTTCGTCAAGGACCACCTCCGCATCGGCATCGATTCGCTGAAGCAGCTCATCAACAAGGGCGTGACCGTAAAGCATCTGAAGTTCTAGCGAGGCGCCGCCTGAGCGGTAACCACATTTCTTTCAACCCGGGACGCTCGTCCGCAATCCGCTGTTGAAACGTGGGGCACGCCCGCACGGCTTTGGACCGACCAACTCTCCCGGTGGGCGCGGACGCGAGTGGAGCGAGTGGTTGGGGGCGGCCCTGAGTGGGGCGCGTTTCCCATGATCTTCTGTTTTGGGTGCACAACTCCATGAATGGTAGGCAGCGACCCGCCAAAGGACGGGCAGGGCCTTGTCCGCCTTTGGCGGATTGCTCGCGTTCAATCAGCGCCAGCGAGCTGGCGGCCTACAACTTACGCACCCAAAACAAAAGACCATGTCCGGTTTCCTGGGTTGGGAGCTGTTGAATTGCATTCCGCCTTGCCGCGAATATCCTGCCGGAGATGCCTGATCGCTGGGGTTGATGAGGCCAGGGGAAACATCGCCGTGAAACCATGCTCGCTGCGCCGCACTCTCGCCGTTCTGAGCGGGGCGATCGCGCTTGCTGCCGAGGCGGCCGTTCCCCGCGACTTCGACGCCCCGGAGCACGGTTTGAAGATCATTCGAACCCACCCGATTATCTTTCCGGCCCGGATGATCCAAGAGGGCATCCTGCACGGCGAGGCAAGGATTGCCTTCCACATCGACCACGAAGGGCGGCTGGTCGACTCGCTTGCCGTCGCGTACTCCGCGAAGCCGTTTGCCGATTGTGCGATCGATGCAGTGCAGCGATGGAAGTTCATTCCCCAACGCAGCGGTGACCGGCCGGCGGCCAG
>JACQWL010000412.1 GCA_016209255.1 Verrucomicrobiota bacterium
AGACGAAGAACAACCCCGTGCTCATCGGCGAGCCCGGCGTGGGCAAGACCGCGATCGTCGAGGGCCTCGCCCACCGCATCCTGCGCGGCGACGTGCCCGAGGGCCTGAAGGACAAGACCATCTTCTCCCTCGACATGGGCGCGCTCGTCGCCGGCGCGAAGTATCGCGGCGAGTTCGAGGAGCGGCTCAAGGCCGTGCTCGCCGAGATCAAACAGAGCGCCGGCCGGATCATTCTCTTCATCGACGAGCTCCACCTCATCGTCGGCGCCGGCAAGACCGAGGGCGCGATGGACGCCGGCAATCTGCTCAAGCCCATGCTCGCGCGCGGCGAGTTGCATTGCATCGGCGCCACCACGCTCGACGAGTATCGCAAGCACATCGAAAAGGACGCCGCGCTCGAGCGGCGCTTCCAGCCCGTGCTCGTCGACCAGCCCAGCGTCGAGGATGCGCTCTCCATTTTGCGCGGCATCAAGGAGCGCTTCGAGCTGCACCACGGCGTGCGCATCCAGGACAACGCGCTCGTCAGTGCCGTCACGCTCTCGAATCGCTACATCACCGACCGGTTCCTGCCCGACAAGGCGATCGATCTCATGGACGAGGCCTGCGCGATGATTCGCACCGAGATGGACTCGATGCCGCAGGAGCTCGACGAACTCACGCGCCGTGTGCTCCGGCTCGAAATCGAGGAGACCGCGCTCGCCAAGGAGAAGGACGACGCCAGCGCCCGCCGGCTCGAGGTGTTGCGCAAGGAGCTCGCCGAGGCGCGCAGCCAGGCCAAGGCCCTGAAGCTCACTTGGGAAAAGGAAAAAGCCGCCATCGGCAAGACCCGCAAACTCCGCGAGGAGATCGAGGCTTCGCGGCTCGAGATGGAAAAAGCCGAGCGGGCCTACGACCTGAACAAGGTCGCCGAGCTGCGCCACGGCAGGATTCCGCAGCTCGAGGAGGAGTTGAAGCGGCTCGAGAAGAAAGGCCAGGAGCAGGCCAAGCTGTTCAAGGAGGAGGTCTCGGCGGAGGAAATCGCCGAGGTGGTGTCGAAGTGGAGCGGCGTGCCGGTCACGCGGCTCGTCGAGGGGGAAAAGGAAAAACTTCTCCGGCTCGAGGATGTGCTGCATCAGCGCGTCATTGGCCAGGACGAGGCGGTGACGCTCGTGACCGAGGCGATTCTGCGCGCGCGCAGCGGCATCAAGGATCCGCGCCGCCCCGTGGGCAGTTTTTTGTTTCTGGGCCCGACCGGGGTCGGCAAGACCGAGCTCGCCAAGACTCTCGCCGAAACGCTCTTCGACACCGAGGCCGCGATGGTGCGCATCGACATGTCGGAATACATGGAGAAGCACAGCGTCGCGCGGTTCATCGGCGCGCCACCCGGCTATGTCGGCTACGACGAGGGTGGCCAGCTCACCGAAGCCGTGCGCCGCAAGCCCTACGCCGTGATCCTCTTCGACGAAGTCGAGAAGGCGCATGCCGACGTGTTCAATGTGTTGCTCCAGGTGCTCGACGACGGCCGCATCACCGACGCCCAGGGGCGCACGGTGGACTTCAAGAACACCGTCATCATCATGACCTCGAACATCGGTTCGCGGTATCTGCTCGAAGGCGTGACGGGCGACACGATTCCGGAGAGTGTGCGCGAAAGCGTGATGACCGAGCTGCGCCGGACCTTCCGCCCGGAATTTCTGAATCGGATCGACGAGACGATCCTCTTCAAGCCGCTTACGCTCGAGGAAATCGAGATGATCGTCGACCTGCTGCTCGCCGACCTGAACAGGCGCCTCGCCGAACGGCGGGTGACGGTGACGCTCGACAAGAAGGCGAAGGAGTGGGCCGCCGAGAAAGGTTACGACCCGGTCTTCGGCGCGCGTCCGCTGAAGCGTTTCCTCCAGCGCCACATCGAGACAAAGCTCGCCCGCGCCCTGATCGGCGGCGACGTCGCGGAGGACAGCGAGGTGAAGTTCTCCGTGAAGGACGATGCGCTGGTGATGAAGTGAGAGCGGAAAGGTCGGTCGGTCGCCGGCGACGCCCCACCTGAGGCGTACGCGCTCGCACTGAAGTAAGGCGTTGCCGCATCGCGGTGGGACGTCATGCTGTGAGCGATGCCGCACGACTTGCCATCATCGAGCAAAGCGCCACAGTCCGCTTCATGCCAAAGGCCCCTGCCACCGCCGTCGAAGAGCCGCTGATGATGACGCCGGAGGAAGAAAGCCGCCGTTCGCTGCGTGCCATGCGTCGCGCTTACGCGCGCGTCGTGCTGGAAAACAAAGCACTTGGTTTGCCCGTCATTCAGTGGCGCGAGGGGCGCGGGGTCGTGAAAGTGCCGGCGGAGCAACTTGAGCCGTTCGCGCGGCGCATTCTCGAGGTTGACGGCGACCCATTGCCCCGAGGCCGAGGAGCGTAAATTGCTCGCAGGATTGACGGAGTAGCGCGGCAGCCGGCGGCGCTACGGACCAGGGTGATGTTGATCCACGGCAAGAGAGCAAACCGGTCGTCCGCACTTCAGCGTTGAGCGTTAAATGTTAAGCGTTGAGCGTTTGTTCGGTCGTCGTCCCTTTTCTCCTTTGCGCCTTCCCGCCTTTGCGCGAACGTTCGCTCCATGTCCGCCCGGCCGATTCGCTTCTACCACCGGTACAAGAAAACCATCGAGGTCGAGCGCATGTACGGGTCCGGCTGGGTCCGCTTGGCCTACGATAATCCCATTGGCCGGTTCTTCGTCTGGTTGGTCGTGCGGCGCGCGATCTTTTCCCAGTGGTACGGTTACAAAATGAACCAGCGCGTCAGCGCGCTCCGCATCCTGCCCTTCATCGCCGAATACGACATCGACGCCGACGAATTCGCGAAGTCGCCGTTCGACTACAAGACCTTCAACGAATTTTTCTACCGCGCCCTCAAACCTGAGACCCGGCCCATCGCACCCGGCGAGGGCGTCGCGGTTTTCCCGGCGGACGGACGCCACCTCGCGTTTCCCGACGTGGACACGGCTGCGGGTTTTTATGTGAAAGGAGCCCGGTTCACGCTGGCGGATTTGCTCCGCGACGCCCCGCTCGCGGACAAATTCGCCGGCGGCGCGATGCTCATCTCCCGGCTTTGCCCCGTGGATTATCACCGTTTCCACTTTCCGGTGGGTGGCACGCCGGGCGAATCGCGCCGCATCGAGGGCTGGCGTTACTCGGTCAGCCCGGTGGCGTTGCGCCGGAATTTGCGCTACCTCGTGGCCAACAAGCGGGAAGTCACGCTGATCGATGCGCCGGCGTTTGGCGCGGTGGCCATGGTCGAGATCGGCGCCACCAACGTCGGCAGCATCCGGCAGAGCTTCCAAGCCGGCCGCGCTGTCGCCAAGGGTGCGGAGAAGGGGTTGTTCGCGTTCGGCGGCTCCTGCGTGATCACCCTCTTCCAGCGCGGGCGAATCCGTCTCGACGCCGATGTCGTGGCCCAGAGCGCGGAGTGCATCGAGACCTACGCCAGGATGGGCGACCGGCTGGGCGAGGCGCCGTGAGGCCTTGCCCACGGGACACGCGGAAATCTTGCCGCGGCACGTGGCCGCAACCCGGCGGCCCCTCGTGCTCTTGCTCGTAATCGTAATCGTGTCACCCGCGGGAGAACTCGGCCCGGAAATAAAGGCCTTGAGCTGGTCCCGTTGTCCGTGGTCCGTTGTCCGTGGTCCCTTGTCAATGGTCCGTGGTCTTTTGTCCGTGGTCCCTTCTCTGCGGTCCCTTCCCCGTGATTAAAGCCCTTCTCCGCCCCGTTCTCCTCGTCGGTTTGGGTCTGGCGATCGCACGTGCTGCCGGGCCCGCCTTTCCGTTTGCCGAGGCGACTATCGATGACCTGCAGGCCCGCATGGCGGCCGGCACGCTGACGGCACGCGAGTTGACGGCCGCCTACCTCCGGCGCATCGCCGAGGTCGACCAGGCCGGCCCGAAGCTCAAAGCCGTGCTCGAAGTGAATCCCGACGCGCTCGCGATCGCGGAAAAACTCGATGCCGAGCGCAAGGCGGGCACGGTCCGTGGCCCGCTGCACGGCATCCCCATCCTCATCAAGGACAACATCGCGACCGCCGACGGGATGGAAACCACCGCGGGCTCCCTCGCGCTCGTCGGCGCGAGGCCGCTGCACGACGCGCCGCTTGTCGCGCGCCTGCGGGACGCGGGCGCGGTCATTTTGGGCAAGGCCAACCTGAGCGAGTGGGCGAATTTTCGCGGGAGCGGTTCGATCAGCGGGTGGAGCGCCCGTGGTGGCCAGACGCTCAATCCCTATGCGCTCGATCGCAACCCCTCGGGCTCGAGCACGGGCTCGGCCGTGGCGGTGGCGGCAAATCTGTGTGTCGCCGCCATCGGCACGGAAACGGTGGGCTCGATCGTGTCGCCCGCCTCGCAAAACGGCGTCGTCGGCGTGAAGCCGACCGTGGGGCTCGTGAGCCGCACGGGCATCATTCCCATCGCGGCGACCTTCGATACGGCGGGGCCGATGACGCGCACGGTGCGGGATGCGGCGATTGTGCTCGGTGCGCTCGCCGGCGCCGATCCGCGCGATCCCGCGACGCAGGGCCGGCCGGCGGAGCTGCCCGTGGATTTCGCGGCGGCGTTGCGGCCCGGCGCGCTCAAGGGTGCGCGGATCGGCGTGTTGCACGGGCCCTTCGATTTCCGGCCCAGCTTGGAAGGTGTGCTCGCGGCGGCGCTCGAGAAACTGAGGGCGGCGGGTGCAGTGACGATCGAGGCGGGGGAATTTCCCGGGCTCGCCGCCACCTCCGGCGCGAGAATCGAAGTCATGCTCTATGAAATGAAGGACGGCCTGAACGCCTACCTCGCCACGCTCGGTCCCGGCGCCGCCATGAAGTCGCTGGCCGACCTGGTCCGATTCAACGAAACTCACGCCGAACAGGAATTGCCCTTGTTCGGTCAGCAGCATTTCACCCGCGCCCAGGCGAAAGGTCCATTGACGGAAACGGCGTATCTCGATGCGCGGGCGAAATGCCTGAGGCTCATGCGCACGGAGGGGATCGACGCGTTGATGGACAGGCATCGGTTGGACGCTTTGATTGCGATCACCAACGCGCCGGCGGGCCTGCCCGATCCGGTTTTTGGCGGCTTGAGCACGGCGGGCGGCAGCGCCGCTCCGGCGGCGGTGGCGGGATATCCGAGCGTGACGGTCCCGGCGGCGCAGATGTCGGGTCTGCCGGTGGGACTTTCGTTTTTCGGACGGGCGTGGAGCGAGGCACGCCTGCTCGCGCTCGCCGCGGATTTCGAGGCCCGCACGCCGGCGCGGCGCGTGCCGAAATTTCTCCCCTCTGCCGTACTGCGCTGACCCTTGACACCGTCCGATTTCAGACCGAAAGTGGATCGATGGATTACCTGACCGTTTCAAGCGCGAAGCCCAAGCTTGGCCGCCTGATGGATCGCGTCCTGAAACGCGGCGAGCCAGTCATCATTCGGCGCGGAAAGCGTTTTGTCCAAATCAGCGAATACGTTGTGCCCGAACCGATTCCGCAACGGCCGGCCGGCTACTTTGCCGTACCGGAGACGCCGGAGGAATATGAACGGGCCAATCGGCTGGCGGCGCTGAGTCCCGACCGTCCCGAATGAGTCGGCAATGGGATGGTCCGTTGTCGTTGTTTAGCGGGTCAGCTTTCAGCATCTCCTCACGGGTCCCTCTCCAGCGCGCGACTCCACGCTTGCCCCGCAACCTTCGTCGTTCGACATTCATCCGCCACGGGCCCGCTCGGGTGGTGGAATGGCAGACACGACGGTCTTAGAAGCCGTTGCCGGAAGGCGTGCAGGTTCAAGTCCTGTCCCGAGCACCAAGACGGGTCCGGAATCAGCGTTCAATTTGATTTGAAGTTGCCGGTTTTTCGGTTCTAATCCGCCGCCATGCTGGCTCCTCCCGCACCGCCGCCCACTGTCGCCCGCCGTGAGCTGGCCGGCCTGGTGCGGATGGACGGCCGCGCGGAGGAGATTGCCGCGTTTGAGGCTGCCATGGTCGGCTTCTTCGTGGAGGCCGCGGATCTTATGGGTGTGCCCAAGTCGGTCGCCGCGCTCTACGGCATCTGCTTTGCCGCGCCGGAGCCGATGAGTTTCGCGGACATCGAGCAAAAGCTCGACCTGAGCAAGGGCTCCATCAGCCAGGGCCTGCGCTTCCTCCGCGAAGTAGGGGCATTGAAGGAAGTTTCCGCCGCCGCCGACCGCGTGGAGCGTTTCGAGCCAGACATGGAACTCCGCAAACTCGCCTCGCGCTGGCTCGAAGAGCGGCTGGAGAAGCAGCTGATTTCCGGCCGGAGCCGCTTGCAGGCCATTGGAAAATCCATCCCGGCTGGCAGGAAAAGCTCGGCCAGGATCTTAAAAGCACGCTTGAAGGCCCTGCAAAACTGGCACGACCGGACTCGCAGCCTGCTTCCTGTTGTCAAAACGTTCCTCAAACTCGCGTGATCTCGTTTCCGTTGTAGCGTCCGTATAGCCGCCTCTCGTCCATCGTTCCTAGTCCCTTTGTCCGTGGTCCCTTAGTCCGTAGTCCTTTAGTCCGTAGTCCGTGGTCCGTAGTCCGTGGTCTGTAACCTGTCCTCCGTCCATGCTCCGTGTTGCCTCGATTCCAGAAGCGACGGGGCGAAGCTCGCCCGGTATACTTGTGCAGTGGTCCCGTGGTCCGTAGTCCGTGCTCTCTGGTCAGCTGTCCGCTGTTAGCGCTTCAGCGTGGAGGTTTCCGCTTTGGATTGCACTGCCGCGCCTTCGGCGCGTGAACCTGATCGACGATGGTCTTCTTGGTCGGCGGATCGCGGAGCCCGAGGCCGTGCTCTATCGCCTCCTGCGTAAGGAGAGCGGCGACGCGTTTAGCCGCTACAACGCCATTCTTCGGCGCCTGGTCCGCTTCGAGCATGCGCTCGACCGCGCCCGTCTTTCCGGCCATCAGCAGCCCGTGGCTTTGTAGTCCGGTGTCCGTTTTCCGTTGCTGTAGCGCACTCCAACGGGCGTCCTCACCTCACGGCCTTACGCGATCCGAAAGTGACAAATTCGACAAGTTGCCGCCCGACCCCGTTGACCGACCGTCCCCCAAGCCTGAACCGATATGGCCACAAGATTTGAACTCCTGCAATCCGAGCTGACGGCGGCCCCGCGCACCTGGCTGGTAACTGGCGCGGCAGGCTTCATCGGCTCGCACTTGGTGGAAAAGTTGCTGAAGCTGGAACAGCGTGTCATCGGTCTCGACAATTTTTCCACCGGTGACCGGCGCAATCTGGACGCGGTGCGCGAAACGGTGGTGGCGGAGGCCTGGAGCCAGTTTCGATTTGAGGAGCGCGATATCACCCGTCTTGAGGAATGTCGGCGGGCGGTTGCGGGCGTCGACTATGTGCTTCACCAGGCCGCCCTGGGATCGGTGCCGCGTTCGATCGAGGATCCGCTGCGTTCGCATGCCAGCAATGTAGACGGGTTTCTAAATATCCTCGTGGCCGCCCGGGATGCACGCGTCCAGCGCTTCGTCTATGCCTCCAGCAGTTCCGTTTACGGCGATCATCCGGCACTGCCCAAAAAAGAGGACAGCGTCGGCCGCCCGCTTTCACCCTACGCCGCGACGAAGCTGTTCAACGAGGTTTATGCCGGCGTTTTTGCGCGAGGCTACGGGATGCCCGTCATCGGGCTGCGATATTTCAACGTCTTCGGACCGCGCCAGGATCCGAACGGCGCCTATGCCGCGGTCGTCCCCAGGTGGTTTGCAGCCCTGGCCCGCGGAGAACCGGTGAAGATCAATGGCGACGGGCTGACCACGCGCGACTTTTGTTACGTCGCCAACGCCGTGCAAGCCAACTTGCTGGCCGCCACGACCGTGTCCCGTGGAGCGGTCGGCTGCGTCTACAACGTCGCTTGCGGGGTGCGCACGAGCTTGTTGGACCTCCATGAGCGGATTCGCGCGCTGGTCGCCGCCCGCTTGCCGGAGGTCGCGCAGCTCGCGCCGGTGTTCGGGCCGGAGCGTGCGGGAGACGTGCGGCATTCGCTCGCCGACATTTCCCTTGCGCGCGATCTTCTCGGCTACGAGCCCACGCATTCGCTGGAAAAAGGCCTGCGCGAGGCGGCCGGCTGGTATCTGCGTGACGAGCAGGTCACGACAGATGCGCAGCGGGCTTCGCGCAATTCCAGCGCTTTCACCCCATGACCGGCAACTCCCATCCGACTGGCGCACGGCGTTCCGCCGCGCAGAAGCCGGACGCCGATGGAGTCAGGTTTGCGACCAGCCGGGTCGACCAGCTCGAGACCTGGCGGCGCCCGATGCGCATGTTGCTGCCATTTTTGATAAGGCTTTTGAGTTCAGGCGAGGCCTGAAACTCTGATGATAACGCTCCACGCGGACAACCGCCCCGTTCGCTTTCACTCCCGGAAGCGACGGAGCGAAGCCCTGGCTTGGAAACTGGCCGGATCTCAGGCGCGTTCAGCGTTAAATGACTGCTCGCCTGCGGCGAGTTAAGCGTTGAGCGTTTATCCGCCGGATTCCTCACTGGTCCGTTGGGCAGTGGTCTTTCCCCCGTCTCCCGCCCACCGTCTACTGTCCACCGATTGCCGGTCCCACGGTCCGTTGTCCCGTGGCCTTTGTCCGCCTTCCGCTCCCGGCTTTTCCCATTCGTCCCTTCCAGCCGAATTTAACAGGTACTGGCCCCGTAGACCGAGTCGCCTGGCTTGACAAGAGACTCAATCGGGACTCACCTGGTACCCGTGAGAACCATCAGGATTTCTGAAGCGAAACGCAACTTCGCCAAGGTCTTTGCCCGGGCAAAGCGGGGCGAAACGATCATTCTCCAAAATGGTCAGGACTACATGCAGCTTGTCCCCTGCGTCATACCCGAACCCATTCCCTCGCGGCCGGTGGGCTATTTTGCTGCCGATGTCGAGACGGTCTGCCGGCGTAACACGTTGGGCGAGGAAAGTGGTCCCGGCCAATGAGCTTTTTGCCTCGGCAATGGGACGTGGTGGGGGTTAAAATCAATCCTGAGCGTGACATCGACACCCATCCGGCGGTTGTGATCTCGGCCGAGGAGATCTGCAGCGACGAACGACAGACCCGGATCAATGTTTTGTTTGGCTCGAAAAAGGCGCCAGCGATCGAAAAACGCCCGTATGGCGTTCTGCTCAACGGCGCAGACGGACTGGATTTTATTACCGAGGTGGACTGCGGATTTGTGCATGTGGTTTCGAAACCCAAGATTGTTGGTTCTGCCGGAAGAGTTACGCCGGTACGTCAACGCGAGATTATGCGCAAGATGATCGAGTGCTTGCGCTTTCGGCTGTGATTTCCCGTCACTTTCTCGCGGAGGCGCAAAATCACAGAGAGCCTGTTTGTCCGCGAATTTCAACGTTTCAGGTTCTCCCCACTTCAGCGCTTGCGCGCCTCAGGCGCGATGCGCCTTTCAGATTTAACAACTAGCGGACTGACCCCGTTGGATTGCCCCGAATTTCAGCTTTCAGCCCCCGTGGATCGGCCGACCGCTGAGGATTGACTTGCCTCGGACCGTTTTGCGGACTCTTTGTGTATCCATGCCAACATTGACCGTATCGAAAGCAAAAGGAGTTCTGGGTCGGCTGGTGGATGATGCCCTCAAGTCGAAGCCCGTCTTCATTCGCCGGGGCGAGCGCGTGGTGCAGCTCGTCCCAGCAGTGATGCCCGAGCCATTTCCGGCCCTGCCTGAAGGAGCCCTCACGATGAGCGAGGAACGCGTCGCGTTCATTAACTCGATGCCAGATGACCCCGCGCCTTTGCGTCGATGAAACTCGATCTTCGACAGTGGGACGTGGTGAAAGTCCGCATCAATCCGCAGGACCGGGACGAACATCCGGCAATCATCCTTTCGCCGAATGAGATTACGGGCGGTCGCGCGGACCGCTTGAACGTGCTTTACGGCACGACGAAGCGCCCGGCAGTCGCATTGCTTCCTGGGCAGATTCTACTCGATGAGGCGGATGGGTGCGAGCATCTCACGGTATTCGAATGCACCTTCTTCCCGGTGGTGAAGAAAGAGGCCATCAGGGCTAGGCTGGGGAAGGTGTCGCCGAATCGACGCCGGCCCCTGCATCAGACAATCGCGGCCGCATTGCGCCTGTTCCAATAGCGCGTGCGTCCAGCAATTTGACTCAGTGGCCGTAAGCGTGTCGTTCCGTCAAAAGCCAAGACCTGATGTCTTTCGCGGTTGCGCCCAAACCCCGCCCTGAGAGAAAGATGTAAAGCCTGACCCCGTTGATCGCCTCTTCAGTCAGCTTTTCCTCAGTGCCCCCGACCCCGTGCGACAAGTAGCAACTATCGGCCTGACTCCGTAGATCGACCCCCCGCTAACATGTAACAGGCAGACCCCTTCGGATCGACCTTTTCCGGCCCTTGCCATAAAATCTTGCGAAAGCCTTAGCCCTATCTAAGTTAAACCCATGCCAATGACAGCAAATCAAATAATCCAGGAAATTTCGACCCTAGCTCCTGAAGAGCAGGCAAAAATTGTGGATTTCACACGTAAGTTAGGTATCGCACGGCAACTCACCGGAGAAGAATTGGGGGCTTTAGCCGAACGTATGATCAACGCTCCTACCGAAATTGAGGCAGATAAACTAAACGAACAGATCATCCGCGGATTCTACGGCACTAAACCCCATGCCTAAAATCCGCCGACAGGACGTTCCCGAAGTAATCCTGCGACACCTAATTCAACGAGTTCGAGAACGCAGCATCCCTGTCAGTCAGTTGGTTCTATTATCAAATTGGTTGGCTGAACAACCGGAAGTGCCGCCAGGTAAATGGTTCAAACGGTTCCCTAACATGACAGTCTGTGGTGAAGGGGAGCTGGTGAGAACGTTCCTGACTTCCGAGCAGTTTCCCTTCGGTCAGGAAATAGAGAGCGCAACACCGCCTTCCCGACCACTCCGACCTACAGGGGAAACCGGCGCAACAATGTAGTAATAGGTTGGTGTCGAAAGAATGCTTCGGAGTAGATTATGGCACTCGTCAGTGTAGCACCACGCCTCTCGTGTGGCAGCTATCCCGACTTGCCGCCATGTTACCTGACCCCGTCCGATCCGTCGCTTGACCGTTTCACCGATTGAAACGCCTCACCGCTTCACTGCCTCACCGAAAGCCCACCTCACCGAATTCCGTCCCTCGGCTCCACGAAGTGAGGATGTAACAAGTAACGGCCTGACCCCGTCGGATCGGGCTTTGAACTGCTGAATCTGGGATGAACGACGTTGAGCAAACGACCAGCAATGACATTCCATCTGAATGGATCGCCGAGTTTGACGCCGCGGCCCGCCGTCCTTTGGCGCAGCGGCTGCGGTATGCCTTCATTCGTACGTACAAGCCCGTATTGGACGATGCACCTTATCGCTCCTTCGATTCGATGAGCCAGTATCGGGCTTGGTGCGATCGCCACCTGCCAATCTGGCTTGGTTACCACAGTTGATCGGCATGGGCGCATTCGAATATCGGCAGGCTCAGGAAATTCGTGATACATTCGGCCGTCATGGCGTCCGATTCTTGTTTATCGGCAAATCTGGTGCCATCCTGCTCGGGTATCCCGATACCACGCAAGATGCCGATCTTTTCGTGGAGAAATCGCCGCAAAATGGCGTCGCATTGGTGAAGGCGTTGGCCGAACTCGGGTTCGAACTCACGGCCTCGCAAGCCGGGGAGATTATTCGCGGCAAGGACTTCGTCCAATTCAAGAACGGTCCGTTCGATTTGGATTTGGTGTTTGCCCCGGACGGAATCGAGTCGTTTGCCGGAGCGTGGTCGCGCCACGTGGAGTCGGAGGGTTTTCCCGTTTGCCATCCCGACGATATTATCGAGAGCAAACGGGCGGCGAACCGAATGAAGGACCGGGAGTCACTGCCGCGGTTGGAAGCTTTTCGTGACTACTGGCGCAAGAAAGATAAGTGACGGTAAAAGCTGAAACTTGAAAGCTGAAAGCTGAAACCAGGAAGCCAGCGGAGCCGGTCGCGGTATTAACGTCCGAATTTCAGCGTGTCAGTTGTCAGCTTTTCAGCGCTTGCGCGCCTCAGGCGCGTTTCAGTTTTTCCTCACTGGTCTCTTGGTCCGTAGTCCCTGGTCCCTCACGTTCAGATTTAACAACTGGCGGACTGACCCCGTCCGGCCGCCCCTTGACCGCGCAGCGAACATTGGTCATGATACCGCAATGAGTCACACGACGACTGTGGAAATTGGCGGGCTGATCACCCGCACCCCTGGAGTCTGCGGAGGCCGGCCTCGCATTTCTGGCACCGGAGTGTCGGTGCGACGCATCGCTGTCTGGCACAAACTCGGGCTGGCGCCCGAGGAGATTGCCGACCGCATCGGCCATTTGTCGTTGGCGCAAGTCCATGCTGCTTTGGCTTACTATCACGCCAATCGGGACGCCATCGAAGCAGAACTGGCAGCGGAGGAAGTTGAAGCTTCCAGACTCCAGCACGAACACTCTTCCGCTGACCGCCCTGCGTGACGATCCTTCTCTATCTCGACGAAGATACGATGGACAAGGCGCTTGCATCAGCACTGCGTGCCCGCGGTGTGAACGTTTTTACCGCGCATGAGGCGAACATGATCGAGCGCAAAGACGAAGAACACCTTACATTTGCGACGTCGTTGGGACGAGTGCTCTACAGTTTTAATGTTGGAGATTATTGCCGTCTTGTTGCTCAAGGTCATCACCACGCGGGCTTGGTATTGGCACAGCAGCAACGGCACTCCGTTGGCGACGAGATGCGTCGTTTGCTTCATTTGATGAATACGCTTTCGGCCGAGGAAATGAAAAACCGAATCGAATTCCTCGGCAATTGGTAGCTGACCCCGTTTATCGATACGTAAAACCCGTTGACCGCTCCCGGCCCCCCTGTCTCGCGCTTGACCGCCTCCGGCGGGTTCTCCCTCTCTCCAACGTCTTCCGACACCGTCCGCCGTCCTCTGCTTGCCGCGCCAACTTGTCCCGCCATCTTGTCCGCCATAGCTCGCCGCGAGCGACGGCGGAAGCCGCGGCGACGGCGGAAGCTTGGCGAAGGCGGGTCCTCCGCTTACCGCCTCTCCGCCCACCGTTTCCTGGTCCCTTTGTCTCTTGGTCCGTAGTCCCTGGTCCCTCACGTTCAGATTTAACAACTAGCGGCCTGACCC
>JACQWL010000038.1 GCA_016209255.1 Verrucomicrobiota bacterium
ATGACTTCGCGGACGAGCTGGGCGCGGGCGGCGGCGAAGAGGAGCAACTCGGTTTCGGCGCACACCTCATCGCCTTTGGAGTTGTGCACGATGATATTTCGGATCTGTTCACCGATTTCCGTGCCGCCGGGCTCCCGCGTCGAGATGACATCGCGGTGCGTCTTTTGAAAATGCGCGGCGAGGCGCGCGATTTGAGTGGACTTGCCGGAGCCTTCGGAACCCTCGAAAGAGATGAGGCGTCCGGCGGATTTTTGTTGCAGAGGCATGACGGGAAATTGATGCGTTCAGCGCCAGTTGGCGAGGAAGGTTTCGAGGCCGGCGAGGGAGGGGCTTTCCCCGGTCCGCACGTAGTGGCCGCTCGTGCAGACGCCGACGGCGAGGCAGGCCTCGGGTTCGAGGCCGATCAACTGGCCGGTCGTAAAACCCGCGTTGAAGTGATCCCCCGCGCCCGTGGTGATGAGTGGCTGCGGGGTGTAGGGCCCCGGGACCCACCACGTGCCCTCTGCCGTCGCGCACGCCGCCGACTCGCGCGGATGAACGACGACCGTCGCGATCGCGAGCCGGGCGCGAATTTCCGCGGCCATGGCGCGCAGGCCGGCCTCGCCATCGGCGGTTGCGGTGCAACCCAGCGCGGCCGAGACCTGGTGCGCTTCCTTGAGATTGAGGCCGAGGGTAACCCGGCCGAAGGGCTCGAACCGGGCAATCGCGGCGAGCGCGGCGCGCAGATCGTCGGCCGCGCGTTTTTCCGGATCCGCCAGGTCGAAGAAAAAGATCCGCCCGGCCGAGGCCGGCAGGCGGGGCAGCACGCGCTCGACCAGCGCAATGAAAATCGCCGTCATGTTCGGGATCATGGTCCAGTTGACGAGTGCGACCAGCCCGGCGCCGGCGAGCTCGGTCACGAATGCGTCCTCCCCCATGGCTTCGCAGATGCGCGCGTAGGTGATTTCGTCGAGACTGCGCATGGTGCCGAGCATCAGCTTGCCGTCGGCAAACTCGATGGCGGTCGTATGGGCGGCGGCGGAAAGCGACACGGTGCGTGCGCGGCGGGCCATGTCGGCAAACACCGGATGCACCTGCGGATGGCCGAGGGCGCCGATATAGGTCACGTCGGATCCGGCGGCGAGCAGAGCGTTGGCCATGATCGGGCCATTGCCGCCGAGTTTTTCCAGCCGCGGATACAGCTCGATGTTCGTGCTCATGCCGGCCGCGGCGGCGATGCGCTGGCCGAAATCGGTCATGGTGCCGATCGGCGTGAAATCCTCGCCCTGGGCGCAGCGCAGGCCGACCGGGGTGACGATGAGATCGACAAAACCATCGAAGCCCACGACGGCGCGCTGGCCGCGGATGCGGTCGGCGTGGCGGCGCAGGCTATGCAGGGTGTGTTGGCGGTACATGCAGGGAATCAGCCTCCAAGGAAAATTCGGGCGTGTCACGCGGCAAACGGATTCGAACGCAAATTTTGGCCCCGCCGGGTTTTCCGTTGAATGCGCCGTGCAAACCCGCCAACTGTTTTTACACTTTCGCCCATGCTTGCGCTGCATCTCGCTTCTCCCGTCCTCGCCACGGTCAATATCATCGAGGTTTTCATCCAGTGCGATCCCGTCGGCAAGGTGATCACCATCGGCCTGGCCGTGTTCAGCCTTGTCGCCTGGACGGTCATGTTCGGAAAACATTTCGAATTGAAACGTCTCCGGGAGCTCAATCACCGGTTCGAATCGCACCTGCGGGACCAGCGTTCGCTGCTCGAGCTGCCGGAGTCGTTTCGCAATCAGCGCACGATTCCCTACGCGGACTTGTTCGCCGATGCGATCGAGAGCTACTGGCGCGCCGCCGCGATCGGGAAGGAAAAGGGCGACGACAACATGCGCGCCCGCCTCGAACATGCCGAGAATGCGCTGCAGCGGGCGCTCGCGCGCCAGACGTTGCGCTACGAATCCTCCATGATTTTCCTCGCCTCCATCGTCTCCGGCGCGCCGTTCCTCGGCCTGCTCGGCACCGTCTGGGGCGTGATGGTGGCGTTCAGTGCGGTGGCGGTGCAGCAGTCCGCCACCGTCGCCCAACTGGCCCCGGGCGTTTCGGCGGCCCTGTTGACGACCATCGCGGGGCTGGTGGTGGCGATTCCCTCGGTTTTCGGCTATAATTTTCTGCTCGGGAGCACCAAACGCCTCATCACCGAGTTGGAGAACTATGCCAGTGTGCTGGCCGACCGCATCGAGTTGGAAACCAAATAACCCATTCCCACCATGGCCCGAACCTTTCGCCGGCCGCGCACCGCGCAACCGATCGCGGAGATGAACGTCACCAACCTGGTCGACCTTGGTTTCACCCTGTTGATCATTTTCATGATCGCGACCCCGCTCATCCAGCAGGAGCAGACGATTCCGGTGAGCCTGCCGGTCGAGTCGGTCAGCGCGCAGCAGAAACCGGATCCCGCGCTGCGCTCCGAGTCGATCACGGTGCTGCCCGACGGTCGTGTGCTCCTCGGGGATCGCCCGATGATCATCCGCCAGCTTGCGGTCCAACTGGCCAGGTTTGCCGCGGAGCCGAAGCCGCCGGTCATTCACCTGCGGCTCGATGCGAAGGCCACGGCGCAACAGTTCGTGACGGTCATGGACGAACTCAAGAAGCACAATCTGTCGAAGATCTCGTTCGATACGCAGGTTGCGCGCTAGCCCGGACTTTTCACACTCTTCTCTCATGCGCAGCCTCAGCGTGTTCGAAGATCTTGGCCGCGGTCTCAGACGCCTGGAGAGTCCGGGCTATTGGCAAAACCCTGGTCGCCTTCGGCGCCGCCAAAGGCGGGTAAACCCTGGTCGCCTTTGGCGCCGCCAAAGGCGGGTAAACCCTGGTCGCCTATGGCGCCGCCGGAGGCGGGTAAACCGCTGCGGTTTTGCTTTTAGCCCGCATGTACTCGCAGGAAACGCAGAAACACCGCCACGTCCATCGTCGGCCCAGCGTGAAACCCAACCAGAGTGTGAAGAATGCGGGCTAGGCCACTCATGACTGCCCGCTCACCCAGCGCCTTCATGCTGTCCGCGACCCTGCATGCGTTCGCGGTCGCGCTGGTATTCTTGATCGGCTTCATCGCGCAGCGGAATGTCCGGGAGCCGATGAAGGTTTTCGAGCTCGTCGCCGGGGAGGGCGACAACTACGGCGCAAAGGTCGCACCCGCGCTGGGTACGCCGGGCGGCGTGAAACTCGATCTTCCCGCCCCGCCCGCGCCAAGACCGGTGCCCGTGGCGCCCGCGCCCGTGCCACCCGCGCCAAAGGCCGCCGAACCAACGGTGCCGAATTTCGCCCGCCAGATTCGCAAAGAGGTCATTCGCGCCGAATCGAAAGCGAAAGCAGCCGTGGCGAAGGAACGGGCCGCGGAGGCGAAGCGGCTGGCCGAGGAGCAAAAACGGATGACGAAGGAGGAATTCGACCGGGCGAACAAGGCCGCGAAGGCGACGCCGAACGCCGCGCCGCCGAAAGTTGCGAGGATCGATGCCGAAGGCATCGCCAAGGGCATGGTCGGTGGTTCGTCCGCAAACAAGGTGGGCGGCGCCGGGGGCAAGGCGCTCGTAAGCGACCACGATGATGTGCTCGCGGCCTATTTCTCGATGTTCAAACAGCGGCTGAGGGCGGCCTTCGAAGCGCCGCCGGGATTGAGCGACAACCTCGTGGCGCTCGTGCGGGTGCAGAGCAATGCCGATGGATCCTTGACAGGTGCGCGAATCGTCACCGGTTCCGGCAGTGCAGAATTTGACCGCGCCGTGCTCGAGGCGGTTCGGCGCACGCGGATGCCGGCCCGGCCCGACGGCAAAAGCGAGTCGATTGACTTCCCGTTTGTGATGCGCGAAAGGGACGACGGGTGAAAAAGTCCTTGCTTTCGCGCCGGGAAGACTGATTTTTCTCCCCCCTCGCACCGGCGAAATGGGCTCGTAGCTCAGTTGGAAGAGCGCCGCAATGGCATTGCGGAGGTCGTCAGTTCGATCCTGATCGGGTCCACCAGTCTGCGCTCGCCGCGTAGCGGCGGCAGAAGACTGCCGCGCCGTAGCCCGCGTTCAGCGGGCGGAGGCGGGCGACCATCGGATAAGGCGAGCTACGACCCGGCGAGCCATCCTTCGCCGTAGCGCAGCGGAGGCGAAGGATGCCCTCCGCAGCCTTGGCGTAGGAGGGCCCAACTCACGCAGGCGGTTGGGCTTCGGATGGCACGGCCAGTCCGCCAAAGGACGGATAAATCTGCGCTCGCCGTGTAGCGGCGGCAGAAGACTGCCGCGCCGCCTTGCCACGCCAAAGCGACGCGACGGCGGGAGTCCGCGTCCAGCGGGCAAAGGCGGGCGCCAACGCGCAATAAGGCGAGCTACGAACCGGCGAGCCATATTGGTTCGCCGCGGACTCCCAGATGGAGAGCAATTTCCGGCATCTCCCGGCAATCCCCGCATGCCAGGCGGAAAAGAATGCGGCCGACTTCATTGTGATGGGCTCGCACGGACACACCGCCCTCTACGATCTTGTCGTCGGCAGCACCACGCACGGCGTGTTGCGGCGTGCCACTTGCCCGGTCGTGATCGTGCCACGGCCAATGCAGAAGGCGGCCAAAGCCAAAACCTGAGCGTCCGGTACGCTCCGCGTTTTTGCTGAAGATTCTGGACGCGACCGCAAAATCGAACTTAATACACGATGTTCCTTGAAGCCGGATCGCCGGGTTTGCGGATCGCGAACCGAGGGGCGATAACCGATCGACAAGCGCGCCGCGCCGGGGCAGGTCCACGGAGGAGTCCGCCCGGTGCGAAACGATTGCGCACCCAGATTTTTTGCCCGGAGCCCAGTTGGCTCCGGCGTCGCTTACATTTCCATGAAAACCCAGGCGCACACGAAAAAACGGCCGACCCAAGTGCGACCCTCTTCTCCCTTGCAGCCTCGTGCGCCGCGGGAGCCGGCTGCGTCCGCACCAGGCGGAAACGCCCGCGGGACGCCGGCGACGCTTCGCATCGATCTCAAGTGGGCGTGGCATCATAAGATCCTGGTGAGCCTGCGCGACCGTTTGCTGGCGCGGCAGGGTGAAAAACTTCGCGAAGCGATTGAACCGATTGAACGGCACAGCATGCACGACGCCGACAGCGCAACCGATGAGTTTGACCACGATCTGGCATTCACGCTGCTGGCCGCCGATCAAAGCGCCCTGACCGAGATAACCGATGCCATCCAGCGCATCGTCGACGGCACCTATGGCACCTGCCAGGCGACCGGCGTGCAGCTCCCGAAGGAGCGGCTGCGGGCGATCCCCTGGTGTCGTTATTCGCGGGAGGTGGAAGAGCGTCTGGAAAAACGCGGCGCGGTGAAATTTCCGCGCGTGCCCCGCGTTTACTCGATTGGCGGCGCCGAAGACGCCTTTGCGACCGCCGGCGAGACCGCCGAACTGCCGGCCGAGCCGGTGGCGGGGCAGTTCAAGCCGGAGGAGGCGACGGAAGAAGTTGAACCCGATGCCAGGCCTGGCCCCGGACGCGAAGCGAACGCAGCCCGCCCGCGCGGGGACGCGCACGCCGCGAGCAAGAAACGCAAATGAGAAAAATCTATTATGTGGATTGGTCCATGTGCGGGGACGACCTGCCGGGCGACTTCGACTTGGAGGAATTCTGCGAGTTTCTTCAGGGTAAGCTGTCCGGAGTCGAAATCGTCGCGCTCACCGAACCGGGCGAGCGGGCCTTCAACCGGGACTCCACGCTCGTGCCCGACTCGGTCTTCCACGAGGCATTGGGCGAATACTGTCCGCGCTGAAGCGCGGCCGTTTCAGGTCGAGGACCACGCGGATGAAAATGGGATCTCATATCCGAGCTCTCGCCGGTTCGTTGGCGGTGCTCAGCCCGGCTCGAGTCGCGACAGCATCTGGCGCAACCGGGAAACACTCCCGCCCCGGCGGGAGAAGGTCCGGAGAAACGCCCGATAGCTGCGCGCCAGCGCCGCGCGCCGGCGCACCAGCGCCGCCCGTAGTCGCCGCAGCTGCGTCCTGGCCTCCCGGTTCTCTTTGCCCCCAAACCGGTCGAGGCGATCCAAAAGGAGGTCGAGATCGTGCAGGTCGCCCAACCGCCTCTGGCGCGCCGCCATCAGGTCGACCAGTTGGGCGTCGGTACCGGATAATATGGGCCGTAGCGAGTCCATCATGTAG
>JACQWL010000413.1 GCA_016209255.1 Verrucomicrobiota bacterium
CTCGGCGAGGGCGGGAGGGGCGGGGGAGTCGGTCGGGTTCATGGATCAGCGACGCTTGCCGGCCATGCTCATCTCGGCCTCGATGGGCAGCTCCGCGCCGCGCAGCAGGAGGTTCCAATAGACCCAGCGGAACATCATTTTTCCGTAGTGGTTCATCGTCGTCTCTTCCAGGAGGGAGAACGGCCCGATGCCAGGCAGCGGGAATTTCCCGGGCAGCGGCTCGGTCTCGTAGTTGAAATCGATCAGCAGGCCTTTGTTGAACCCGGATTCGATGAAGCAGTTGGCGTGGCCGTCGAACTTGGCGCGCAGCGGTCGATCGTCGATCGCATCGAGCAGGTTTTCGAACAGGATGTCGGCCTGGAAGTGCGCCACCGAACCCGCCTTGGAGGAGGGCAGATCGGTCGCGTCGCCCAGCACGAAAATGTTGTCTTTCACCTTCGAGCGGAGCGTGTGCTTGTCGGTCGGGATGAAATTCAGCCCGTCGCCAAAGCCGGAGCGGGCGATGGCCTCGTCGCCCATGTTGGTCGGGACGGTGACGAGCAGATCGTAGCTCACCTCGCGTTGGTCCCACGACACGATCTTCTTTCCCGCCTGATCGACATTGCCGGTGGAGAAATCGGCGGTGAGATGGATGTTTTTCCTGTTGAGGAAATCGCCGAGCAACTCCGACGCCTTCGGCTTCGTGAACGCGCCGGACAGCGGCGTGACGAACTCGATCTCGACCTTGTGGCGCAGGCCGGCCTCGGTGAAGAACCAGTCGGCGAGAAACGCGAATTCGAGCGGCGCAACCGGGCACTTGATCGGCATCTCGACGATGTTGATGACGAGCCGGCCGCCCGCCCAGTGCTTCAGGTGGCGGGCGAGCGCAGCGGCGCCTTCGAGCGTGTAGAAGTCGAAGATGCTCTTGTGCCAGTCGCCGCCGGGCAGGCCCTCGGTCTGCGCGGGCACGGGGCGCGCGCCGGTGGCGATGAGCAGGAAGTCGTAACCGAGCACGCAGCCGTTGGCGAAGCGCACGCGGTTCTGGTCCGGCTCGATGACGTCGATGGCAGAGAGCGCCACCTCGATGCCGCGCGGCAGGTAGTCGCGGCGCGGTTTCACGACATCGCGCGGCGAGTAAATGCCGAATGGGATGAACAGATACCCGGGCTGGTAGTGGTGCGTCTCGTCGCGATCGACATTGGTGATCTGCCATTTGTCGCGCGGGAGCACGCCGGCCAGTTTGTTGGCCATGATGGTGCCCGCGGTGCCGGCGCCGAGGATGACGAGTTTTTTCATGGCAGGAGGAGCGGTCTTCGCGGTGACCGCTGGATTAGAAGCGGTAACTGTACATGACCTGGGCGTTGGCCTGGCGGTGGCTGACGGCGGCGCCCGTGCCGTTGGTCGCGTTGGTCTCGAAGCCGTAGGTGAAGGACGCATCGAGGCTGGACGTCTCGTTGAGCTTCCAGCTCAGGCCGGCGGTCAGGTGTTTTTCAACCGTGGCGGGAAAGAGGCAGTTCACATACTTGTCCGGAATCGGATTGTCGCCCCAGTTGCCGCCGAAGCGCAGCGTCCACTCCTGGTTCACCTGATAGGCGGCGCCCAGTTGCAGGATCGTCTGATCGTCCCAGTCCTGAAAGAGCGTCGCTTCCAGGTTCTGCCCCGCAAACGGGCCGTTCGATGCGGCACCGGAGGCGACAAAACTCATCTGAAATTGCTTCATGACGTCGCTCCAAAACACCTGGCGGACGTCGGCCGCGAGGAGCCAGTGGGCGTCCGGTTTGAAAGCGACGCCGAGGCCGAGCATCGCGGGCCATTCGAAGTTGCGCACATGGATGTCGCCGGCCAGAGACTGGGCGTTGCGGCCCATGCCGGGGATGTTGAGCTGGAAGCTGAGCGCGCTGCCCTCGGCCTTCAGGTCGGAAAGCCGGGTTTGGGAGTGATAGGTGCCGCCCACCGTCAGGCTGGGGTTCGGCTGGTAGACGAAACCGACTTTGCCGGCGTAGCCGTAGCCCCTGGCGGCGCCGGTGAAGTCGCTGCCGTTGGAGAAATTGAAATAGGCATAATCGACATTCGTGCCCGGCGGGAGGGTCTGCATCATCTGGGAAAAGCCCTGCACGATGCCACCGGAGGCGCGGCCGTATTGCTGGCTGCGCGGATCGACGAGATCGAAAAACTGCGCGCCGCTCATCGCCATCCTGAGGTCCATGCCGGCCCAGACGAAATCCACAGTCGCGGCAATCTGCAACTGGTCGCTGACCTTGTAGGAGAGGGGCACGATGGCGCGACCGACCGAAACCTCGGTGCGGTTGACCAGCTCGAAGCCCAGGCCGCGCCATGAGCCGGGTTCATACTCGCACCCCATTCCGCCCTGGCCGAAGACGCCCACGCCGTAGACCAGATCGCCGCTCCGCCGGGCGTAGCCAAAGGCCGGCATAAAGAACGCCCTGGCGGTGGACTCCGCCTTCTGATTGGGCGGAACGCCGAAGATGTTGTTCGCGGCCGCCGGGCTCGTCACGTCGATCTTGGGGCCGAGAATCCCGAGCGCGAGATCGAGACGGGCGCGCCCGGCCATCAAGCCCAGCGTGGCCGGGTTGTTGATGACGGCGGCGGTACCGTTGTCGAAGGCCAGCGAGGCGCCGCCCATGGCGGTGGCGATGGGGCCGTAGCCCTCCATGTTCATGCCGTTGGTGGCGGACAGCGGATGCGGAGCGAGAAGCGCGAGGAGCGCGGTGATCGCGATGACAGGACGACGGGACGAGTTCATGCGTTTGGTCCGCAGGGACGGAGTTGAGGATGACGGGTTCGGTTCACCGGCCAGTATCGCCCCGATCGTGCGAAACGGCTGCGCATCCATTGGCCAACATGCATGCTAAATTGCCTATGTGCGCATATACTTATTACCGTGGGTAGAGGATGGCCCCTGCGGCGGCGGCTACGCGGACCAGTCGGTCGAGACGCCTCGCCCGGATATTTCCCCGCGCACCGGAGCCGCAACCCGCCTGCGACGGGCAAGCCAATGCAAACAAGCATCAAGTCACAGAGGGCACGGAGCCCGGGCCGGAGAACTACCCAGCGCGGGTTCTTCGCCGGCCGGATTTGCCTTCCCTGCCGGTCCTCAGCGGCCAGGAGGCCGTGCGCTTATTTGCGAAGTTCGGGTGGGTTTCGAAGTGCCGGGTCGACCGGCTGGTTTGGCGACTGCGCGCGGGAACGTGGCCGGCTTGACGCACCTGCGGGTTGTCGTATCAGTGGTGGCATGAGACATCGCGTGACGCTCGTCGAATCCTCCGAAGGCTGGGCCGTTTGGTGCGACGATCTCCCCGATTGTTGTTCCCAAGGTGCGACGCGGGAGGAAGCGCTGCAAAACATCCGCGAAGCCATTGCAGAATACCTCGCCGCCAAGACCGAGGAGATTCGCGGCGACACGGACGTCCGCGCGGTGCATTACGAAGAAGTCCTGGTGTAACACCGGTGCCCAAGCTTCCCGGCATCGGCCAGAAAGACACTGTGCGCGCGCTCGAAAAGCGCGGCTTTCGCATTGTCCGCCAGGGAAAGCACCTCAGCGCGCCAGATCGTACACCGCGTAACCGGCGAGGAGATTTGGGAGGGCGCGGCAGGGCGTGCGCCAGTTGCCGGCGAGGTGGGCGCGGCGGGCGATGCGGATGCCTTTCGCCGCGCAGAAATGCTCGAAGTCGGCCACCGACACCGGATTCGCCGGACGGCTCTCGAACCATTCCGTGGTGTAAACCTCGTTGCGAATCTTGCGGCCCTGCAGGAGCGCGTTGAGGCGATTTTTCCAGAAGCCGTGGTTGACGAATCCGACCGTCAGGGCGCGGCCGACGCGCAGCGCCTCGAGAATCACGGCGGTCGGATCCGCCAGCTCCTGCACCGTGCGCGAGCAGATGACGCGATCGAAATGTTTGTCGGGAAACGCCCGCATGAAGTCGGTCATGTCGCCCTGGTAGGCGGCCAGCCCGCGGCGGACACACGCGGCGATCTTGTTGAACTCGAGGTCCACGCCGACAGCCGACACCTGTTTGGTCTGCACCAGATAGTCGAGCAGCACGCCCGCGCCGCAACCGAGGTCGAGCACGCGGGTGCCGGGCTCGACCCAGTCCCCGATAATCTGCATGTCCACCGTGCGTTTTTCGACCAGCTTGGTCATATGCTGTAATCGAACACATACGGCTCGTCGCGTTCGAGGAAGCCGCGGACGAGGGCATACAGCTCTTCCGACTCGAGCAGGAACGAGTCGTGTCCGAGATCGGTGGAAAGCTCGGCGTAGCTCGCGCGCCGGCCGGCGCGCAGCAGGGCGAGGGCGAGGGCGCGGTTCTGGTCCGGCGGGAACAGCCAGTCGCTGGCGAAGGCGACGACGAGCGTCTCGGCCTCGATGGACGCGAAGGCCGCCTCGAGCGACCCGTAGGCGTGCGCGAGGTCGAATTGATCGATCGCGCGCGTGATGTAGAGATAGGAGTTCGCGTCGAAGCGGTTGATGAAGCTCTGGCCCTGGTGGCGCAAGTAGCCCTCGACCTCGAACTGCGCGTCGAACGTGTAGGCGTCGCCGACCGCGCCGTCCTTCTTGCGGCGGCCGAATTTGCGGTCCATGCTCGCGTCGGACACGTAGGTGATGTGCGCCATCATGCGGGCGATCGCGAGGCCGACGCGCGGGCCGCCCTCCCGCAGGTAGTCGCCGTGGTTCCAGGCCGGGTCCTGCATGATGGCCTGGCGGCCGACTTCGTTGAACGCGATCGCCTGCGCGCTTTCGCGCCCGGTGGTGGCCATGGCGAGCACCCGGCGGGTGAAGCGCGGATACTCGACCGCGCAGAGCAGCGCGAGCATGCCGCCCATCGAGCCGCCGATGACGCCGTGCACCTCGGCCACCCCGAGGTGATCGAGCAGGAGCTTCTGCGCCCGCACCATGTCGTGGATGGTGACAAATGGAAACAGGATGCCATAGGGCCGGCCGGTTTCGGGGTTGGTGGACGACGGGCCGGTCGAGCCCTGGCACCCGCCGAGAACGTTGGCACAAATGACGAAGAAGCGGCGGGTGTCGACCGCCTTGCCGGGGCCGATGAGGTTGTTCCACCAGCCGGGCTTGCGGTCGTCGGGCGAGTGCCAGCCGGCGCAGTGGTGATCGCCGCTCAGCGCGTGGCAGATGACGATCGCGTTGTCGCGCGTGGCATTGAGCTGCCCATAGGTTTCGTAGCGCAGCGTGAAACCGGGGATGATCTGGCCGCTCTTGAACGTGAAAGGCTGCCGGCAGACGAAGTCGCGCGGCGCAACGAGGCCGACGTCGCCGGGCGCAAGGTGGCGCGGCGCCGAATCCGTGGCGGTCATGACTTCGACATCGTCGGTCATCGGAGTGTCGAGCAAACCAGCCCGGGGCGTGCGACGCAAGGAGGGGGCCGGCTTATGACGCGGGCTTTTTGCGAGGCAAAAAGCCAATCGCTTTGCCGCGTAGCCGTAGGAATTCAGTTGGCTCGAGGTGGAACGCGACCTCCGGGCGCGTAATTCCTGCGGACGCGGCTTCACCGGCGCCCGGAGGTCGCCGTCCACCTTTCAGTTTTCGTTGTTACGAATGAAAAGTGCGTTCGACTAAATCGTTACGGCTTCGAGCGGAGCAGCGGAGCTTGGGAGTCCGCGGGCACCGACCCGCCTCCGCCGAGCTGCGGCGCGGCAAGCGAGCAACGCCCCCGCCATGCCAATTCTGCGACACGCGGTCAGTCTCGACTTGAACGCGACGTGGAATTATCCGCCGCAATCAAGGCCGCGAACCGAGACGAGCGATGGCGCCGAAATCCTTGCCTTTGGGCATGGCAAACAGGCATCGACCCTGGCTCCGCTCCATCCACAATTCTCCCAGCCGGCGCTTCTCTTTGGAATCGTCGTTGCTCCACCGGTCCTCGCCTTTGTATTCGACGACCAGGATTCGTCCATCGGTGAGTTTGCAGACGAAGTCGGGATAAAAGCGGTCGGTGGCCGTCGGCAGCCAGAAAGACTGCTCAGGCTGGCGCTCCAGATTACGCACCCACCTTTCCACCTCCGGCAGCGCATCGAGAAAGAGTGCGCACTCGAACTCCTCGCCCTTGTCGCCCAGCTCGCCGACCTGCCGGTGATAGTGATGCTTGAAGTCTCCGGAACGTTCGCAGACCCACCGCGCCGGATAGCGATCGGGATCGAAGGTGAACACTTTTTCGGCGGACACCTTGATGGCTCCGGACTCCTCCGCGAAAAGCACTTCCTGAAAAGCCTTTGCTTTGGCCTGCTTCCGGCAGGCACCGATGCGTTCTTCCGCAAAGTCGCGTAGCGTGAACCGCTCCCGCACGAGCCGGCCGAGCGTCAGCGCCTTGGTTTGCATCAACCCGGCGAGCACCGCGGAAATGAAAACGCCGGATTCGTCGGCCGAGATATCCGGATGCGGAATGTAGCGATCGAGCCAGTCGATAAGCCGCGCGTCCGACCAGTTCTCCGTGACTTCGATCAGCTTCAGCTCATCGGCCAGCTCGTCGCCAAATTTCCAACGCACTTTGCCCTGTTCGTTGAGCCCAACCTCACCGTAAGCAGCTTGAGTTTCGTTTACGGAAAACTCGGCTGAGTGGTCCTCTCCGAGGTAGTCCCGCAGGGTCCAAGGCCGCTCGAGAAAATGCGTCTCGTCGAGCAGCTCCAACACACCTTGCCGCTCGATGCAGAATATCGGAACGGCCAGCTTTACCCCACGCTCCGCCGGACTGGTGAAAATTTGTTCCGCCGCCTGCGCGTACGCCCGGGCCGCGGCTACGAATTGCTCGCGGTTGGCCTCCATCACCATGCCCGCCGCCGCCTGTGCAATTTCGCTCTCGGTCAACGGCGCGATAAACGTCACCGTCCCGGCCTTCGGATCGACACTGACCTTCGCGCTCAAGTCGGGCGGCCATTGTCTCGCATCGGGCACTTCCGCCACTGCCACGACTATCGGCGGCATCGTGCGGCTGGCGGGCAATTCCAGCTTTCCCTGCTCGCCACCCGTCGTGACAATGAGGTCTTTTGCCTCCAGCGGATTGAAGCCGTTGCCGGACACGAGCGCGTCCTCCAACGCCCGCGCGGTCTCGGCAAAGCTGTGCGACGTGGCGAAGGCGTAGGCGCGGTTGAGTTCGGGCGTCTGCCTGCGGCGCCCATTGGGCAGACGCAGCACGCGGCCGATGATCTGCTCGACCGCAGTGTCCGACTTCATCTCGGCCACCGAGCACAACACGTAAGCCCACGAGCAATCCCAGCCTTCCTTGAGCGCATCCACCGTGATGACGAAGCGCACCGGGCAGTCGGCCGTGAACAGATCGATGTCGTCCAGCCCGCGGTCGTCGCCCGTGGCGCGCACGATCCAGTCGGCTGGCACCTTGCAGTGCTCGATGAGCACTTTCTCCACCACTTCGACCGTGCGCGTCTCGCGGTCCTTGTCGCGCCGCTCGGCTTTGAGCAGGACGATGGGGCGGATGCGCTCGCCGGAAGATTTCTCCTCGGCTCGGGCTTTTTTCTCCAAGTCCTCGCGCACTGCCACGGCGTCGGCGAGCAACCGCAGCCAGTCCGTGCGCGTTTCGAGACGGATGGGCAGCTTGATCATGTCCTCGGCGGCGAGCTGCCTGGCCGAGACGTGATGGAGCACGTTACTGGGCGCGTTTTCCCTCGCCGGCGTCGCGGTGAATTCCAGGATGCACGACGGACGGAAGCGCGCGAGCGTGTCGAACGAGAGCGACGTGCGGGCGTTGTGCGCCTCGTCGACGATCACGATGGGGCGGCGCAGCCGCAGCACGTTGGCCAGCGAGTAGGGCACAGTGCCCGCGTCCGTTTTTTCCAGCACGGCCGATGTGGCGGGATCGAGCGAGACGAAGTGGTGGTGCAGCGCACCGGAGCTTTCGTAAACCTTGCGGCCCTCCTTTTCCGTGATGCGGAAGGATTGGAGCGTGCTGACGATCACCACCGTGCTCGCATCGAGCGTCCCTTTGGTGACGTAGAGCGCTTCGGTCGGGTCGATGACCTCGACTGCGCCGCGTTCGGTTTCGAGCGCCTGGCGGTAGTGATGGGAACGGTCGCGCAATGCGGCGAGGGTCTGGTTCTGGATGGCGCGCGACGGCACGAGCCAGAGCACGACCGAGCGGTCGCTCTGCAACAGTTCGCGCTTGATCACCGGCACGCTGAGGCAGGCGAGCAGGGTCTTGCCGCCGCCGGTCGGCAGCCGCAGGCAGACGTAGGGCATGCCCTTGAACTCCTCGGCCTCGAAGCCCGGCGCGCTGAAATACGGCAGACCCACGCCCGTGCGCTCGCTCGTGAGCTGGCTGAACGCCGCCGCCGGCCCGCCGAGCGCACGGCTACGGCGGAGGAACTCGGTCAACACCTCGACGGCTTGGAGCTGGTAAAGCTTTGGGGTGAGCATGGCGGGGTCAGCGCACCTTAATGGCGTAGGGTGTCTGCTTGAAGACGATGCCGCCATCCTTGAGCCGCGTGGGACTCACGCGGCTGGACGCGGCAAAGATAACTTTGGGGCCATCGTGGTCCGGCAGTTCATCGAGGATGCTTTGGGTGAGCACGTTACCACCATCCACGGATTTGTCCTTGAGGATGCCAGCGTTTTCCTGACGGTGCGACGATTTCGTAGAATTGCTCTGGAGTGGCATGCCCGGCTTGCGCAGTGAGGGGTATGGGCCTCCAGCGTCCTCGCGGATCGTTGTTTGGATTCCGGTAAACTTTTGCTTGCTTCCCCGTCGGGGGAATTTTGTTCCGTGTCGCTTTGAAACGTGCCGGGTTCATCGCGTAAACGAGCAGATACTCGTGCACGTCGCCGATGGCCTCGCGGTTCTCGCGCGAATAGCGCTTTTGCCAGACGTTGCAGGCGACGAAGCGCTGGCGCCCGAAAATCTCGTCCATCAGGGCGCGCAGCAGGTGGATTTCGGAATCGTCCATACTAATCCAAATTGATCCGTCTTCGCGCAGAAACTCCCGGAGCAGCCGGAGCCGGGGATACATCATGCAGAGCCATTTGTCGTGGCGGGAAAGATCCTCGGCCTCCTTGCCGACGACTTTGCCGAGCCAGGCTTTGATTTCGGGGGAGTTGACGTTGTCGTTGTAAACCCAGCCCTCATTACCGGTGTTGTACGGCGGGCCGATGTAGATGCACTTCACCTGGCCGGCGTAGTAGGGCAGCAGGGCTTTCAGCGTGGTGAGGTTGTCGCCCTCGACGATGAGGTTCCCCGCGTCGGCCGGGCCGCAGCCGAGGGCCGGCACATCGCGCAGGAGGTGGTAGGGCACCTCGTGGTGGTGGTTCACGACCGCCTCCTTGCCGATCCAAGTGAGCGTGGGCATGCTCAGTTAAGCTGCCGGCGGGGAGTGCTCAAATACCAGCCGAATGCAGGGAAGATTGGCTCCGAGCACCTCATCAACTAGGCCGAGCCAATAAGCGTCATTGGCTGAGAGACGGTGCTCGCCCCGTTGCAGGCGTCGGCAAAGACAGATGACGAAATACCAAAACTCTTCCATGCGGGGCTCAACGAGCGCGCCCAGCCATACGGAAGTCTCGGGTAGTTCAGGGCCGCGTTGCTTATACTCCGCCAACTCCGTTGCATCGAGCAGCACAATACCATAGTCTTTGACGAGTTGCTGAAGGTAATCTCGATGACTGCCGCCGAGGTAGTCGACAAGTTGTAGAAAATCGGTGCGCAGTTCATCGATGCCACCTTCGAGCAAGGACCACTCCTGTCCTCGATCCTTTCGCTTGAGTTCGTAGTCCAGAATCTCTCGGAGAATCCGGGCCTGGCCTTCCGCGCGGGGTTCGTTGGGTGGAACGCTGGCCAACAGATTTATGACTTGTTGAACGAGCGTGCGGGTCTGCCGCTAAAGCTTGAGAGCTTCCTGCACGGTCGGAGCCAATGTTGGGTCGAGTGCTTTGACTATGATTTGGACGAGCACTTCCACGGGCGACGCAGCCCCGGGGGATGCGGACGCGTCATTCGCGGTATTCTGCGGTCGGGGTCGGTGTGCGGAAAAGACGAAGAGTAAGCGAGCCACGACTCGTTTTGCCAGGCGCAGGGCAAATCGTTCGTTGGCGTGGTGCAGGTCCCCAGCCAATTGCGCGGCCTTCTCAATCGTGATCGCTTCCGCAGAACGCCGCGTGCCGTGGTAGTGGATGGTGGCACCCGAGAAGGCGATGGCGTAGTCGCCAGCGGCGAGAAGGTCTGCCCCGGCGCTGGCAGCCACGGTAGTGACAACTGTGGTGAGCGGGCACCGGTGATCCTCCTGCGTCGGTGCACGAAGGAGTCGCAGCAAGGCGTCAGCGTAATACGTGCTTCCACCAAGCCTATCGATATAGACGGTGACTGGCTGCGGTGCCCCGATTCTAAGTGCGGTGATGGCGGGTGTCAGGCGTGTGACAAGTTCGTCATCGATCACGCCCAAAACATGGACTGCGCGCGAAGGGTTTTCCCGATAGACCGATGATTCCACAACCCGCAGATTTTCGACTCAAAGTTGCTTGTGCAGCAAGCGTCCCGGAAGCGTCCACGAGTCGCTTGGGTCGCTAGCTTTGGGGCGGAGCCGTGCAATCTCGGCGAAGAACTGCGTGAGGTCGCCATCGTTGCGAAGATACTCATTTCGCAAGATCTGGAGAGCTTGTTCACCGGTAGTGGGCACGACGATGTCGAGCGATGTCTGACCAGTCTGACTCTTGGCATCCATTGTGGGTAAGCTGTTCATCGGAATGAAGGAGGCAAATCGAGAGCGATTTTTAGTAGGATGAGGGAGTAACAGACAAACGAAGAATGATTTCGAGCCATTTCTGGATGGCAGCCTGCCTCACCCCTGCGCGGCTTCCGCGACGGCGTCGTCCATCTCCTCGTTCGAGAAAACCGTTTGGACGTCGTCGAGCTCCTCCAGCGCGTCGTGCAGCTTGAGGATGGCCCGGGCCGCGTTGACGTCGGACACCGGAATCGTGGTCATCGGGATGTAGGCGATTTCGGCGTTGTCGGACTTGATGCCTTTTTTTTCGAGCGCCTGCGCCACCTTGTCGAACGCGTGGATGTTGCAGCGGACTTCGAAGCCATCCTCGCTCGTCACGACGTCATCGGCCCCGGCCTCGAGGGCGATCTCCAGCAGCGCGTCCTCGGTCGTGCGCTCCTTCGCGATGAGAAACTGGCCGGCGTGGAGGAACTGAAATGCGACCGCTCCGGTGGTGCCGAGGTTGCCGCCGCTGTGGGAAAAGGCGGAGCGCACCTCCTGGGCGGCGCGCTGCTTGTTGTCGGTGGTGACCTTGACGATGAAGGCCACGCCGCCGGGGCCGTAGCCCTCGTAGGTGATTTCCTCGAACACCACGCCGGGCAGCTCGCCCGTGCCCTTCTTGATCGCGCGCGCAACGTTGTCGGCGGGCATGTTGGCGTCGCGCGCCTTGACGATCAGCGTCCGCAGCCGGGCGTTTCCCTCGGGATCGCCGCCACCGGCCTTCGCGGCGAGCGTGATGTCGCGGGAAAGACGCGAGAAGACCTTGCCCCGGCGGGAGTCGGTGACGGCTTTGGCGCGCTTGACTTTGGACCACTTGTTATGGCCGGCCATTTCTGGAAAAGGCTGAAGGGCTGAAGGGCTGAAAGACTGGAGATTGAATGACTGAAAGGCTGAAGAATCCAGATGTCGGGCGGCTGAAAGGCGAGCGGTGCGGGTTCCGCCATTCCGCTCTTCAATCCTTCAACCTTTTTTCCTCGGGGTGACGTTCTTGATCGGCTTGCCCGGCTTGCCGGCGGGGACGGCGGCGGGGACGGGCTCGGGGTCTTTCATCTTATTGATCACCAATTGCTGGCCGATGGTGAAGATGCCGTTGATCGTCGAGTAGAGCGCCAGCGCGCACGAAAAGTTATAGCAGAACAAAGTGAAGATGAAGGGCATGAACTTCATCATTTTCATCTGCATGTTGTCGACGGACGGCGTCGGCGTGAGCTGCATCTGGACGTACATGGTCCCGCCCATGAGGAGGGGCATGATGTTGATCGGCAGGCCGAAAATCGTGGCGATGGTATCGGGCGCGGCGAGGTCCACGGCCCAGAGGAAGGAGGCAAAACGCAGCTCGGCGGTGCACTGGAGCATCGCGAAAAAGCCGATGAAGAGCGGGAAGGTAATCAGGATGGGGATACAGCCGCCGACGGGATTGACCTTGTGTTTCTTGAACATCTCCATCGTCGCCTGCTGCTGCTTCTGGGGGTTGTCCTTGTACTTCTCCTTGATGGCCTGCATCTCGGGCTGCAATTTGGCCATACGCTTGGCGGAGCGGGACGCCGCGAGGGTGAACGGCAGGCTCACGATTTTCAGGATGAGCGTCATGAGGATGACGGCGACGCCCCAGTTGCCGACCCAGCCGTGCGTGGCGTTGAGCAGGATGTTCAGGAACGGCGCGACATAACCGCTGAGGAAGATCCGGTTGAAGAAATACTGGGTGTAGGGCAGCACCCGATCCTCGTTTTGCGCGAACTTGGCGAGCCGCTTGTATTCCTGCGGGCCGACGTAGAGGACGCCGGCGAGCCGGGCGGTGCCACTGGCGGCGAGCGCGGGCAATTCGAAGCGCGCCGCGCCCGTCATGCCTATGTTGGCGCCCTGCGAGCCGGGGAAGAGCGGCAGCTCGATCCGCCGCGCGATGACACTCACGGCCGGTTTTTCCGGGGTGAAAATGCTGGTGAAAAACTGGTTCTTCACTCCGCCCCAGAGGATCTGCCCGGGGTTCTCGAGCACGGCTTTCGGCTCGCGGCTGCCGCCGAAGAGCGCCCCGAAGCTGGAGCCCTCGAGATCGCCGCGTTCGATGTACTTCGGGCTGTCGCCATCGAACGAGGCGACGCTCAGGTACTGGCCGGTGTCCTGGTCGTTTATCAGCGTTGCAGTGCCGACGCTCAGGGCGGCGCGGGGGAGGGGCGTAGTGGCACTCGTCAGGTTGCGAAACGTCGTCTCGTGGTGGAGGCGGTAGGGATCGC
>JACQWL010000422.1 GCA_016209255.1 Verrucomicrobiota bacterium
CATCATTGCGCTGAACGAAGAGCAGCGCGTGGGTGGTTGTCTCGACTCGGTGCGCGGCTTGACGGACGACATCGTGGTCGTCGACGCGGAGAGCCGGGATCGCACGGGTGAGATTTGCCGCGCGAAAGCCGCCCGCGTTTTCCAGCGACGCTGGACCGGATTTTCCGAGCAGAAGAACTTCGGTAACGCGCGGGCGCGATATGACTGGATCCTCTCGCTCGACGCCGATGAACAGGTGACGCCTGAACTGGCCGCGAGCATCCGGCGCGCGTTTGCACATGGCCCGCCCAGCCGCGATGCCTACACGATTCGCTTCCAAAACTATTATGGCGGACGCCAGGTCCGCTTTGGGGCGTGGAATCCCGAGTGGCACGTGCGGCTCTTCGACCGGCGCAAATGCGATTGGAACTCCGACGAGGTGCACGAAGGCTTGCGCGGCGTGGAAGGCTGCGAGTTCGGACGGCTTCAGGGTTGCATCCGCCACCTGACGGCAAATTCCCGCGAGGAGCTCGCCGCGAAGACTCAGCGCTACAGCGAACTCTTCGCCGTGAAACTGCGGCGCAGCGGCCGGGTGCCGGGCTGGGCAAAGGTTTGGCTCAATCCGGCATGGCGGTTCGGCCGGGACTTTTTTCTGCGGCTCGGGGTTTTGGATGGTGCCGCGGGATGGGCGATTGCGTGGGAAGCCGCGCGTTATACGCATTTGAAATACTGGCGCGCGCTGCCCGATCCCCGGCCACGTCGGCGGGTCCAATGGCTGGCGCCGGGCGCGGCCACTGCCATGTTGGTCGCCATGCTGTCGGTAATGCCGGAAAATGTATTCCGCGGGTTGCGGGCGGGCGCGGAGCCGCACGCGAAGGCCGGGCTGCAGATCTCGATTCCGAATCAGACGGCGGGGTCGATTTCGCTACTCAATTCCGACGATGGCGACCTGCTGTACATTCGGCCCCACGATGACGTCGAGGTGCTGGACTAGCGCTCGTATCATTTGGTCCGGTTGAAATGGGTCGATGCGGCCACCACCGGCATAAAACGTTCCTGCGCGAGACGGGTGACGGCACCGATCAGTGCATCGGCCGTGGTATAATCCCGCGTGCGCTCGCGCGACAGGCGAAGATCCTTGATCATCACGCACAGCACATACGGGTTTTTGGGCACGAGCACGATGCCGGCTTCGCAGCGATGGTTCGGGCCCGAGCCAGAGCGCCCCGCGAACCGAATGAAGCCGGGCAGTTCGCGTTTGAAGTGGCTCGCCTCGGGCAGGGCGAGGACTTCGATAATCGCGTCGGAGGTGGCGCGATCCACGACGGCGCCGCGATGCAGCAATTCCAGCGCGCGCATGACGGCGCGCGGCGTGCCGATGTTTTCGGGCGCGTGGGGCGCATCGAGACGGCTGACCGCGCGGCGTCGAAACTTGATCTCGGGTGTGCCCTGCGCCGCGAGCGAGGCGTTGACGTTTGCCATGCCCACGATGTCGGTGAGGAGATTGGCCGCGCTGTTGTCGTTGACCGTAATCACGAGGGTGGCGTAGTCGCGCAGGCTCATCGAAACCGTGCCCGGAGTCATGTGACGGAGCACGCCGGAGCCGCCCGTGCGCGCGGACGCCGGCAGCGGGCGCACCTCGTCGAGCGAGAGTTTTTTCGCCGCGGCCTGCCGGAATAGTTCCGCGATCAGGTGAATGCGGATGGAACCGCCCTGCGGAAACACCTCGTCGCTGTTGACCAAAAATTCGTCGCCGGACACGAGGTCCTTGATCGCGACTCCGGCGTGGAGGCCGGATTTCTTGACCAGCGCCTCGAGATTCTGGCGAAGCTGCGCGTTCGTCGCGTCGGACGCATCGGCCGCGGCAGACGCGCGATGCGACCACATGGTCGCCGCAACAACGAGGGGCAGGAAAAACCGAAAGTGCATAACCGGACACCGCAACGCCAGCGAGTGTGCGCGGGGTGCCGGCGGCGGCAAGCATGCTCTTCTCCAGGCCGGCGGTCAGTTTGGTTATGGCAGGTGGCGTGCTGTTCTTGTCGGTCGGGTTTTCTCCTGAAAGGCGCGGCTGTTTGTCGGGCATAAAGCCCGACCTACATCAAACCGACCCCCTGCCCCTGCCTGACAAACCGACGACTTTCGTCTCGCGTCTCCGGCTGGCCCTCTAGAAATACGGGTGCTCCCCGATCCCTTGCGCATGGAACCCAGGTCCAAACCAGCGGTGTTTCTCAGTTACGCCTGCCACGACACCGCGGCGGCGCGATACACGGCGGCGCCGTCCTTGAACGAAAGTTGCTGATGGGCCGGCCAAACTTTTCCGGCGGGCGTCGCGCGGGGCATTATCTGGTGCTCGGCTTCGTGCTGGTGGCTTTCGGCGTGGGCGCCGGCAAGGTCGCCCGCCGCCCGCCACCCGCCCAATTTCGGCCGACGGGAATCGCACCGGCCGGCCAATTCGCTCCCGCCGACAACGTCGCGGCGGCCAACGGAGCCCATCCCCTCTTGCGCAGCGACTTCGTCTCCCACCGAAAGTTCGTCCGCAACCACGCGGCCAGCCTCGTGGAAATGCGTGACGGCAAAATCCGGGTGTTTTGGTACGCCGGCACGGACGAGGGCACCCAGGACGTGACGATTCAGACCGCCGTGTTCGATCCCCGCGCCGGGCGTTGGAGTCCGGAGCGGATGGTGGCGAGCCGGGAAACCACGCAGCGCGCCCTGTTCCGGTACGTGAAGAAGCTCGGCAATCCGGTCGCGGGCCGGGCGTCCGATGGATCGCTCTGGCTCTTCTACGTCACGGTTTCACTCGGCGGCTGGGCCGGAAGTTCGATCACGGCGATCACCTCGCGTGACGACGGGGAGACGTGGAGCCAGGCGCGGCGGATTGTCACGGCCCCGTTTCTCAACGTGAGCACCCTCGTCAAGGGACCGTCGTTCTCGTACGCCGACGGAACGATGGGACTTCCGGTGAGCGAGGAGTTTCTCGGAAAATTTGGCGAACTCCTGCGCCTCGACGGTTCCGGAACCGTGATCGACAAGGTGCGCCTGAGCTCCGGCCGTTCCTGCCTGCAGCCGGTCGCCATGATCCGGGACCCGAACCGGGCGCTCGTCCTGATGCGGTATGCGGGTGCGGAGCGGCCCAGGCGCGTGATCAGCACGGCGACCGACAGCGCCGGACTCAACTGGACTCCGCCGGCGAAGTCGCCGCTCTCGAATTCGGATGCGGCGCTTGCGGGCCTGGTGTTGCCCGACGGTCGGATTCTGGTCGCGCTCAACGACAGCGAGAGCGGCCGCCAGACCCTGTCGCTCGTGGTATCGAGCGACGGCGGTGCCAGTTGGAAGACGGCCTGCAAGGTGGAAGACCAGTCGGGCGCCGAATCGCAAGGCTTGGACGATGCGCACTACTCCGCCGCCATCGAGAGGCTGGCTCGGGCCACGAACGATGCGGTGACCGACGCGGAGAGTTACTCTAAATCCGTCAAGCAAGTGATGGTTTCGAAGCAAGGATACTCGTTCGAGTTTTCGTATCCCAGCATCATCCGGACGAGCCGCGGCGACTTCCACCTCGTGTACACTTGGAACGAGGCCTTCATCAAACACGTCCAGTTCAGCCAGGCCTGGCTGGACCAGTGGCTGAAATAACCCGTGTCAATGCAGCCGGCCACGAACGTCCTCGCGATCTTGAAAACCGAATGGGGCAACGGCAGGCGGCCCTCCTGGCGGCGCGTTTTCAGAGCGCGCGCCCCTCGGCCGGCTCGGGGTCCTGAGTCCCTCGACAGGCTCGGGACCCTGAGCTTGCCGAACGGGCCGGTCGCACGGACAAGCGCGCTGGCCTGCGGTCGGCTGGATGGTTACCGATAAGATGCAAGTCCCCACCTACACCGACATCACGGGGCTTGCCGGCATCGCGGTCGCCCTCGCCGCGCCGCTCTTCGCGTTCCCCGGCGTCCGGCGGCTGGCCGGGCTGCGTCCGGCGCTGTTGCTCGCCGCAGTCGCGGTCATCGTCCTGACTCCGCTCGAAACGCTTTCGGTGGCGGCCTGCGTGCGCGGGGCCACGGGCGACTTGAGCATCACGACCCTGGTCCTGCTCGGCAGCGTGAGCCTCCGGTGCGTGACCGGCTGGCCGCCGGTGGACCGCCGCGCCCGGTTGGCGCTGTTGGCATTCGTGCCGGTTGCAGCGCTGGCTCTGTATCCGATGGCCTTGGGCCTCGGGTCATTCGATCCGTACCGCCTGGGCTACGGGTCGCCGTGGCTCATGGGCGCGTTGTTTGCGACGGCACTGGCGGCGTGGTTCAGCCGGCTCGATTTGGTCGCAACCTGCATCGCGCTCGCGACCCTCGCCTGGACGCTCCGCTGGTACGAGTCGAACAATCTTTGGGACTATCTCCTCGACCCGCTGGTGTCGTTCTATGCCCTGGGTGATCTCGCGCTGCGCGGAGCGAAACGGATCCGGCCTTGGTTCCGAGGCCGTCATCATGCAGCCGGCCACGAACGACCGCGTGGTTGCCAGTTGTAGGCGCCTGCTTGCCCATTCGGCAGGCTCAGGGCCCTGAGCTTGTCGTGGGGCAGGCGATGCTCGACGTGCAAGAGGCCCCCGCCTTGAATCGCCTGCAAGCTCCTACCGCAGGCTGCGCGGAGATCATGGGTGGCATCCACTCACCGCCGAGGCAAGGGTGTTGGGTCTTGGAATGACAAAACAGGTTTGAGAACACGCCCTATTTTTCGGCGTCTGCCTTCTTGTTGTTCAAGAGCATGTATCGAGCCGTTTCGTAAAAGGCATTTGCCAGTGCGCGATGGTCGTCACGGGGTGCGTTTATGCCGCCGGGCGCCGGCGCGTTGAAGTCAGCCCAGACCACTTCCGGACGAGTCCCGTCGAGGCGATGACGGCCGAAATGTTGCTGCTTGACCAGCCCGATCCAGTTGTCGTGCCGATCGATGATGAAGGCGGCATTGCCGGTGCCGCCGTCCAGTTGCTGCCGCCGCAGCAGATCGCGTCCCATGGCAGTGTTGCGATAGGGAATGTTCACGATCCCGGCCAGCGTCGGCAGGATGTCCACCATCGAGGCGACGGCATGCACGCGCTGCGGGGACACGAACTTGGGTCCATAGAACAGCAGCGGGACGTGAAAAGCCGTCAGTTTATGTTCGGTCCATGCCGGTGGAAACATCGAGTCCGCGTTCCCGTCGATGCCGTGGTCGCCGACAAAAACGAAAATCGTGTTGGCAAAATACGCCGACTGCCGGGCGGCCTCGAAGAACTTCCTGAAGCAATAGTCGGTGTAGCGAAACGCGTTCATTTCCGCGAGCGATTCGAAGCCGCATTGCTTCAGCTTCTCGGCCGGAACATCCACCTTCGTGAATTCCTTCAGATCTTCCTTGGGGATCGTGTAGGGCCGGTGATTGTCCGCGGTCTGGATGACGGCGAAAAACGGCTTGGTTTGCCTGGCCAGCACCTCGTTGGCTTCAAGCAAAAGGTTCTTGTCGCTGATCCCCCACACATCGATCCGCGGAGAGCGGTAGCTGTCCTCCTCATAAAGTTTGAGGCCCTTGATGTTGTTGGTCAGCAAGCCGCGGATGTTGGCCCAGCTGGAACTGCCGCCGATGAAATAGAATTTTTCGTAGCCGGCGAAATCGTTGACGATCGTATGCTGGTCGACGAGCGCGGGATTTCGGCTCGCGGTCTCCACCGCCTCCACGTCCGGGATGCCGGTGAGGGTGGCCCAGACGCCGCGCGCCGTCCCGTAGTGTGGCGTGAAGCAGTTGTCGAAGAACAGCCCCTCCTGGCACAGTCCGTTGAAAAACGGCGTGGTATCGAGGGGATTGCCCCACATGGAACTCTTGTACGCGCTGAAGGACTCGCAAATCACGATCACGACATTGGGCTGGCCTAGGGAGACCCCGTCGCGGGCGGCAATCCGTCGCTCGAACGACAGGCGCTCCGGATCCGGCGCGGTCACACCCAGATATGCGCTCATGAGCGGATAGTGCTCCCTCACCTTTGCCACCTCGCAGCCGGAGGTCCGGAACTCCAGGGAACTGAGAAACGACTGCACGGGATTCAGGGCGAGATTCGCGAGGGCGTCGTTGCGCAGGTTGAAGGCATCGCTCCACCGCAGCGGATACTGTCCGGCCCGACCGAAGATGCCCAGCAGGCAGACGAGCAACGTGGCGACGAACCAGGTCACGCGGGCGGGCTTGCGCAGCGCGACGGTGGCGGCGGCGGCGCGTCGGTGCAAATACACGATGACCGCCATGAACCCACCAAGGGCAACGAGGAGACCCAGTCCAATGCGCCCGACCGGATAGGTCTGCCAGACCATCCCGGCGGAGATCTTCGTATCCTCCAAATATCCCAGAACCGAGGCGTTCAAGCGCTGGTTCAAATACCGGTAGTGCAGAAAATCGCTGACGTAAAAAACGAGCAGCAGTCCGCTGAACAGACCGAGGAGGACCAGCCAAAAGCGCCGGCCGAACGCGGCGTTGAAAGCGTCAAGGAACGAGATGCCGCCCAGCACCAGCAACGGGAGCATCGCACTGGCGACGATTCGGCCATCGAAGCGAAATCCCAACCAGAAGCCGGCCCACGTCTGGGACAGCGGCAGGCGGTCATGCGTAAAGGCAAAATAGGCGCCGACGCGCAGCAGCGTCATCACCACCAGAAAGAAAACCGCCAGGGAGACAATCCACCTGATCAAACGAGGAACCGGTGGCATGGGTGGTGGCAAGAGAACCGGATGGCCGCGATGACGCTGGTTTGAGGAGACGGGGCAGGCGGGCCCAAAGGGTTCATGGTGGTGGAGAGTCTCCCGTGGCGGCGATGGTGGAAAGCCGGGGCTTGGCCGGCGGGACCGGCGCACGGGAGGGTTGGGGCGTATTGCCGGCTGCCGGCCGCGTCAACAGCGTTTCAAAACCCCAACGTCGTCCGCAAGAAACACGCCCCCAAAGCTTCGCCCCTTGACCGCCCTGCGCCACCGCGAAAATCTCCATAAACCTCCACTTTGAACATGCCGCACACTCCCGCCCCCACCCGCTACGACCATCCCGAACTCTACCGCCGATGCGGCCGCAGTGGACTCCGGCTGCCGGCGATCTCGCTGGGGCTCTGGCATAATTTCGGCGCGGTCGACGATTACGCCAACAGCCGGTCGCTTATCCTCCGCTCGTTCGATCTCGGCATCACGCATTTCGACCTTGCCAACAACTACGGGCCGCCGCCCGGCTCAGCGGAGGAAACATTCGGCAAGATCCTCCACGCCGACCTTGCGGCGCATCGCGACGAACTGGTCATCTCGACCAAGGCCGGGTACACGATGTGGGACGGCCCTTACGGCGACTGGGGATCGCGCAAATATCTGCTCTCGTCGCTCGACCAGAGCCTGCGCCGGATGCGCCTCGATTACGTCGACATTTTTTACTCGCACCGGCCCGACCCTGAAACCCCGCTCGAGGAGACGATGGGCGCCGTGGCGCACGCCGTGCGTTCCGGCAAGGCGCTCTACGCCGGTATTTCCAACTACAACGCCGAGCAGACGAAGCGCGCGGTGAAACTCCTGCGGAATCTCGGAACCCCGTGCCTGATTCACCAGCCGAAATTTCACCTCTTCGACCGCTGGATCGAACACGGGCTCACGCGTGTGCTCGTCGATGAGGGCATCGGGGGCATCGCCTTCTGCCCGCTCGCCCAGGGTCTGCTCACGAATCGCTATCTCGCGGGCATCCCGGCGGACGCCCGCGCCGCCCGCGATCCGCGGTTCCTGAAGCCGGAGCACATCACGGAGCCCAAGCTCGCCAAGATTCGCCAGCTCGACGCACTGGCGCGGGCCCGGGGGCAGTCGCTGGCGCAGATGGCGCTCGCCTGGGTGCTCCGCCACCCGGCGATCACCTCCGCCCTCATCGGCGCGAGCAAGGTCAGCCAGATCGAGGAAAACCTCGGCGCCTTGAACCATGCCGCGTTTTCAACGTCCGAGCTTGCGGCCATCGACACGTTGCTCGTGGCATAAGGTGTGACGATTCAGTTGGCTCGAGGTGGAACGCGATCCGCCGGAGGCGGACAAGCCCCTGTGCGTCCTCCGGCGCATCCGGGCGCGTTTTTCCTGCGAACGCGGCCCCAACGGCGCCCGGCCGCCTTCGCCAATCCGCCAAAGGCGGACAAGGGCTTGCTCGTCCTCCGGCGAGCTCCGGCGCGCCGCTTGACCACAGCCACGTCGTAGCCCGAAGGGCGAAGACGGGAGGTCGCCGTCCACC
>JACQWL010000423.1 GCA_016209255.1 Verrucomicrobiota bacterium
AGGCGGACAAGCCCCTGTGCGTCCTCCGGCGCATCCGGGCGCGTTTCTCCTACGGACGCGGCCAGACGGCGCCCGGCCGCCTTCGCCAAGGCTTCGGCGCGCCGCGAGTCCCTCGCCGCGTCGTAGCCCGTAGGGCGAAGACGGGAGGTCGCCGTCCACCTTTCGGTGCCCGCCGTTCTGCTCTCAAAGTGGAGGCCGACTGCATGGATACGGCTGAGGCGGGACGCCACCTGAGTAGTTACGATACGATAAGCCTTCCGAAATCCAATGGCCGGCCTTATCCGGCCGGCAATTGGTTTTCTTCCGATGTTGGCGTTCCGGGTACCGTCGCGCGAGTGCGTTTTTCAGGCGTCACCGCGCCAGATGCCTGACGTCAACCGGCTGGCCCGAACGGGCCGAGAGCAGCGCGGCTTCGACGATGGCGAAGATGGCATGGCTCGCACGGGCGTTGAGAATCGTTTCGCCGCCGGTGTCGATCGCCCGGGCAAAATCGTCAGCCAGCAGGAAGTCGCCGTCGCTGGCCACGCGCCGCTGGCGGGCTTCCCGCGCCGGCTGGTTGCGATAGTAAATGCCCACCTCGGGCCGGGCCTCGCTCACCACCAGCGCACCCTCGGTTCCGAGCAGCCGGAGCTTGATTTCGCCGCCGCTCGGATGGCTGGCTGCGCCGATCCGCCCGATCGCGAGCGACCCGATCAGGCCGTCGTCCATCTCGAGCGTGACGCTCGCCAGGTCTTCGACGCTGTGATCGGCATTGATTTGGTGAAAGTGTGCGGTCGAACGCGCAAACACCCGGCGCACCTCGGCGCCGGTGAGCGCCCGCACGTAGCCGAGCGGGTAGATGCCCTCGATCGAAAGCTCTCCCATCGGCTGCGATCCCAGCCCGCCGTCGGCGCTGTCGACGTTGGCGGCAATCTGGTGGGTCTTCCAATCCCGCGGCGGCTCACCCGGCGGCCGGGTGCCCTTGGGCGGGCCGGCGTCCTTGGCAAAATAAAAATCGACGTGAATCGCCCGCACCCGCCCGATCGCGCCGGCGGCGAGCTGTTCCCGCGCGTGTATCACCGCCGGCAGGAGGCTGCGGTTCCACATCAGGAACTTAACCCGGTGTTTTTCGACCGCCGCGACGAGACGATCGGCTTCGCTGCGCAGCGTGGTCAAGGGCTTGTCCTGGACGATATGTTTGCCTAAGGCCGCGGCCCGCGCGCTCAGGTCGCAGTGCCGTTCGGCTTCCGAATTGACGATGGCCACCTGAACATCGAATTCGCGCAACGCGCGCTCGACGTCGCGGACGTACGGAATCTTCTGCGAGTTCGCGAACTTCTGATTCCGCTCGTGCGCCCAGGCGGGAATCTGCGGATCGTCGGCCACCACCACCAGCTCGAACCGGGGATGCCTGGCCATGCCGAGCGGGACGTAATCGTGCTTCATCGCGCTCAGAATCGCGCAGCGAAACGGTTTGGCGGAGTTCGACATGTCAGAGGACCTCCAGATTGATCGCCTGCCGCGAAGCGAACGAACGTCGCACCGAATCCGCCACCGCCAGTGCGCCAGCCCAGGCCGCCACCGTCGGCGAGAAATCGCGGTTCGCCTTCAGATCGTCCACAAATCCCTGTGCCATGGCCGCGAGCTGCCGGCCTCGTTCCTCCGTCCGCACCGATTGCGGGCGGCCCCCGCGGTAGACGAGCTGCATGTTCTGGTGGTCGTCCGCGTAGGTCGCTCCGCTGGAGCCGACCACGGTCAGCGACACATAGTCGTCACCGGGCGGCAGGCGATCGGCATAGTCAATCGTGGCCATGCCTCCCCCGGGAAAACCAAGATGCACCAGGACGGACCGGCCGGCCGACGTATCGCGCTCGTTCGCCAATCGCTGGAGGCCGTAGATTGAGTTCGGTGACCTGCCCATCAACGACAAGGCCAGCTCGAGGTCGCGCAACAGCGATGTCGGCCATTCCGGCGCTGCGCTCCTTCGGTTGGCGGGCGCCGGCTCCCAGCGATGCAGGCGCACGAGGCCCGGCTCGCCGAGCTTGCCGCTTTCGAGGTGCTGCCGGATCAACTGGCGCGAGGGCAGAAAGCGCTCGGGATTCGCGACCGCGAGTTGCGTCTTGGTCTGCTGCGCGGTGGCCGACAGCGCCTTCAGCACATCGGCCGACAACCAGGAATCCGCAACCAACATGACCGGCTTGTTCGCCGACAGGCAGCGTCCGACCAGGCCGGCTTCAAGCCGGCCCGCGTCGACGAACAGCATGGCGTCAAACGCCGCCGGATCGCGGAAAAACATCCCGAGGGTCGCTCCGCGCATCCGCGGAGCAACCCCGCGCCACATCGCTTCGCCGCCGCTCACCCCCAGGCGGAGCGGAGTTTTGGCCGGGCGCGTCTCCGCCCCGAACAGACGGCCGGCTCCGGGCAACGAGGCCAGCGCGATGCCGCCCAAGCCCGCTCCGCAGCGGTTGAAGAAATTCCGCCGCGTCAGGTGCGGCGCGTACCCGGCGGGGGCGGGGGCGTTGTTGCGCATGGGGTGAATCTGGTCGAAGTCGATGGATGGGCTTCTGCGGAGGATGCCAATCACAAAAAATTCACGCAGGCGACGACGATCCTGTTCAACCCATTGACCGCGCGTGACGCGGATTCCGGGAATCCGAAGATTACCCGCTGACGATGCGCCGGACATCCTTGAGGAGGAGCACCAGATGCATCGGGTAGGCGCGTAATCCCCCGGCCGTCCGTCCACTGCGCCCGCGCCGCGTGACAACGAGCCGGAAGAGCGCGGCTTGACAGGCTGGGTGGTGTGCCAAAGGTAACACCATGAGCGTAACGATCACCGTAAAGACCAAGGTCGAACAAAAGCGACGGCTCAATCGCGCCGCGCGCAAAGCGGGAAAAAGCTTGTCCGCTTATCTCCTGGAGAGCGCCCTCGAGCGCGATTTGATTTCCGGCGATCGAGAAAAAGGCGCGGGCAAACGACCGGACTATCACGCCCAGGCGCTTTCCGCACACGGCGATCGGTATCTCGCGCTGAAGCTGGTCGATGCGCTCGAGCGGTGACCGCTTACGCCGACACGTCGTTTGTCATCTCGTGGTTCGTTCCGGATGCCAATCATGCCGCTGCCATCGCCCACCTTTACGCGACGAAAGGTCCGGCCCGCTTGCCCTGGACGCCATGGAATGCCCTGGAGTTCAACAATTCGGTTCGCGCGCTAACTGCACGGGGCGTGCTGTCCGCGGCGTCGCTGAAGCCTTTGGCCGCGCAAGTTCGCAGCGCAATCGGAGCCGGGGACCTGGTCGCAACTCCGCTGCCCGCGTATCGGTGGTGGCTGAAGGCGGAATCTCTGTCGCACGCGCATACCGTGCAGCTTAACGTTCGCACGCTCGATCTTCTGCACGTCGCGGCGGCCAGTTTGCTTGGCGCGCGTGAGTTTTGGACTTTCGGTCAACGGCAACGAACGCTGGCGACCGCCAGCGGGCTCAAAGTCGGTCCGTAATCGCCAATTCCCGTCATTTGCCGCTGGAGATCTGAGCTTGGAAAGCGCAGTTAAAAGTACGGATTTTCACGCGGAGCGCGCGGAGGCGCGGAGAGCAACATGGGTAATATGCCGATGACAAACCCTTTCCCACCGCGCTCTTTTTAGGTTATGTTTCGGGCAAGCCGCTGCACGTCGTGGCGGCGTGCGATGAAACAAGCGCGCAGGCATTTGTCATCACGGCCTACGAGCCGTCGCGGGAAATTTTTGAAGCCGATTATCGAACCAAACGAAAATGATGAACTCGAAAAATGATCAATGCCCGCTCTGCGGCGGGAACAAAACGAATGGCAAGACTACGTTCACCGCAGATTTGGGGAGCGGGGTGGTGGTGGTGCGACATGTGCGCGCCACGGTTTGCACGCAATGCGGCGAAGAATGGATTGATGACGCGACGGCCCGTCGGCTGGAACAAGTGGTTAACGAAGCGCGATTGCAGCATCGCGAGGTGGAAATCACCGCCTTCGCGTAGTTTACGCGCTCTACCAGCCTTCGCCAAGGCTTCCGCCGTCGCCCCATTCGACAGGCTCAGGGCGATGGCGGACAGGACGGCCGGCAGGCGGCCTGACGCCGGAGGAAATCAAAATCGTGGAGGACGCGGCGAAATGAATCACGAACTCTCAGCACACGTTCAGCAGGAAATGGCACGGCGTGGCATCCCGCTGGCCGTGGTCGAATCGGTGCTGGCCGCGCCCGCCCAAAAAGTGCCTGAACACGGCGACATTGTCTGTTATCAATCCAAGGTTGAGATTAACCAGAAGCCGTATCTGGTGCGGGTGATGGTGAACGAGACGGCAACGCCGCCAAAAGCGGTGACAGTTTACCGAACGAGCAAGATCAACAAATACTGGAAGGCAGCGACATGAAAATAACCTACGATCCCGAAGTGGACGTGCTGCGAATTCTGTTCCGCGACGTGCCCATTGAGGAAAGCGACGAGGACAAGCCCGGCGTGATTCTCGACTACGACAAGGACGGCAATGTGGTCGGCCTGGAAGTGCTGAACGCTTCGCAACGCGTTGAGAACCCGCGCGGCGTGGATTACGCCGTGACGGCGTGAGGCGGCCCCGGATCCTTGGGGCAAATCAGCGCGATCCTAATACGGACATCCTGAGCATTGGGGCGTGAGATCGACCAACAGGTTTACGCCCTTTGCGACCTGATGCCGGAGGTATTCAGGATCGTGGAAGGCGCGGCCAGATGAACTTGAAATACACGGAACACGCCTTGCAGCGGCTGGCCAAACGTCAACTTGAACAAGCGTGGGTTGAGCGCGCGGTTGCCAGCCCCGCACGCATTGAGCCTGATGAAACCGATCCGACGTTGGAGCACCGGCTGGCGGTCGTGCCGGAGCTTGCCAACCGAGTGCTGCGGGTCATCGTGTCCAAAGCTGAACCCAAGCGCGTCATCACCGCGCATCTGGACCGCAAAATGAAAAACAAATTATGAAGCTGACGATCGATCGCGAAGCCGATGCGCTTTATCTCGATTTGGATGAGGCCCCCGCCGCCGAGAGCGAGGAGATTTCCCCCGGCGTCATTCTCGATTACAATGCCAGCGGCAAAGTGGTCGGGATTGAAATGCTTTATCTCTCCAAACGGGTCTCGCCTGAAAAGCTGGGCCGGATGCAGATGGAAACGGTCGGGGCCACACCGTCGGCGTGATGGAATTTTCCCGGGCAGATGGCCACAAAAAGCACAGAAGGCGCAAAAAAACGAATCCTCTGTTTTTGCACTTCTTGGCTTTTTGTGGCCAAATGGACTGTCACTTGCCCGAAAACGCCGGGCGCAGCCCGCCGATTACGATGGCGAGCGAGAGCAGGGAGTTGATCGGCATCAGGACGGCCGCGACGAGCGGGTTCATCTTCCCCGCAACGGCGAGGCCAACGGCGAGCACGTTGTAGACGACTGAGAAAATCAGGATCGCGATCTGGGTGCGGCGGCGGATGACATCGACCTCGAACAGCGCGCGCACCCCGCCAATCCCCCGGCCGAGGTAATAAAAGTCGGCCTTCCGCTCCAGCACGCCGCGGTGGATCACGGGGGTGCCGCGGCAGAGCGCGCGATCGAAGGCGAGGCTGTCGTTGGCCCCGTCGCCCAGCATCAGCGCGTCAGCCGCGCCCTGGGCATCGAGCCATTCGGCCTTCGCCTGCGGCGTGAGGGCCCCGAGCGCGCAGGCGGGATCGAGCCCGAGCTGGATGGCGAGGGCAGTGACCTTTTCCTGGCGATCGCCGCTGAGAATGTGAGTCGTGAATCCGCGGGCCGCGAGCGCGGCGAGTTCAATGCGCGCATCCGGCCGCGCGGTATCGACGAAATGAAACCGGGCGAACACATTTCCATCGTGGGCAAACTCCGCGTCGTGGCCGGCGGGATTGGGGCGACCGGTCGGGCTCTCCGGGTCGTTGGCGGGGGTTCGCCACCCGGGGCGGCCGAGGGACCACGGGCCGATCTCCACGCCGTAGCCGACGGTTTCGATGGCCTCGCCGAAGTGCGTTTCGGTGGCGCCGGCGGCGAGGAGGTTTTCCAGGAGGCACTGGCTGGTGGGGTGCGGCGTGTCGCGCACGAGGGCGAGCAGCGCCGCCCGCGCCGGGGCGTCGAGCGCGGCAATCGCACCGGGGTTCTGCAGGACGGGCATCTCGAGCGTGAGGGTGCCGGTCTTGTCGAAGACGAGTTTTCGCACCCGCGAGAGTTTCGACCAAAGATCTCCCTCGCGCACGAACACGCCGCGGCGCCGCAACGCAACGGTTGCCATTTCGTCGGCGAGCGGAAAGGCGAGGCCGACCGCGCAGGGACACGAGACCACGAGGATCGCGGTGACGACCGACCACGTGCGCAGCGCGTCGCCTGTCGCGAACCACCACGCAATACCCGACAGCACGGCGACTCCGATGATGCCGATGAGGTAGCCGCGGACGACTCTCTCCAGCAGCAGGTGCCGCTCGCCGGCGCGCTCGCCCGGCTGGAGCAGTTGCGCGAGCAACGATTCGTCCCAGCCCTGCAGGGCCGTGAGGCGCATTTCCCTCCGATTCACGCTCACGGCGCCCGCCGGCACGCGCTGGCCGGCACGCACGAGCCGCGGCTCCGCCTCGCCATTGATGGAGGCGAGGGAAAAGGCGGCCTCGGCGGTTTCGAGTCGCGCCTCGACGGGGACGGTGTGCCCGGCGGGGAGAATGAAGACGTGGCCGGCGCGGAGCAGCTCCGGCGCCAGCCCGGTGCCATCGGCGAGGCGCACGCGCTGCGGCTTTGGCTGCTGGCTGAGGAGGCGGCGACGGTTGCGCTCGACGGCGGCCACCTGCGCCCACCGGCCGACGAGCATCAGGAGAATGAACGCCGAGACAAAATCGAAGTAGATGAAGCGTTCCTCGCCTGCGATCCAGCCGTAGAGCGAACCCGCGTAGGCGCCGGCGATGCCGATCGCGATGGGCAGATCGATGTGCATGGCGCGCTCGCGCAGGGCGAGCACGGCGCGGCCGAGGAAATAGGTGCCGCCGACGAGCAGGCTGAGCGTACCGAACGCGAGCGAGAGCAGGCCGAACAGCCCCGCCCACTCATACGTGCGCTCCATGCCGAAGTACACCGGCAGCGAGAACAGCATCACGTTCATCGCGAACGCGGCGCAGAGCCCGATCCGTTTCACGAGCCCGCGGCTCTCGGGCTCGGCGATCGTTTCGCCGGCCGGACCCGCGAGGTAGCCGAACGCCTGGAGCTTGCGCGCAAAATCGGCCGCGGAAAACTCGCCCCGCACCCAGCGCAGGCGCATCGTGCCGTACTGGGCGTTCACATTGATGTCGCGCGCGCCAGGCTGCTGCTGAAACACCCGCTCAATCAGCCAGACGCAGCCGACGCAGGTGATGCCCTGCAGGTCCAAGGCAAGCTCGGGGATTCTTGAGTGGGTCAGGTCTGAGACCTGACCTACGGCTTCGGCCTCGCGCTGGGCCGTTTCGAGCCAAGCGTAGTCGCGCGGTTGAAAGACCGCCGCATCCGCCGGGGCGGTGACCTCGTCCTTGAGCCGGTAGTAGCCGGCGAGCCCATGTTCATGGACGAGGCGGAAAACGTAGGCGCAGCCGGCACAGCAGAATCCGGTTTCACGCATGCGGGCGTCGAGCAGCGGCGCGCCGCAGTGCCGGCAGGTGGGACGGCGCTGGTGGACGGCGACCTCCGGGCGCCGTTTGGTCCGCGGCCTCAATTCCGACGGCGCCCGGCCGCCTTCGCCAAGGCTTCGGCGCGCCGGGGACTGATCGTCGCGTCGGAGCCCGCAGGGCGAAGACGGGAGGTCGCCGTCCACCTTGGACGTGTCTGCAATTGCCATGTCAGAAGCAGATGAACGACGCCGGATCGGGACCGGCGAACCCCAGGGTGGCGCGAAGCCGCCACGCGATGATGGCCGCGGTCGTGAGGGCGAGCGCGGCGCGCGTCCGGCCGAGCCAGAGCGGCGAGAGTTTCTGGCGGACCCAGTGGAACTGTGACTGGGCGAGCCAGAGCAGCGGCACCGTGCCCAGGCCAAACGCGAGCATGAACTCCACGCCGCGCAGCGCGGAGCCGGAAAGCAGCGCCAGCGCAACGAGAAAATAGAGCGGACCGCAGGGCAGCAACGGCGTGGCGAAGCCGAGGGCGGCGGCGCCGCCGAGGTGCGAGCGACCGCGGATCCAACCCTGAAACTTCCAGGCCAGCGGGCCCACCAGCGCGAGCTTCGGCAGGTGGCGATCCCAGCGCAGCGCGAGCGCGACGAAGAAAAGCACGAACACCCACGGGAGCCAGCGCAGCGCCGACTGCGAAAACCACGTGAGCGGCGCCCGGCCGAGTCCGCCGGCAATTGCGCCGAGTGCGACGTAGCTGGCGAGCCGCGTCAGGTGGTAGACCGTGCTCACGGTCTCCGGCGCGGCGCCGGGCGCGCCCGCCGGAACGCGGACCGGCATGAGCGCGCACGCCAGTGGCCCGCACATGCCGGCACAGTGCAGGCTGGTGACGAGGCCGGCGACAAAGGCGGCGGCGGGAGAATTGACGGCGGCGAGTTCCATCTGGTGGGGAGGTGGCAGTCTGGAGTCCTTGAATGTCGAAACCCGTTGTCAACCGGCCAGGTTTTCCGCGGGATGCAGGGCAAAGAATCCCAGATTCAAAGCGCCAAACAAATAGAGATCATGGCCACAAAAAGGCGCAAAAAGCCGGAGGGCGAATGCGGCTTGCAAGGCACCTATAAGCGCACGGAAGTCTTCCGTCGGCAGGACAGATGGTTTTTGTGCCTTTTCGTGGCTAAACTGCCTTGGGAGTTTACCTCGCGGCGCGAGAAGACTCTGCGAGATAGCGGTGAGAGTCATGGCGATTTTTTGGAGTCTTTCGTTTCCAGCGGAACCTCGTGAACCTGGTGCTGCGAGGCGATGACCAACCACGCAGTCCACGCGGCAACTTGCAGTGCGCATGCCGCGACGACCCAGAGCCAGAGGCGGGAGGGTTTGGGCGCGGAGGCGCGGCTTGGCGGCGTCCGGGCATCACTTGCGTCCATGTTTTTCCTCCTCTGCCTCGCGCAGGAGCCGCGCCTCGGGGCCGAGGAACTCGACCTCGCGCTCGAGGTGATATTTCCGGCCCGCGTCCTCGACGCGCACTTCGAAATGAAAGGGCCCCGTGTAGCTGCCCCGCGGCATCTGCAAGATGAGCGGCTGGACGAGTTCGCCGAGCGCGCCGACTTCGACGCCGGTGTCGAAGCCGACCCGCCGGAGGTCGGCGGGCGCGTGGCGCACGTGCAGGACGAAACGCGCCGGCGCATTTCGCTTGTTCACGATTCGCACGAGGAACTGGTTGCGGATCGCGGCGGCGTCGACGACGTAGGGTGCGCCGGTCATGCGCGTGACGCCCACGTTTGCCGGTTTCACGGTCGACAGCGCCCGCAGCAGGACGGCCGCGCCGATGAGCAGCAGTACGAAGTAAAGAATCGTACGCGGGCGCAGCCAGAGGGTGCGTTGGCCGGTGAAGCCGTCCTGCGAGTCGTAGCGGATCAGGCCGCGGGGGCGGTGGAGGCGGGTCATCACGTCGTCGCACGCATCGATGCAGGCGGTGCAGCCGATGCACTCCATCTGCAGTCCCTGGCGGATGTCGATGCCGGTCGGACAGACGTGAACGCAGCGGTGGCAGTCAACGCAGTCTCCCCTCGGGACGGAGGACGGAGGACCGAAAACTGAGGACGGATAGGCGCTCGATGATCTGACTTCTGTCCTCTGTCCCCTGTCCTCCGTCTTCCGTCCGCGCGGCTCACCCCGCCGGGCGTCGTAGCCGATGACCAGCGAGTGCTCGTCGATGAGGGCGGACTGAATCCGGCCGTAAGGGCAGATCACGATGCAGAGCTGTTCGCGAAACCAAGCGAAGTTGAAATAGAGGATTCCGGTCGACACCGCCATGAAAGCAAACGCGCCCCAGTGTTCCGCGGGTGCGGCGCGCACCATGTGCCAGACCTCGGGCAACGACACGAAGTACGCCAGAAACAGGTGCATGATGAGCGCCGAGACGAGGAAGTAGAGCGCGTGTTTGACGGCCTTCTTCGCGAACTTCGGCGCGGAAGGCGACGCGGCGGCGAGGAGGCGGCGCTGCACGGCATCGCCCTCGATCCAACGTTCGATCCGCCGGTAGAATTGCTCGAGAAACACGGTGTGCGGACAGGCCCAGCCGCACCAGACCCGGCCGAGCAACGCGGTGACGAAGAAGAGGGAAAACCCGAGACCGGTGATGACGAAGAACAACAGCCACATGTCCTGGGCGGCGAAGGTGAGCCCAAACAGGTGGAAGCGTCGATCCGCGAGGTCGAGGAACACCGCCGCGTAGCCATTGATTTTGATCCAGGGCAGCGAGAAGTAGAACGTAATCAGCGCGAACGCGGACCAGTTGCGCGCCGACGTGAATCGCCCGTGCGTTTCGGCCGGGAAAAGGAAGGGCCGGGATCCGTCCGGCCGGATGGTGGTTACCGAATCCAGATCGGGATTCGGGAACCACGAACGGCGGGCGCCGGGGGACGGAGCGGCGGCGCGATTCGGATTGGCGGCTTTGAGATCATTCGGCATTCGTCATTTCGGCGCCGACGGGTCGACGACAATGGGTTCGCCTTCCTTGTGCTTGCTCAGGATGTAGGCCACGGACTCGCTGATTTTCTTCGCGCCGAGAACCGGACCCCACGCCGGCATGCCCTTGACGAGTACACCCTTGGTGACGAGGTCGTAGATCTGCGTGGGCTTGCCGCCGTAGACCCAGGTCGTGTCCGTGAGATCGGGCCCGATGGCGGCGGGGTTTTCGCTTTTGCCGCGCATGCTGGCGAAATGGCACGCGGCGCAGTTGGCCTCGAAGATGGCCTTGCCCGCGCTGACGAACACCGGGTTCTGGCTCATCTTCCAAAGGCTGGCGTCGTCGATTTTCGAGGTCGACGCCATCCTGACGGCTTCGATTTGGGAGATGGCCTGCTCGACGGCCTGCGTATCAGCGGGGCCGATGCGGAACCATTCGTAGTAGGCCCAGTAGCCGACCCAAAACACGATCGTGGCGTAGAGGGTGTAGAGCCACCAGTTGGGCAGGCGCTTGTCGTATTCCTGAATGCCGTCGAAGCTGTGCGGACGAACAGGGTCTTCAGGCGGCGTGGTCGGCGTCGGTGTCATGGCGGGCGGAAGGCGTGGCGGTGGCGAACGGAAGCTGTTCGAAATGCTCGAGCTGGGCCCGTTTCATGCGCAGGGCCCGCCAGGTGATCGTCACGAAGATCGAGACGGCGGTGAGGAAGGCCGCGAGCGTGAAAAGTGCGGCGGCATCTTCGAAGAGGAGGCGGCGGAACATGGGGAAAGTGGCGGGCGTGAGGCGTGGAGCGTGAAGCGTGAGGCGTGGAGCGTGAGGCGTGAGGCGTGAGGAGTGAGGAGTGACGAGTGAGGAGGAAGGGTGGCGTGGAAGGGTGGTGGTTCGAATGCCCGCTATTCACGAATCACGTATCACGCATCACGCATCACGCATCACGAATTGCTACTCGCTACTTTGATTCTGTCTCCGCGCGACGTTTTCGAACTTCCCGAGTTGTTGCAAATACGCGATCAGGGCGAGGACTTCCTTTTCGGGCGCGACGTAGGCGCCGGCGGTCCTGAGATCGGCCGCGATAATCCTGGCCTGCTGGGCGACGCCCTCGGCGATCTGCTGGTCGCTCGACTCGGGATAGGGAACGCCGAGCGTGCGCTGCGCCGCAATCTTGGCGGGCAGGACGGCGACGTCGGTATTGTTCACGAGCAGCCACGGGTAGGCGGGCATGTTGGAGCCGACGGAAATGGAGCGCGGCTCCTCCATGTGGCGCAGGTGCCAGACGTTCGGATACTTGCTGCCGACGCGCGCGAGATCGGGGCCGTTGCGCTTGGAGCCCCACTGAAACGGATAATCGTAAATCGATTCGCCGAGGCGCGAGTAGTCGCCATAGCGAAGCACATCGGGCACGAGCGTGCGGATCATCTGCGAGTGGCACGTGTAGCAGCCTTCCCGCACATAGATGTCGCGGCCGGCGAGTTCGAGCGGCGTGTAGGGGATCTGGCGGCGATCCTCGACGTTGGCGGCGCGATGCGTGATGACGGTCGGGATGATCTGGATCATGCCGCCGGCGAAGACCGCCAGGACGGTGAGGATGGTGAACGGCAGCGAGTTGATGAGGAGCCGGTCATACCAGTCGCCCCAGGCCTTGCCCCGCGACTCCCAGTGCGCGTAGGCCAGGATCGTGCAGAGCAACGTGCCGACCAGCCCGGCGAGGCTGAGCGCATCGGCGCCGAACATCCAGACGCAGGCGAACACGACGCCCACGATGGAGAAAATCACGGGCGGGTTGAGGAAGGTGGCGAACAGGCCGAGCTTTTCGCCAGCGGGCGGCTCGTCGTCGGCAAAGACCTCGATCGAGCCGTTGACCGGCAGGGCGCCGCGCAGCGTCCGCCACAGGTTGTAGGCCAGCAGGAGCCAGCCGCCGAGATAGAGTCCGCCGCCGACCACGCGCATGAGCATGAGCGGGCGGATCGCGTTGATCGTGTCGAGGAAGTTGGGGTACGCCAGAACGGTGCCGTGCTCGGTCGTGGCGTTGAGCATCAGCCCCTGGGTGATGCCGCTGGTCCACATGGCGGCGACGTAGAGCAGGATGCCGACGGTGCCGATCCAGAAGTGGGCATTGGCGAGCGCCACGGAATGAAGCGGCTTGTTCCAGAGGCGCGGGAGCAGCCAGTAGATCATGCCGGCGGCCATGAAGCCGTTCCAGCCGAGCGCCCCGGCGTGCACGTGCCCGATGATCCAGTCGGTGTAGTGGCCGAGCGCGTTGACCGACTTGATCGCGAGCAGCGGCCCTTCGAACGTGGCCATGCCGTAGAAGGTGACGGCGGCCGCCATGAACTTGAGCACCGGATCGGTGCGGAGCTTGTCCCACGCGCCCCGCAGCGTGAGGAGGCCGTTGAGCATCCCGCCCCAGGACGGCGCCCAGAGCATGAGCGAGAAGGTCATGCCGAGCGTTTGCAGCCAGCCGGGCAGCGCGGTGTTCAAGAGGTGGTGCGGGCCAGCCCAGATGTAGAGGAAAACCAGCGACCAGAAGTGAACGACGGAGAGGCGGTAGGAGTAAACCGGACGTTCCGCGGCCTTCGGGAGAAAATAATACATGATGCCGAGGATCGGCGTGGTGAGAAAAAAAGCCACGGCGTTGTGCCCGTACCACCACTGCACGAGCCCATCCTGCACGCCGGCGAAGATCGGATAGCTGTGCGTCAGGCCCGTCGGCAGCGAGAGATGGTTGACGATGTAGAGCATCGCCACGGTGACGATGGTCGCGATGTAGAACCAGATCGCGACGTAAAGGCTGGGCTCGCGGCGGCGGGCGAGCGTCCAGAAAAAGTTCACCCCAAACACCACCCAGATGAACGCGACGGCGATGTTGATCGGCCAGATGAGTTCGGCGTATTCCTTGCCGCGGGTAAGGCCGAGCGGCAGGGTGATGGCGGCGGCGACGATGATCGCCTGCCAGCCCCAAAAGTGCAGGGCGGAGAGGAAATCGCTCGCCAGCCGCACCTTCACGAGCCGCTGCGTCGAATAATAAACGCCGGCAAACATCATGTTGCCGACGAACGCGAAGATGACGGCGTTGGTGTGCAGCGGCCGCAACCGGCCGAAGCTCAGCCAGGCGGTGTGGAAGTTGAGCTGCCAGAAATTTAGCTGCGAGCCGACAAGCACGCCGACCAGCATGCCCACGGCGCCCCACACGACGGTGGCGAGGAGGAACTGGCGGACAACCTTGTCGTTGAATTCAATGGCAATCTTTCGTTCGGACATGGGCAAGGGGAACACACTGGGAAAGGGAGCGCACGCGCATCAGTCACCGCGCTTGAGGGCGCCAGGGCCGGGCGCGCGGCCGCCGGGAAGGCTGCCGCGGCCATGCCCGGCGACGTCATTCGGTTCGGGCGCGTGCGCAGGTCGGGAGATTTCCTCCGCGAGCGGCAGGAGCGAATCGCGTTCGACGCTGCTGAGCCGGCCGCGGGCGTGCTCGCACAGGAAGAAGACCACGAAGGTGAAAACGAGGCAGAGGCTGATGGTGAGGGTCAGGGGAACGACGGCCATGGTGAGGGTGGTTATCTGTTTTCAGCGGGAGCGGCGGACGGCAGAGGGATGACGGAGGGATGGGTTCTGGGG
>JACQWL010000429.1 GCA_016209255.1 Verrucomicrobiota bacterium
CGAGGCCGCGCAGGTGAAAGCGAAAGTCAAGGCGCGGATCGAGCGCTTCGAGCTGAGCGGCCACGCGGATCGCGAAGAGCTGGTCGAGTTCGCTTTGCAGTCGGGCGCCCGCAGCATCGTGCTCACGCACGGCGATCCGCCGGCGCGGGACTGGTTCGCCAAGCAGCTCGCCGAACTCGCCCCGAAGTCCAAGGTGCTCGATCCGGTGCCGCTGCAGACCTATCTGGTGTGAACACCGAAACCGAATCGTGCCGCTTTGGGCCGCCCTGCGAATTGGGAAACGGCTGCACGCCCTTGCCAATCCTTAGGGCGTCTTTCTTGCCGACCCCTACCCTCCCATCAACGCGCGCAGCCGCGCGCACATCGCGGCGCTGCCGGCGACGTAGATGATGCGCTTCATCTTCAGGTCGAAGTGGCGCAGGGGCAGTTGGCCGCCATTGAGGAACTGCACGTCGCCGCCCGCCGCCCGCACCAGCGGGATCGCCGCGGCCAGGTCCCAGATCTTGACGTTGTAGTCGACGCATCCGTCGAGGATCCCGGCGGCGACATACGCCAGATGCAGCGTCGCGCTGCCGAGCCCGCGAATCTTGAAATTCGAAATGATCCCTTCCGCCATCGGGGCCAGCGACTTGTCGAATGGACTGTGAAAGCCCACGAGTGTCTCCCGCGTGAGGCCCGCCGTGCTCACCTTTGTCGCACGTTCGCCGTCGAAGGCGCCGAAGCCCGGTCCGCCGTGGATCAACACCCGGCGGCTCAAATCGTACACGACGCCGTAGACCGGCTCGCCCTGCTCGCAAAGCGCCAGGCTGATCGCGCAGTGCGCCAGCCCGAGGGCGAAGTTGTTCGTGCCGTCGATCGGATCGAGCACCCAGCAAAAACGCGACCGCACCTCGATGGGCGCATCCGCGCCCGCCAGTTCCTCGCTGAAATACTGGTCGGCGGGAAACTGGGCGCCCAGGTCGCGGAAAATCGCCTCGGAGATCGCGATATCGACCGCGGTCACGCGCGTGCCGTCAGCCTTCCATTTGCTTGCGGCGCGGCCGAACTCCCGGTGGAGCAGCCCGGTCTGCGCGAGCACGGCGCGCTTGGCGGCGGCAATGCGGGAGAACAGTTCCGAAGAAGCCATGGGGAACGCTAATCCGCGTTAATCGGCGCCGTACACGGCGTCATGATTTGTTTCCGTTCATACCGGACGGAGGTCCCGGCCCTACAGGCGGATTGACTTTTTGGTCCCAAACCCAGGCCGTTGGCCTGGGCTGAAACATGCCGCACCTTTGGCGCTCGGAAGTTTCGACCGGTCCGCGCAGCGGACCTTACTAACGAGGCGCTTGCTTGCCGCGTCGAAGCGCAGCGGAGACGGGCCGCCACCCTGCTCGGGGATCCCAGATTCACGTTTGCCTGCACGCACAGAATGGTCTGGGGCTGCGCCTCGTTAGTAGTCGTAGAGCTTCGGATCGCGGCGCGGCGCGGCGCGGCGGACTTTGAGCGGGCGGCGCGGCTCCTTGGGATCCGGCGCCGGTGGCGCTTCGCCGCCCATGCCCTCGCCATACGGATCGTCCATTCCACCCGGTTCGTCGCCCCCGCCAAGTTGATCCTCGAGGGAATCGGGATCGGCGCCCTCCTCGAGTTTGCGGACGACCTCCTCCATCTCGCCGTCGATCTTTTCGCCCGTCAGTTCCGACATCTTGCGCATCATCCGGGCCATCGCGCGGGGATCGTTCTCGTCGACGTTGGCGAACTCTTTTTCCATCGTACCCATCGCCGCCTCCATCCGCGCGTCCTCCGCCGGGTCGCCCGCGACCGTGGCGGGTTTGCTTTCGGCCGCCTCGTCCTTCCGGCCGCCCTTCGTGACGGCGAAAGCGGAGACCAGCTTCCTCATCCGATACTTCGGATTGTCGGGGCACGCCGGCGTGGTCTGTCCCTGAGCCAGCGTCTTCGCGTAGAATTGGTAAACCGTGTGGTTTTCGGGGCAATAATACTCGTAGATCGGCATACTTGCTTTTCAGTTAGCGGAGCGCGCCAAATTCGCAAGCCGTGAAGACGGTGTATCTTTTCAAATCACCCCTCGGGTCCGGAAAGTTGATGGCCGTGCCGGACGACGATGCCGCCGCCACGGTTCAGCCGGTCGAGGACGCCGGCCAACCGCCGCCGCTTCTCGTCCGCATCGGCAAACATTTCCAGCTGCGTGCCTCCCTCCTCCACGTTCGAGAAACGCACACTCACCAGCCGCAAGGGGCGGCGCTTCTTCCAGGCGGCGCGCAGCAAGGGCGCCACCCAGGCATAAAACGGCGCCTCCAGATCCGTCGCCCTCTCGAGGCTGCGTCCGTGCGACTCCTGCGTGAAGTCGGGATAGCGCACCTTCACGGTCATGGTGCGCACGCGTTTGCCGTCCGCGCGCACGCTGGCCATCAATTCGTCCACCATCCGCTTGGCCACGCGTTCGATCGCGGCGAAGTCGCCGATGTCCTCCCCGAAGGTTTCCTGCTGCGAGTAGCTCTTGGCGTCCTCGTGCTCCGTCTCGACGCGGCGGTCGTCCACTCCGCGCGCCATCGCGAGCATGTCGGCCGAGGCATCACCGAAGATCGCCTTCAGCTCGCGCTCCGGCTTTGCGATCAGGTCGCGCACGAGTTTGATGCCGTATGTGCCGGTCAGGGCCGCCTCAGTCTTCGGACCGATGCCGGGCAGTTTGCCGATGGGCAGGGGCGCGAGAAATTCCGCCTCCGTGCCCGGTGGCACGACGACGAAACCGCGTGGCTTGCGCAGCTTCGAGGCGATTTGCGCCACCAGCTTGTTGCCCGCGAGCCCGAACGAAACCGGCACCTGCAACTCGTCCCACAGGCGTTGCTGCAGCCGGCGCACGCGGCGCTCGATTTCCTCCGTCGACTTGAATCCGCACGGCGCGAGATCAAGGTAGCCTTCGTCGATGGAGTTGCGTTGCACGAGCGGCGTCACCGTTTCGCACCGATCGAACATCTGTCCCGACACCTTGCGGTAAAGTCCCGACGTGTGTGGGAGCATGATCAAGTCCGGGCAGACCTTCAACGCCCGCGCCGTGGGCATCGGGGTGTAGACGCCGCAGGCCCGCGCTTCATAACTCGCCGATGAGATAATCCCGCGCTCGCGCCCGCCCACGGCGCATTTCGTGCCGCGCAGTTCCGGTTTCAACGCGAGCTCGCACGACACGAAGAACGCATCGGCATCGAGGTGGGCAATGGTCGGCAGCAAGCGCGGCACGGGACGGAGGGTCGCCGAAACCTCCGTTCCGCCGCAAAAAGAAAAATTTGCCCGCCGCGTCTGCGCCCGGACCACCGTTCCGATCCGCCGGCACCGGCGGACCCGGTTCCACGCAACGCTCAAAAAATGCGGGCGGGGGCGCACGAAGTTTAGGCTGGCCAATGCCGCCCGGCCCGCTTGCGCTTCAGTCCGTTGCCTTCCGGTTAGCCCGGACTCCCCACCTGAAAAATTCATGATCCTCGTCGCGATTTTTTCCGTCATCGTGCTCTTGATGTGCTGGCTGTGCTACAGCGGCGATTGCGAGTAGCCCGCATGTACTCGCGGGAAACGCAGAAACACCGCCACGTCCATCGTCGGCCAAGCGTGAAAGCCAACCAGAGGGTGAAAAATGCGGGCTGCGGGTAGAAGATCGGCGTTGCCCACGCCGCTTTCGTTCCCAATCTCGCGGGCATGGGACGTCAATGGCTCCACGCGAAACGCGCCATCGTGAACCTCAAAAAGGGGCAGACGGTGGGCAAGATTGTCAAAGAGATCACCGTCGCGGCCAAGCTCGGTGGCGCCGATCTCGAGTCCAACGCGCGGCTTTTCGCCGCGGTCGAGAAAGCCAAGAAGGCGAGCGTGACCCGCGACGTCATTCAGCGCGCGATCAACAAGGGCGCAGGGATCGGCGACGAAAAGCTCGTGCTGGAGCACGTCGTCTACGAGGGCTACGCGCCCCACAAGGTGCCGGTGATCGTCGACGTGATGACCGACAACCACAATCGCACCGCGGGCGAAATCCGCCTCCTCTTCAAAAAGGGCCAGCTCGGCGGCGGCGGGAGCATGAAATTTCTCTTCGACCACGTCGGTCTCGTGGAGGCGCACCATCCCCTTGCGGGCACCGACATAGAGGCCGCCGCGATCGAGGCGGGCGCCAATGAATTCGAGCCCCTGACGCACGCGCAAAACGACGACATCCCCGAAGGCACCGCGGGCGCGCGCTTCATCTGCGATCGCACCGCCGTGCATGCCGTGTCGATCTGGCTCAAGCTGAACGGCTGGACCATTACGATGAGCGAACCCGGTTACATCGCGAAGTCGTTTCCCGAACTCGACGAGGCCGCGCGCGCCGAGGTGGGTGATTTTCTCCAGGCGCTCGAAGACCACGACGACGTCCAGCGCGTGTGGGCCGCGGTAAAGTAGCGGGCCCAAAAAAGCGCACCGGCAGTTGAGCTTTCGCGCCCGATGATTTCCATTTCCGCGTTTATCCCATCCCTCCCATCTCACATCCCATGAACACGAAGAAAATCATCGCAGTCGCCGGTGCCACCGGCGCGCAGGGCGGCGGACTTGTCCGCGCCATTCTCAACGACCCGAGCGGCGCCTTCGCGGCGCGCGCCCTCACGCGCGACGTCAACTCGCCCAAAGCCACGGCGCTCGCCGCCCTCGGAGCGGAGGTCGTCGCCGCCGACATCGACGACGTCGCGAGCCTCGAACGCGCCTTTGCCGGCGCCCACGGCGCCTACTGCGTGACGTTTTTCTGGGCCCACTTTTCCCCCGAGAAGGAGCTGGCCGAGGCCGCGGCGATGGCGCTGGCGGCGAAGCGCGCCGGCTTGCAGCATGTGATTTGGTCCACGCTCGAGGACACACGCCCGTTCATTCCGCTCAGCGACACCCGCATGCCGACGCTCATGGGCAAGTACAAAGTGCCGCATTTCGACGCGAAGGGCGAAGCCAACGCACTTTTCACCGCCGCGGGCGTGCCAGTCACGTTCCTGCTCACTTCGTTCTATTGGGAGAACTTCATCTATTTCGGCATGGGCCCCAAGCCGGGACCCGACGGGACGCTGGCGATCACCCTGCCCATCGGCGACAAGAAGCTGCCGGGCATTGCCGCCGACGATATCGGGCGTTGTGCCCACGGTATTTTCCAGCGCGAGAGCGAGCTGGTGGGCCGGACGGTCGGCATCGCCGGCGAGCATCCGACGGGCGCCCAGATGGCCGCCGCTTTCGCGGAGGCGTTCGGTCGCGAGGTGCGTTACAACGCCATTTCGCCCGAGGTTTATCGTGGCTTCGGATTCCCCGGCGCTGAAGACCTGGGCAACATGTTCCAGTTCAAATGCGACTTCAACGAGGCCTTCTGCGGGGCGCGCAGCCTCGAGTTTTCACGCGGCCTCAACCCCGCGTTGCAAACGTTTTCCGGCTGGCTGGCAGCCAACAAGAGCAGCATTCCGCTCACGTAGCCCGGAACACGAGTTCCCGCGAGGGTTCGCGCCCGTGGCCGGTGAGCACGAGGCGATCCGGGAAAACCCGTGCGGTCGCAAACGCTGTCGTAGCGAGCGTCTCGACCATGCCGCGCAGCGTGACGAACGGCACACCGCCGCGTTCGGCGAAAGCGCCCGCGTGGTTGTGGCCGTTGAGCCAGGCGACGACGTGCCGGTGGCGCTCGATGAGCGCGAGTGCGTCGGCCGGGTTCCACAGCGTGTGCTCCGTCGCCGGGAGGACCGGATGATGCGCCAGGATGATCACTTTAAGCCGCTGCGTGCCGGCCTCGCGGCAGGCGCGGTCGAGCCAGGCGAGTTGCGCGGCGCCGAGACCGCCGTTCCAGGGTTTGGCCTGTGGAAGTTTTGCCGCCTGCAGCCGCGCCAGCTCGGTCACGGCGGCGGTGTTTTCCGGCGTGAGGGGCGCGTGCGCGTAGGTGCTCACGTCGTTGGTGTCGAGAATCACGAAGCGAAACCCGCGGTGATCGAAGAATGAGTGGCGGCGCTCCATGCCCATCCGGCCGGGCACGCGTGGCTTGAACTCGTCAAGGACCTCGAAATCGTGGTTGCCGAGCAGGTGGTGGAAGCGGTGGCGGCTCTTCGCCAGCGGCCGGGTAATCTCGTCGAAACTGCGCCACTCCCGGTCGATGAGGTCGCCGAGATGCAGGCAGAAATCGAGGTCCCGCCCATTGAAATGTTCCACCGCCGCACCGAGCTTGGCGATGGACTGGCGGTAGAATCGCGTGCCTTTCGCCTCGATGTCGGCGAACTGGGCATCGGCGACGAGCCCGATCTCGAAGGCGTCTTTCGCCGCACCGCGGGCAATGAACGGGGCGCTCGCAGCCGCGACGGCCGCGGTTTTCAGAAACTGCCGGCGAGTAGGCATTTTCATACTAAGCCATAACGATTCAGTTGGATCGAGGTGGAACGCGACCTCCGGGCGCGTTTCTCCTGCTGGCGCGGCCAAACGGCGCCCGGAGGTCGCCGTCCACCACTTGGTACCCGTCGGTTCACTCTCAAAGTGGAGGCCGACTGCATGGACACGGCCAAAAGAACTGCGAAATTCAAATTCATCGGCTTCAATTGCGGTCCCAGGGGAACGTTACGGTCGGCGCGTGGGCGTAACGCCGCATGCGCAACGTGAGCTTTGCCCCCGCGCCGGGCGCGAGCCGCACGGTGAAATCGCGCGCGCCCAGCCGGGTCGTTTGCCCGTTGCATTCCACCGACTCCAACTGGTGCTCGGCATAGGCGCCACCTTGCACCACCACGGTCCGCGCCTCCTTTTCGCCCACATTGACCAGACTCACCACGGTCCGGGCATCGTCCAGCTCCGAAACGAGCGCGGCAACATCCTCCGGCACGCCGGCGCGCCGGCGCACGGGATCGAAATAGCGCAGCCGCGCATTGAGCAGGCTGCCTTCTCGGCCCGGCGGCACTCCGCCGAACATGAGCTGCACCAGCGTGTCGGTCGCCGCCGGGTTGCGATCCAGCATGTTGTCGGCGAGCCGCTTTTCCGGCGGCGTCCGGTCCTCGCGCACCGCCTTCAGCTTGCGGGCGACGCTGTCGAGATCGCGCTGCAACGCGGTCGCGGGATAGTCCGCGTTCCGGCCCCGCAGAAAAGACACCCAGCCATTCTGTCCGACGCGCACAAGGTCCGCCGGCTGCATCGACCAATACCAGACCTCCAACGCGCCCACATTCCATGGCCGGCTCCGCCAGCCATACCAGCCGTCCTTGCCATGCATCGTCGGAAATTCCTTCCGGCCACCGATTTCTCGCGCCTTGGCGTTGACCGCATCGATCATGCTCCGCCAGGCGTCGACGTATTTCTGGTCGCCGGTGACAAGGAGCGCGTTGTTAAAACCGACCAGGGCGCGCGGGATCCGATTGCGGTCCTCCCGCCGGCCGTTGACGGGATTCACCGGGCTGAAGCCCCAGCCGTAGGCGTTGCCCCACCAGCGGCCCCCGGCCCCGCCGACTTTTCCGTCGAGATCGACGAAACTCGGAATGATGCCGTGGTTCTGTTTCATGCGGCCGAGCCAGGCATCCATGTAGTCGACGATCCACTGGCGGTATTTCGGCTCGTTCGCCAGCAGGTACGCGTTCATCGGCTGCGTGGTGGCGCCGAGATTGAGAAAATGGTCGCCGACGACATCGGTGTATTCGCGGTAGTGATCGAGAAACTGGGCGTACGTGCGCTCGCCGTGCTGCGCCACGAAGCCCGCCACATCGAACGGATCCCCCACCCAGTCGAGCGCCGTGGCCTGGCGCAACATCGGCCCGCGGCTGCCGTTGAGCATGCTGCGGATGAGCTTGAGTTTCGGATCGTAGTTCGGGGCCTCCGGGTCCTCTCCCATGTAGAAGCCGGCGAAACGCCGTGCCCGCTCCTGATAGATGGGCAGGTACGGAACCGACAACCCCATCCGGTTGAAGTTCTGCATCCCCTCGCCGTGGTGCATCCAGTCGGATTGGACGCAAAAATCCTTGTAATACATGCCCGCCCGGGCGACCGGCACGTCGGTCGTTTTCGCTTCGGTGTACTGGCGAATCATGCCGTTCCACGCCGTGAGATAGATCTGGAGGATCTCGTCGCTGGCGCCCAGCGCGTGGAGTTCGGGCCAGCGGTTGAAATTCTCGAACGCGTCGTCCGGTCCGTCGTTGGCGCCCCAGCGGACAAAGCACTGCAGATAGCCGCGGGCGTCGTAGTATTTCTCGTAAAACTCGCGGCAGGCCGGGACGCTCTCCGCCAGCAGCCGCCGCTCGAGTTTCGCCCACGCGGGCGCGGGCATCGGGGTGGTGATCGAAATCGTCCCCGGGGTCTCGGCCGCGAGCAGTGAAGCGGCGCCCGCAATTACCAATGCGGCACCAGCGGGGGAAAAGCGAAGGCAACACCGAAGCGAGGCAGGGGCAGCTTTCATGCGGGACGGCGAACACTCGGCGAATCGCACGGAAAATACGAGCCGCAATCGCGGCTGACGGTAACACGTTTCCGCGGTGGCCGTGCGAGTGAGGTTTGCCATTATCTCTACAGATCGGGCCTGGCGGCGAAGATTTCGAGCCGCCAGAAAATTTCAACCGCCGATTGGCTGGACCGATGAATCCAAAATCATATGAACGGCGAGTTTTGACCGCGGATTGCGCTGATAACGCGGATAAGGGGCTGGAAAACCTCCGACCATCTGCGCCATCCGCAATGCTATTCTGAAAATGTTGTTTTCCTGCGTGAATTTTTTCACAGACCAATTGGAACCGCTAATCCTCGCTAATATTCGGAATCAAAGGCGGGTGATGGCGAGTGTGCTTCCTCTAATCGACGAAGCGCGAGGGTGGCAGGTGGTTTCGGAGATTTTATTAGCGGAGATTAGCGAAGATTAGCGGTTAAAAACTGTCTTGGTTCACTTGGTTGCGGCTGCGCCGCGCTGGGTATTCCG
>JACQWL010000427.1 GCA_016209255.1 Verrucomicrobiota bacterium
ATGACGATCCGGCTGGGAGGGGAATTTCCGGCGGCGGAGGCGATCGTGCGGGCGCGCGGCGAGTTCAACGCCGCCAACGCCACGGCGGCGCTCGCGGCCGCCCGGTTGATGGGCGCAGAGTTCTCGCGCAGCTTGCTCGCCGACTACCCGGGCGTGCGACGCCGCCAGGCCGTACTGCCGGCGACGGGCGGGCTGACGGTGATCGAGGATTACGCGCACCACCCCGCGGAGATCCGGGCCCTGCTCGGGAGCTTGCGCCGGCGGGTGACGGCGGACGGCCGGCTGCTCGTGGCGTTTCAACCGCACCGTTTCAGCCGCACGGCGCAGTTCAAGGCGGAGTTTGCGGCGGCGCTCGCGGCCGCGGACGGCGTGCATCTGCTGGATGTGTATCCCGCGGGCGAAGCGCCGGTCGCGGGCGGAACGGCGGCCGACATCTACGCCGAGTTGAAAAAGAACGCCCCGGCCCTGGCGGTGAGCTATTTTCCGGCGAACGACACGGAGTTTTTCCGCGCGTTGTCGCGGACGGCGAGGCGGGGGGATCTCGTCGCGTTTGTCGGCGCCGGCGACATCGATCGGAAGGCGCGCGAGTGGCTGGCGCTCCGTGCGGGCGAGGCGGCGAAGGCGCAGGGCTGGGACGAAATTTTTGCCGCGCTCAAGCTGCGCGTGACGGGCGCCACGCGGTTGAAGCGCGAGGAATCGCTCGCGGCGAAAACCACCCTGCGGGTCGGCGGCGCCGCGCGGCTGTACGCGGAGCCCGCGTCGGTGGCGGATCTGCAACTGCTGCTGCGCGAGTCGGCGGCGCGGGGCCTCGCGGTGTTTGTCCTGGGCCGCGGTTCGAATCTCATCGTGCCGGATGAAGGCGTCGATGGAATCGTGATTTCGCTCGCGCATGAGGCGTGGGCGGCGTTCGAGCCGCGCCGCGAAGGCCGGGTGTGGGCCGGTGCGGGTCTGCGGCTGAAGAACCTGTGCGGGCTGGCGGCAAAGGCGGGCCTGGCCGGCTTCGAGTTTTTGGAGGGGATTCCCGGCTCGGTCGGCGGCGCGCTGCGGATGAACGCCGGCGCGATGGGCGGCTGGATGTTCGACGTCGTCGACGAGGTGCAGGTGATGGCGATGGACGGCGAGGCGCAGACGCTCGTCAAGGCCGCGATGCACGTCGAATACCGCCATTGCGCCGAGCTGCATCATGCCATCGCGCTCGGCGCTCTGCTGCGGCCGGCATCGCAAGCCGACGCGGCGGCAGTCAGCCGGCAGATCGATGTCTATCGCCACAAGCGCCAGGAAACCCAGCCGCGCGAGCCGAGCGCGGGCTGCGTTTTCAAAAACCCGCCCGGCAACTCGGCGGGGCGGCTGATCGACGAAAGCGGACTGAAAGGCGAGCGCGTCGGCGACGCGGAGGTCTCGCCGGTCCACGCGAACTTCATCGTGAACCGCGGCCATGCCACCGGCGCCGATGTGCTGGAACTGGTCCGCCGGGTTCGCGCGCGCGTCCGGCAGGTCAAGGGCGTCGAACTGGAACCCGAGGTGCTGCTCTACGGGAAAAAGTGGGAGGACGTTTTATGAGCACACCGTTGCCCATCATCGCGGTCCTTGCCGGCGGGACTTCGGCGGAGCGCGAAGTTTCGCTCGGTTCGGGCCGCGCCTCCGCGCTGGCGCTGGCGCGGTCGTTTCCCACCCGGATGTTCGAAATCGACTCCGACGCCCTGCCGGCGGGCCTCGACCCGGCGCGGCACGTCGTCTTTTCCACCCTGCACGGCACCTTCGGCGAGGACGGCGGAATGCAGCGGCTGCTCGATGCGGCGGGCGTGCAGTACGCGGGCTGCGATGCGGCGTCCAGCCGGCTCACGATGGACAAGACCCGCACCAAGGCGGCCGTGGCCGCCCGGGGGGTGGGGGTCGCGCCGGGCATCCGATTCGAGGCGGGGGCGCCGCCGGCGGTCGACGCGGTGATCGCCCAGCTCGGCGAAAACCTCGTGGTGAAACCGAACAACGAGGGCAGCAGCGTGGGACTCGAGGTGATTGCCAGCCGCGCGGGCTTGGGCGCGAAGCTTGCGAGTATCACGGCAGGTGCGTGGCTCATCGAGCAGCGGATCGTCGGCCGTGAACTTTCGATCGGGGTGTTGCACGGCAAGGCGCTGGGCGTGGTCGAAATCCGGCCGAAGTCCGGCGTCTACGATTTCACCAGCAAGTACACGAAGGGCCTGACGGAGTATTTTGCGCCGGCGCCGCTCGAGCCGGCGACGACGGCGGCGGTGCAGGCGGCGGCGGAGACGGCGTTTCAAGCGTGCGGTTGTCGCGACTACGCGCGCATCGACTTCATCCTCTCGCCGAAAAACGGGCTTTGTTTGCTGGAAATAAACACCCTGCCGGGCATGAAAGAACTCAGTTTGCTGCCGATGAGCGCGCGATGCGCGGGACTGGATTTCACCGCGCTGGTTCGGGAGCTGGTAGCGCCCGCCCGGGAGCGTTTTCACGCGGCCGCGTCCGCCCTTTGCCCGTGACCAAACCGATCGCCCCCGCCCCCGCCGCCCGCACCTGGAGAGACATTCCCCAGCCGGTGAAACCGCGCGCGATGTCGCGCAGCGGACGCCGGCGTCTGGTGACGGGCGTGCTGCGGACGACCGCGGGCGTGGCGTTCTGCGTTGCGCTGGCGTGGGGCGCGTGGAGCGTGGCGGGCGCGTTGCAGGAGAACCCGGGCAAGATGCCGGCCGCCGCGAAGGCCGTGCCGGTGAGGGCGCCGCAGTTCAAGACCGATGGCGTGCTCGATCACGCGTGGCTCGAGCGCACGCTCCGCATCCCGAAGGGCGCATCCTTGATGGAACTCGACCTGGAGCAGCTGCGCGCGCGCTTGCTCGCGGACGGCCAGGTGCTCACGGCGACGCTGACGCGCCATTTTCCCGATCGGCTCGTGGTGGCGGTGACGGAGCGTTCGCCCATTGCGAAGGTCATGGCGGAGTGGGGCGGGCAGCAGCGACCGCTGCTCGTCGCCCGCGATGGCGTCATGTTTGCCGGGGATCGGCACGATCCCGCGATGGTCGAACGGCTGCCATGGCTGGACGGGCTCACCATCGCGCGGCGCGGCGCGGCGTTTCTGCCGCTGGAAGGGATGGAGATCGTGGGTGAACTGCTGGCCAAGGCGCGGCTGGAGGCGGATCATCTGTACCGTTCCTGGCGGGTGGTTTCGCTGGCGCGGCTGGCTTCCGACCGGGAGCTCGAGGTGCGCACGGTGCAGGGAGTCACGATCATTTTCAGCGCCCACGGCGATTTCTTCCGGCAGCTCGCGAAGCTCGATTACATGTGGGAGAAAATCGCGAACGTCCCCGACGCGCAGGCGCGAATCGATCTTACGCTCGGCCGCGAGGTGCCCGTGCGGATTGAGGTGGCCCCCGCCGCGACGGCGCCGGACGCGACGCCTGGCGGACCCGCGCCGACGATTTCCCTGCTCCACAATTCCCAGCCGAAAACCAAACGTGAGTTCTAGAACAACCTTCATCGGTGCCGTCGAGATCGGCACCTCGAAAATCACCGTCCTCGTGGGCGAGTACACGGGGCGCGAACTGGCGATCATCGGCCGCGGCGAGTGCTCGTCGCGCGGCGTGATCAAGGGCGCCGTCGTCGACTACAAGGCGGCGAGCGAATGCACGCATAGCGCGCTCGAACAGGCCGAGCGCGACGCCGGCGAGCGCATCGAGCTCGTGTTCCTCGCCCAGACGGGCGGGCACCTCGAGGGGTTCTACAACGAGGCGTCGGTGAACGTGAAGGCGTCGGACAACGTGATCGACGCGGGCGACGTGCGCATGGTCTGCGATTTGGCGAAGTCGAAGGAGCTGCCCGTCGGTCGCATGGTGGTGCACCACATTCGCCGGCCCTTTCGGGTCGACGGCCGGCTGGTTCCGGGCAGCCCCGAGCAGCTCGTCGGCCAGCGGCTCGAGCTCGGTTACTGGACGGTGCACGGCCAGGAACAGCGGCTGGCGGACAACATCCACGTCATCCGCGGATTCAACCTCGAGGTGCGCGAGCTGGTGCTGTCGAGCCTCGCCTCCGGCCACATGGTGACGACCGCGGAGGAGCGCCAGCACGGCGTGCTTGCGATCGACATCGGCGCGGGGACGACGGATTTCGTCCTCTATCGCGACGGTGCGCCCCACACGACCGGCGTCGTGTCGGTAGGTGGAACCCATCTGACGAACGATCTCAGCATCGGCCTGCGCCTCACCGACGGCCAGGCGGAGAAGCTCAAGCTGCGGTTCGGCCGCGCCACCGTGCAGGTCCGCGACAAGGCGCAGAAAGTCTGGCTCGACGGCAATTTCGCGATCGGCGACCGGCAGTTTCCGCAATACGCGATTGAGCAAATCACCTCGGCGCGGGCGTGGGAGCTGCTCGAGGTCGTGAAGAAAAAGCTCGGCAACGCTTTTACCCCCGAAGGCTGCGCGTCGGGCGTGGTGCTGACCGGTGGGACCGCCAAGCTCGCCGGCATCGGTGAAACGGCGGCCAAAATCTTCGGCGTCCCGGCCCATCTGGGTGAGGCGCCGACCTGGGTGAACGAAAACCTGCGCGATCCCGGCTATCATACCGCGCTCGGACTGCTCTATTACGGCGTCAGTGCGCAGGCCGACAAGTCGGCCCCGGCCCGGGCCAAGGGCGGGTTCTTCACGAACATCAAACGGATCTTCGCCTAGGAGTTTGTCGGACTCGCAAGCAAGTACGGAGTAAACTTGAAAATTTCGCTGCGATGCAAATGCCCCGTCAGACAAACCCTGGCCGCCTTTGGCGCCGCCGAAGGCGGGCAAGCTCCTTAATCCGCCGCGTTGCGGCGGAAAATCGAAGTGGCAAACCGGTGTTCGCAGACGGAGCGCTGCGCAAATCGACGAGGGCCTTGGTCTCATCGCCGCTCCGCGGCGAACCAGGGAATTTGTCGGTGAGGCACCTTCGCATTGTCCCACGATCCCCGACCGAACTGTGAGCTTCGCTTCGCACCCGACAAATTCCCCATGAACCTCAACGAACTTCCGCTCGAACATTCGCTGCTCACCGATCGCAACATCGCGATCAAACTCGTGGGGGTCGGCGGGGCCGGCTCCAATGCGATCGACCGGCTGAAGATGGAAAACCTCGAGCGGCTGCAGCTCGCGGTGATCAACACCGATTACCAGGCGCTCGCCAGTTCGCCGGTGCAGGACAAGGTGCTGATCGGCATGAGCGTCACCCGCGGGCTGGGCGCCGGTGGCGATCCCGATCTCGGCCGCGAGGCGGCGGAGGCGGACCGCGAAAAGATCGCGAAGGTGGTCAAGGATTGCGATTTGGTTTTCCTCGTCACCGGCATGGGGGGCGGCACGGGCAGCGGCGCCTCGCCGGTCGTGGCGGAGATCGCGGCGGAGACCGGCGCGCTCGTGATTGCGTTCGTGACGATGCCCTTCAGTTTCGAGGGCGGCCGGCGGCTGAAGCAGGCGGAGGAGGGCTTGCGCGCGCTGCGCCAGGTATGCGATGCGGTGATACCGCTGCCGAACGACATGCTGCTGCAGGAAGCCGCGGACCATGAAACGGTGCTCGATTCTTTCGCGCGGGCTGACGAGTGGATCGGCCGCGGGGTGAAGTCGATCTGGGCGATCCTGTTCAAGACCGGGCTGATCAACCTCGATTTCGCGGCCCTCCGGCAGGCCTTCGCGCAGCGCGGCGGCAAGACGCTCTTCGGGCTCGGCGGCGGCACGGGGGAAAATGCCGTGGCCGACGCGGTGGCGAGCCTCAAACTTTGTCCGCTGCTGCACACGCCGGAATTTTCGCGCCGGGCCGACCGGCTGCTGGTCAACATTCTCGGCGGCGCCGACCTCACGTTGCCCAAGGTGAACGAGCTGATGAGTGCGATCGCGGAGCAGTTCGGTCGCGACTCGCACATCATCATGGGCGCGGTCATCGACGAGGACATGCCGGGCCGCGTGGAAGTGTGCGTGATCGGCACGAGCGACATGGGCGGGCGCGGCGTGCCGCCGCGGCGGTTGGTGACGAACGGGCGCAGCAAGTCTCCCTTTGCTCCGCGGGGCGAAGCTCCCGGTGTGCATCCGTCGAAAACGGCGCCCGCCGGGGAATTGCGGCCGGCCACGCGGGGCACGACGGACACGGCGGAGGCGAAAAACGCCCATGCGGCCCACGTGGCGCAGGAGGAGTTTGGTTTTGGCGAGGTGGAAAGCCGCGGGCACTTCGAGAAGACCGACCGCAATCTCTTCGACGGCCAGGACCTCGACGTGCCGGCCTACCTGCGCAAAGGGATCAAGATTGTGATTTGAGCGCACGACAAGGCGCAAGAAGATCCAACCAATGCCGCCCGTTCTCCGAATCGCTTGGTCTTGAAAATCTTCCTGCCAATAAAATCTTCCTACCATCAATCCGGCAAACCAAGGGGTAGAAAAATTAGATCGTAGGAAAATTTCCCGGATCCAATCATCGGGTGCAGAGAGAGTCTTGTTCTTCCACTTTGGCGGGAGCAAGTTGGCAGACGGCGCGTGTTTTTCCACTTCGCCTCATTTCAAAGCGTAGCGCCCGGTCTTCAACGTGCCGACTCGCTTCACCAGGCCGGCCTTCAGCAGCGGACGGAGCAAGTCCATCGCGCCCTGCCTGGACACTTTCAGTGCGGCCCAGAGTTCGGGCGGAGTCATGCCGCCGCCCTGGCCGAGCAGCTTCAGCAACTGCTCCTGACGCGGCCGCAGCACCACCCGTTCGCGCGCCGCGGCGACGGAGAAATCCCCCATGCACTCCAGCAACGCGGCGATGCTTTCGACCCGTGCCAGCAGGGCTGCCGTGATGGTGAAGTGCGGTTGGTAGCCCATGCCGGCGAGTCTGCCGGTGGGTCAACCGTGGGTCAAGGGACAGTCAAGTATCGGTCAAGTTGGCATGGCTGGCTGGTTTTCCGCGAAGTGAGCGTGGATCGGGTCGCCTTGCGGGCCGGCTATTGCAGCTGCTCCAGCCGCGCCTTGGTGCCCCTCCAATTCGGAAAAACTTGATCGAGAAGGTTGAAAAAAGCGCGGTTGTGCTGCGGGTGCTGCAAATGGCAGATTTCGTGAGCGATTACATAGTCGATGCAGATAGACGGGGCTTTCACCAGCTCTGGGTTGAGATAAATACGACCGTCCCGGTGTGAACTGCCCCACCGTTTGGGCATCCGGAGCAACCTCACCCGCGGCACAGGCAAACGACGCTCCCGACACCAGTCGTTCCACTTCGCGAGACGGGCCGAAAACTGCTCGACCGCTTTCTCCCTCAGCCAGCCATTCAACAAATCCTCAACTTCCGCCGGGCGACCAGTCTCCGCAACAATCTGAAAGTAGCTCCCGATCAGGCGCACGCTGACAGAGTCAGCCCGCCGCACCTTGAGCCGGTATTGCTTCCCGAGGTAGCGATGCGTCGCTCCGCTTTCGTAGCTCAACGGTACGCGGTTCCGGTTCATGGCGGCGAAGGCGCGGCGTTGACGGGCGATCCAGCGGAGGCGCTTGCTGACCCGGGCGACAATGTCCGGCACCCGCGCGTCGCGCGGGGCAACCAGGTCGACCATGCCGTCCGGGAGCACGCTGATTGCCAGGGTGCGACGGCTTGACCGGCGTAGCCGGGCCGGACCGGCTGCGGTCGCAATGGTCGTGGCGTCAGACATCCTGGCGGTTCCGTGCAATGCGGAGAATCGACTCGATGATCGCGTCCATCTGCGGAAACGACAGCTTCAGGCCCTTCTCGCGCTGCAAATTAAAGAGGAGGTCATCGAGCTCGTTGCGCATCCGGTTTTGGGCGTCGGCATTATCACGCCAGCGGACGACGGCATGCCGGCGGATGATCGCCTCGATTTCGCAGGCCACCTCCGCCAGCAGTTCCGGCACCGAGGCTCCGTTCGCCGGCCTCACCGGTTCACCGTTGTAGGGAGTCTGGTCTTCGTGGACTTCATCTTTGCGGATCTGAATATCCGGGAGCTGTTCCCGGAGCGCGCCGAAAAACGCTTTCGCGAGATCGCTTTGTCGGACCGCCACCGGTGTGTCGTCGCGATAGCCATCGCGGACCTTTGCCATGATTTCGGTCACGCGCGACAGTAGCTCGCCCTCGCTGATACGCTGCGCCTTGTACTCGTCGATCGCCTGCTGCAGCAGCGCCGAGAATTTTCGGTAGAAGAACGGGTCCTCGCCCATCTTCTCGGTGATGGTTTTCTTTGTGCGGTTGGCGATGATGTCCGCCTTGGCCCGCGGCGTCCGGGCTCTCTCGACTTCCTGCTCGAAGGCCTCGCGTTCGAAGATGTTCACCGGATCGACGACTTGGATGATTTCGTCGGCCTGCACATAGGTGCTGAGCATTTTCTGGATTTGCTTCTCGTAGTCGCGGTAGTCGACCTCCTCAGCGTAGCGGATTTTGACCGCGGCGCGGACTTTCTGGAAGAGAATCGCGTCGCGCTTGTAGCGGTCGACCTTGGCCGGGTCGGCGCTTTTCAGCCAGGTGAGCGTCGACAGGCCCGCTTTGAGCAGGCGGCAAAAACGCGAGAACCGCGTGTAGAACTCCTCGCGCTTGAGCGGGTCTTCCAAGGCGAGCACATACGCCTCGTCGTCCTGCTTGTTGGCGATGTCGCGGAAAAGGTCCCAAACGGCGTCGTGCGCGGCTGGAAGCTGCTTCAACTCTTCGCCGATGTCCGTCAGCGCGCCCGCCAGATCCTCGGCGTCGAACTGCCCCGCCAGCGAGCTGTAGAGGTCGAGCGCGTCGTGCAGCTCTTCAATCACGCCGTAGTAATCGATGGCGTAGCCAAAATCCTTGCCCGGGTGCAGGCGGTTCACGCGGGCGATCGCCTGCAAGAGCGTGTGCTCCTTCAAACTGCGGGTAATGTAGAGAACGATGTTACGCGGCGCGTCGAAACCGGTGATCAGCTTGTCGACGACGATGATAATCTCGAGTTCGTCGCCGGTCTTGAAGGCGCCGATGACGTTCCGGTTGTAGTCCTTTTCGTTGCCGTGCTTTGCCATCTGGGCTTTCCAGAATTTCTGCACGTTTTCATCCGCCTGATCCTCCCCCTCGCCCTCCCGTTCGTCAGGACCGGAGATCAGCACCTCGGATGACACCTTCCCAAATTGATCGAGAAATTTCTTGATGAGCAGCGCCGCCTTCTTGCCCGGCGCCGTGAGCTGGCCTTTGAAGCCGGAGTCCTTCCACGTTTTTTCGAAGTGCTGGGACACATCCCACGCGATCAGGTAGAGCCGGCTTTCGAGGCGGGTGAGCTCTTCCCGGGACGAAAATTTCCGCTTGAGGTCGGCCTTCTGTTTAGGTGCCAGCCCTTCGGACATCGCCTCGAACATCCGATCAACCGCCTTTAGATTCACGTCGTGCAGCACATGCCGGCCTTCGTAGAGCAGGGGAACGACCGCCTTGTCCGCGACGGCGTCGCGGATCGTGTAGGGCGGCTCGATGAAACCGCCGAATTTCTGCGCGGTGTTTTTTTCCTTCTTCATCAGCGGCGTGCCGGTGAAGCCGATGAAGCATGCATTGGGCAGCGCCTTCATCATGCGGATGTTGGCCTCGCCGTATTGCGACCGGTGGCTCTCGTCCACGAGCACAAACAGGTCGGCATTGACGTTGCGGAAGCTGTCGTTGGCCTTCGCCGCCGCGCCGAACTTGTCGAGCACGGTCGTGATGACGGCTACGCGGTCGTCCTCCAGCAGTTCGATCAGGTGCCGGCCGGTCCGGGCCTGCTGCGGCTCCTTGCCGCACTGGTGGAACGTCTTCCATATCTGCTCGTCGAGGTCGATGCGGTCGGTGACGAGCACGATGCGTGGATTGGGAACGGCTGGCTCCAGCGCGAGCGCCTTGCCGAGCATGACCATCGTGAGCGATTTGCCGGAGCCCTGGGTATGCCAGATGACACCGCCGCGCCGCCGCCCGTCGGGGTCGCGCTGGCGGATGCGCTCCATCGTCTTCTTGATGGCGAAATACTGCTGGTAACGGGCGATCTTTTTCACCGTCCCGCCCTCGTCGAAAATGATGAACTGCCGCGCCAGTTCGATGAGTCGCTCCGGGCGGCAGACCGCATGGAGCAGGCGATCCTGACCGCTGACTTCGCGTGGCCCGGCCGCGGCCAGCTCCTCGAAATCCCGGCGGGCATAGGCAAACTCGCCGGTAAACAACTTTTCGTGTTCCTCTCGCCGCGGCGGCAGACTGAGGAGCGTGCGCAACTCGGCGGAGACGTCATGCATCTCCTTCCACTCGGCCCAGAATTTTTCCGTCGTGCCGGTCGTGGCGTAGCGCCCGTCGTCCTTGTTGAGGGCGAGCAGCACGGGCGCGAAGGTGTAGAGGTGGGGGATGCCGGC
>JACQWL010000428.1 GCA_016209255.1 Verrucomicrobiota bacterium
GCCTACACAAGAGCGCTTTCGACACGCCCCCAGTCGGGGGCGTGCGTCGAGCGCCGTCTTGTTGGTCGAAATTTCCAAGGTTTCGAAATGGACAGCAGCCGAAGCTACGCGAAATGAATTGAGATGAAGTTGATCTAGTTCGTCAGGATGCGGATGAAATGTTTCTCAGAGCACCGCACTGCGTAGGCGTGTGCGCGACCGAGGGCAAGCGCGGTCTGGCGAGATTGACCATGTGGGACGCGTCTCCGGATTGCCGGCGGCGCGGGCGGCCCGCGTCGCGCAGGCACCTTACCGGCTCCTCTCCGAATGCAGGCTGGAAGCCTGTGCTACCCGCCAACGTCTTGGCATTGAGCCCGCTGCAGTTGGTTCGCCGCCGGGCGCGCCGGCGTGAAAATTACGGTCCCACTTTGAGCCCGGCGGCGTGCGCCAGCGCACGCTGCCGCCGATCGAACGTCCAGAATTCGCGGGCGCCGAGCAAACGCGCCGCGGCGACATGCAGGAGATCGAGCGTGCGCACGTTGAGCTGCACCGTGTGCGCTTTCGACAGCGACTCGGCTTCCAGCCACCACCGATACGCCGGCAACGGAGTCGCGACCAGATCGCCAGCGCTGATCGCGCCCCGGACTTGTCCCGCAAAGCTGGCAAAGATGCTGCCGGCAGCACGCGTCGCGCACACAGGGCGCGAACCGAATTGTTAAACTCAACGGCGTTCCACGGCGTCCAGGGCAGGCGGGCTGGCCCTCTTACCCGGTGAAGACGTGCAACGGCGGCGGCATGATTGGCATCCGGCACGAACCACGAGATGACGAACGACGTGTCGGCGTAAGCGGTCACCGCTCAAGCGCATCGACCAAGCGCAGCGCGAGATACCGATCACCGTGCGCGGAAACCGCCTGGGCATGGTAGTCGGGGCGTTTCCCGCTGCTCTTTTTCTGTTCATTCGAAAGCAAGTCGCGTTCGAGCGCGCTTTCCAAAAGGTAGGAGGACAAACTTTTCCCCGCTTTGCGCGCGGCTTTGCCGAGCCGGCGTTTCTGCTCCGCTTTGGTTTTCACGGTAATCGTCACGCTCATGGAGTTACCTTTGGCACACCCGCGGACCTGTCAAACCGCTGTCGGTGCCTCCTGAAGCGAAATACCCAGGCGGCTTGTGGGCAGTCGCGTCGATGGGAACGCGAAGCGATTCCCGGTAGAGTGTGGTGATGAACCACACCTCCCAGTTCGGCAAAACCGGCACCGCCTCGCTGCAGGATACGAGCCGCTGGCGACGAGGCGTGCTTGCGCTCCTCTGGAGAGCCCTGCCGCTGTCGGCGGCGACTGCCTTCGAGGTCACCGATGGCATCGTGCCTCACGCGAGCGACTGGCGTCCCGCCGAGATCACGGTGCCACGCGTTCCACCTTTTGTCGCAGCACTGGCTGCAAACGGCGGAGTTCGCCTGCTCACTCTCGAACAGATTCGCACGCAGTTCGTAGCGGCCGGCGCGAACTGGCCGGCGACGCAGCACCGGCACACCGAATTTCTCGTCGCCGATCACGGCTGGTTCCAACGGTTCCTCGATTGGCAACATTACTTCCTTTGGGAGTTCGACCACCGCTACCAACGAGAGGGTTTCGACTGCGACGATTTCAGCGTGAGCATGATGGCGTTCGTCGATTTGGCGATGCTTCGGGCGGGCATGCATTCGCAGGCCGCAGTGGTGGGGCGCCTCGTGGTCAGACAAAAGAACCGTTGGGCGAACGCCCAAGCCGGCGGGGGGACCCATGAAGTCATTCTCATTGCGACAGATCACGGCCTGACGGTCGTGGAACCACAAAACCGGTGGACCATCCCGCTCGAGGACTATCCCAACCGAGCGCACATCCTTCGCCTGATTTTGAACTGAGGAATCGTCATGAATTCACGCTCGCTCGCCACTCTGCTGGTTGTCGGATCGTTGTTCGTCGGAGGCTGCGCCACGCCGTCCGGGAAAGCCGTTCGATGGCCGGTCGTGCCTCGCACTCGCGCCGAGGCCGCAACCGCGACTGCGGTTGGCCTGCCCACACACGTGTTGCCGAGGCTCGAACTTCAATCCCAGCTCGCGATGGCCGGCGTGTTCTTCCCGATGATGTCCGACGAAAGTTACGTGCGGATCGAGCACGCTGCATTGCCCGCATTGCTCGATTGGTATGAGGCAATGATAGCGGTCTATGGGGTGAAGCCGGAGCGCTTGGATGAGGAGGGATTTCAGCGTGATCGCGCCGTGCGCATTCTCCGCGTCTTCGTGACCATGCGCATGGCTCGCCATCCCGAGCCATTGGAGGCCGCGCCCGCGGTCGGTTTGGTCCGCGTGAATCTGCTGCAGCCGTGCGGCAACTTCGCGAGCGGTGAAATCCACGACTTCCTCGCCGTCGCCACCGAGCGGGGAATGTTTCTCCTCGATCCGGTCAGCCGGCGGATTTGCCCGTTGGAATTCGATCCGTTCTTCTGGCACTTCGAGGAAGCGCGTTTTTAGGCCGATGCGGTCAATGAATCAAACTACCTAGACGAATCGTTGGGCAGTCGCGTCGATAGGCGGACGTGGGTGAACCAGGTAAGATGTGTTCCATGAAATCCAGCAGCAACACCACGCTCGACCGCGTTCATTCCGGCGCCCGCACCTGGCTCCGCGAATTTCGCGCGTTTATGAAGCGCGGCAGCCTGATCGACCTCGCCGTCGGCGTGATGATTGGCGGCGCGCTGGGCAAGATTGTGTCGTCGTTCGTGGCCGATGTGCTCACGCCGCCGCTTGGGTTGTTGATCGGCGAAGTTCATTTTTCCGCACTCAAAGTTCGCCTGGGCGGAACGGCCGCGGCGCCGGTGACGCTGAACTACGGCAACTTCCTGCAATCGCTGTTTGATTTCGTGATCGTGGCGGCGGTCCTCAGCACGACGATCAGCGCCACCCTTGGCGTGACGAGTCTTGGTCTGGGTGGCGTAATGCCGTGGGATCAATTCGCGCAAAACTGGCGGACGTGGTGGTTCGGCGATGCCCTCGGCGCCCTCGTGATGGCACCGGTGCTGTTGACGTGGAGCCGGCGGGCGCCGGTTCCGGCCCGGCCCTTCATCGTCTTCGAGGCCATCGCGCTCGCCCTCGTGCTGATGGCGGTGAGCCAGTTCGCCTTCACCCGCGGACTGGGTTTTCGATTCCTGGTGTTTCCGCCGCTGATTTGGGCCGCGCTGCGCTTCGGCCCGCGGGGGGCGACGCTCGGCATGTTCGCCGCCGCGATCATCGCCGTGTGGCACACCGTGCACGACGTCAGCCCGTTTGCGGGCCTGGCGATCACGGAGCGGCTGCATTACGTGCAGATCTTCGCCGGAGTGACGTCGGTCACGATGCTCATTCTGGCGGCGGTGAAACGCGAGCGGGAGGGCGCGCGCGATCAAATCCTTCAGCACCGCGACCAACTCGAAACCCAAGTCTTGGCGCGCACCGCCGAACTCGAAACCAGCCGCGCCGAATTGCAGGATTTCTTGGACAACGCCAGCGACCTCATCCAGAGCGTGGACGTCGAGGGCCGTTACCGCTTCGTCAATCGCGCGTGGTGCGAAACGCTGGGCTACGCGCCGGCGGAGGTCGCCGGGCTCACGATGTTCGACGTGATTGCGCCCGGCCAGCACGCCCACTGCGGAGCAGCGTTTCAGCGGTTGCTCGCCACGCGCGAAGCGCAACGGATCGAAACGGAATTTCGGAGGAAGGACGGCCGCTCGGTCATCGTCGAGGGGCACGTTAACGTGCGCCTGAAGGAGGGCAGGCCCGCCACGACGCGCGGGGTGTTCCGCGACATCACCGAACGCCGGCGCGCGGAGGAAGAATTGCGCGCCAGCCGGACGCGCTGGCAACTGGCCGTGACCGCGAGCCGCGACGGCATCTGGGACTGGAACATGGTCACGCGCGAAGTCTACGCCTCGCCGCACGCCAAGGAGCTGATCGGTTTCAGCGATGCTGAACTGAGCAATGACTTCGAAACGTGGACGCAACTCGTGCATCCCGAGGATCGGCCGAAGGTCGCGGGCGCGCTGAAACAACATCTTCGACGCGCCACGCCCATCTTCGAGTGCGAGCACCGGATGCGCGCGAAGGACGGAAGCTACCGGTGGATTCTATCGCGCGGCGCGTCGCTGTTCGACGAACGCGGGAAACCGCAGCGGATGCTCGGCGCGTTCATCGACATCACCGAGCGGCGTCACACGGAGGAGCAAATGATCACCAACCTTGCGCGCGAGAAGGAACTCAACGAGCTGAAGTCGCACTTCGTGTCGATGGCAAGCCATGAACTGCGCACGCCGCTCGCCGCGATGTCGTTGGGCGTCGATTTCCTCATGGCGCATCGGCGCAAGCTCACGGACGACGACATTGAAAAAACCCTCGCGACGACGCGCGATGGCGTGCGGCAGCTTCGGGCCATCCTCGACAATTTACTGCTGCTCGGCCGGGCGGAGGATTTAAAAATACACTGTGTGCCGGTGAGCGCCGATGTCCCGGAACTCCTGCGCAAGCTCGCCGACGAAGCGCGGAACGTCGACAAGCACAGCCATGCGATCGACGTCAGCTGCGCGCCCACCGCATGGCGCGCGCCGCTCGATCCACAACTCGTGCGGCACGTCGTGCTGAACCTGCTCTCGAATGCCTGCAAGTATTCGCCCGCCGGTGGGCCGGTGCAGCTCGCGGCGACCGTGCGCGGCCAGCAGCTCGAGTTCACGGTGACCGACCGCGGCATCGGCATCCCGGCTGAGGATCAGTCCCGGCTTTTTACGTTTTTCTTCCGGGCGCGCAACGTCAGCGACATTCCCGGCTCGGGGCTCGGCCTGCTGGTCGTCCGACACTGCCTTGAGGCGCACGGCGGCACGATTGCATTCACGTCAGCGCTTGGCGAAGGCACGCGGTTCACGGTCACGCTGCCGCTTACTCCTGTTTCAGCATGAAGTCCTCCGGAAGTATCCTCGTCGTCGAAGACAACCACGCGGCCGACGTGCCCGACATGCTCGACGGGATTCTGCATTCGAGCGAGCGGCTCGAACGACTCGCGACCAATCTCAACGGTGGCACCTTGAAAATCACCCCGCGCGACGCCGGCGGAGCGAACGGGCAGCTGAGCATGCCGATCGCGCATGTGTAAGGCAGGGCGCGACCGCTGGGCGCGCCGAATGCAAAGTTGGCAGGCTCGGTGTTCCCGCCATATCGCGGGCCCGTTACGATCACCGCGGGGCCGCGCCCGCCACCAGCACGCCAAACTGAAACGCGGCGCGGGTGAGATCGGCGGCGTTGTGGGCATCGAGCTTCGTCATGAGGTTGTGCCGGTGATTTTCCGCCGTCTTGATACTGATGCCAAGTTGCTCGGCGATCTCCTTGTTCGAGCGGCCGCCCGCGACGAGCTTGAGCACTTCATGTTCGCGCGGCGTCAGTCCGCCGGAGGGATCGTTGGCCGCTGGCGCCTGAAACGCCTGCTGCATTTGCTGGGTGATGGCTTCGCCGAAAAAAGCCCGGCCGACGGCAACCGCTTCGAGCGCGCGCAGCAGCGTATCGAACGGGGCGCTCTTCTCCACCATGCCGAGCGCGCCCGCTTCGAGCGCCTGTCGCACCACCGCGGGGGTGTGGTGAGCGGTGAAAACGAGGATGCGCGTGTGCGGCGATTCGCGCGTCACGGTTTGCGCGATCTCGACGCCGCCCACACCCGGCAGCCCGAGATCGAGCACGAGCACGCGCGGCTTCAGCCGCTGGCAGTCCGCCGCCACGAGCGTGCCATCCGACGCCTGGCCGACCACGCGGTAAGCCGGAAGCATTTCGAGATGCCGCACCAGCAGCTCACGGATGGCGACATGATCCTCCGCCAGATAAACCGTGGTCGGCGGAGGCGACTTGGATTTCGACATCGCGCCAAGCCTATCGTCGTGAACCCGTGCTTCAATCGCAAAGCCGCCGATGGAACTACCGGTCGATGACGTTCCTTTCGTCGGTGCAGGCCTGCTAACGGTGCGGTGGCACCGGGCGACCGAAGCCCCGTTCAACGCGCTGGCCTTGCTGATCTTCGCGTGCGCCGTCGTGCATACGCTGCTCGCCGGACGCATCCGGCGTTGGAGCGAAGCGCGGTGGGATCACCGTTCCGGTCGCGGCCGGCTGTGGCATTTCCTCAGCGAGATTGAAGTTGTTTTCGGGCTCTGGGTGGTCGTGCTCGCCGTCGCGATGGCGTTAGCGACGGGCTGGCCGGCGGTCACCGAATACCTCGGGACCGGTGTCAACTACACGGAACCGCTTTTTGTTGTCGTGATTATGGCGATGGCGGCGAGCCGGCCGGTACTCGATCTTGCGGAACGCGTTTTGCAGACCATCGCGGGAGCGGGTGGAGAAACTCCCGCAGCCTGGTGGGTGACGCTTCTCGCCGTGGCGCCGCTCCTCGGTTCGCTGATCACGGAACCCGCGGCGATGACAATTGCCGCGTCGCTGCTGAGCAAGCGGATATTTGCCCTCCGCCTGAGTGAGCCGCTACGCTATGCGACCCCAGGCGTGCTCTTCGTCAATATCTCCGTCGGTGGCACGCTCACGCATTTTCGCAGCACCGCCGGTCCTGATGGTCGCACGCGTGTGGGACTGGGACCTGGTTTTCATGCTGACCCAATTCGGCTGGCGCGCGGTTCAGGAATGAAGGGCGCACCGCAGGCGGCGCACGAGGGGAAACGCGTCGCTTTTCTTTGGCGACGTATTTGCGCCGCGAGTGACGCACGTGTCACGGCTGGCATCCATCCTTCGTTCGGAAAACGCCGTCGAGAGATTTGCCACGGATTTGCCAGCGAGCGTGTTCTTGGCTTGTTTTAGCTGCTTCCAATCGCATCTTCGTGCTTGTTCTAACTCGCTATAAATCAACCTAAAAGCTCCTGCTGTCAGGCTTTTCTGTTGTTGCGGCAAAGTCGGTTCGAATCCCCCTCGGGCACCAATTGCGGCCCGGTAATTTTATTGCGAGGTGAGACGAGTCGCCTTTGATCGATCAGAGGCGCGCACAAGACTGGCGGCAGAAGGAATAACTATGAGTACAACACCCATGAACCGGAGTGAATTTCTGAAGTTGTCCGCGGGCGCTGTTGCCGGGATGTCGGTGGCTTCCCTGACGGCGAAATCGTATGCCCGGATCCCAGGGGCAAATGACCGCCTCAGAATTGGCATCGTCGGATCCTCGGAGCGCGGCCGGGGCGCTTTGTTGCCGGCGTTGTTCAAGGTGGAGAAGGTCATGAATGCCGAGCTCACGGCCGTTTGCGACCTCTGGAGCGTCAATCTCGAAAAAGGCCTTCAATTGGTGAAGGCAAGAACCGGCCGGACGCCGGCCGGCTATCGCAACCTGGATGAGATGCTGAACACCGATCTGGACGGGGTGATTGTGGCGACCGGGGATCCCCAGCATGCGCCGTTATTGGCGCGCGTGGTGAATGCCGGGAAGGACTGCTATTGTGAAAAACCGATGGCCATCAATGTTCCGATGGCCAAGGAAGCCGCGCAGGCGGTCAAACGGTCCGGCCGAATCGTGCAGATCGGGACGCAGGGGCTCAGTGATCCCGGGCTCTGGGGACTGAGGAAATTCATCGCCTCGGGAAAGCTTGGCAAGATCAGCCATGTCGAACAGGTCCAGAGCTACTGGGGGCCGCGCTGGCGCGGTCGCAGCGAACCAGGGTTGATCAAGGAGGAGGAGACCAACTGGAAGGAGTGGCTCGGGAAGTATCCGCCCCGTTCCTTCGATCCGCGGCTCTATTTCGAATACCGGGTCTTCAAGGATTTTTCCACGGGGATCGCCGGCCAATGGATGAGTCACCAGGTGGCGGCGGTGGCGCTCGCCATGGGCGAATCGTTCCCGCACAGCGTCAGTTCCGACGGTGGCATCTTCGTGTGGAACGATGGGCGGGAAACGCCGGATGTTTTTGCCGCCCATGTGGTGTATCCCTCCGGCTGGATGTACACCTACATGTGCAATTTCGGAACCGACTATCCGCGGCACGAGCGCTACTACGGACTGAACGGGACGATCGAAGAAGGGCCCGGAGGATACGTGGTGAGCGGGATCGGCGGCGGCGGGGATGACACGCCGCAAAACCGGGAGCGGATGACACGGCAGAAAAACTCGGCGGCCGGGTTCCACGTCAATCCGAACAAGATCAAAGAGAAGTTCACCATCCCGCCGGAGGGAGGCACGCCGGGGGAGACCATTCCCGCCCACATGCAGAACTGGCTCGAATGCATGCGCAGCCGGAAGACACCGAACGCGGATGTGATGACCGGCTATTGTCATTCGGTGGCGTGCATCATGGCGCATCAGTCCGGCTACGTCGGGAGGAAGCTCTACTGGGACCGACAGAAGGAAGAAATCGTGGAAACACCGCCGGGCCGGGTGTAGATCGCTGCTCGCTTCCGCTCGCACCGGGAAGAACGAGACCCTGCGCGCGGCCGGTGAATTGTGCGCGCACGCGCACAAATGCGCATCCGCAGGCGCAAGCCGCCGGCAGACCGGGCGGGATGTCTCACGAAGGAGTCGATTTTTCAAAAAAGCAGATGGCGGGGATCGTAGCGCGGCGGCCGCAACCGAAAGCGCTAACGAAACGCATCGTAGCCCGCTGCGTGAGCAGCGGGACCGAAGGTACGGCGGAACGCACGCGGGTCCCTGCGCTCACGCGCAGGGCTACGGGAATTGGTTTCCGAAATCGTCGCGGCCGACGACGAAGTGGATGGATCGTGGCCCAAAACCTGCCTTTCGTTTCTTTCGGTGAAAATCGGGGTGAACCTTTTTTTCTGGCACCCGCATTGCGGCGGCGTGGGAAACTACGTGGCGACCCTGCTGCGCGAATGGCCGCAGCTCTTTCCCGAAGACCAACTCGTGCTGGCCAGGACGGATGGCGCTGCCGCTTTCGTCAACGCGCTCCGGGCAGCCCCAAACGCCTACCGCGACCTCCGGTTGGAGTCGCTCGAGCAGATCGTCGATCACCTCGATGCGTTTGATGTCTGGTTCAACCCGTTTGGCCACTATTCGCCCCGGCCGGTCGCGAAACCCACCGTTCTCGCCCTTATGGACATCCAGGAACGGTTTTTCCCGCAGTTCTTCGAACCAGACGATCTCGCCTTCCGTCTGCGCCACTACGACAGCTCGCTCCAACACGCCGACCGGATCATCACGATCTCGGAGTTTTCCCGCGAATCCATCGTTCGGATCATCGGCATCCCCCGCCGAAAGATCGACCGCATCTCACTCTGCGCCGACGAACTCCCGCCTCCAGTTCGACCGATTGCATTGCCCGCCGGCTGGCCCGAGGCGTTTCTTTTTTTTCCGGCAAACGCCTGGACCCACAAGAACCACGCGCGATTTCTCATTGCGCTCGAGCTGCTGCGCAACCGCGGGCTCGTCACCCCATGTGTGCTGACTGGCGTACCGCCGCCCGAAAACAGCGAACTTGCGGCCAGCCTCCGCCACGCCCCTGAAGAAACCCTCCAGCATCTGGGTCTCATCTGCCGCGCCGAACTGTGCTGGCTCTACCACCATGCCCGGGCGCTTGTTTTTCCCTCCTTGTTCGAAGGCTTTGGCCTCCCCGTGGTCGAAGCCATGCTCTGCGGATGCCCGGTCGCCTGTGCGCACACGACCTCCTTGCCCGAAGTTGCCGGCACCGCCGCCGAGTTCTTTGACCCGACCGATCCCGAATCCATCGCCACCGCGATCGACCACCTCTGGACAAACCAGACCCTGCGCGAACAGCTGCGCGCTCGTGGGACAGAGCAGGTGCGGCGATTCGATGCCCGCACGATGGTCCGCGCCCATCGGTTGAGCTTCCAAAAGGCGATCCAGTCGCACACCGGCCTCTGGCAACGCGTCCGCAAACGGTTCGCCGGACCTCCTGACGAACGAAACGACACGGCGCTGACCCGCCACGAGAAAACCGCGGCCGCGCGACTCCTCGGAAGCAGGATCCCGCCCTGCGCTTGATCTTCAGTTTCCAACCCGCGCCTTACGGCACCTCGTAGACCTCGACGAGGGCCGAGCCGCCGCCGTTGATGCCCTTTACCTGGGCAGTGTAGGCGCCCGGGGCAAGGGTGATGAGCAGGATCGCGTCCTTGCCCGCGGCGTCGGCGAGGGCGAACGCCCCGACCGCTCCGCCGACGGCGGTGAGCTGGGCATCGCCACCCCAGTTGTCATTGGCGGCGATCTGCTGCGGGCCGCTGAACAATGCCAGTTGCGGATCCGGCATGGTGCCGGTCACCCCAAACACCGCCAGGCCCGGGCCGATGGCGCGCACCAGCACGGTCCGGGCCGTGTTTCCGCCCACGACAAATCCGGCGGTGAGACTGTCGTTCGCGTCGATTTGCTTGCGCACGGAGACATTGACAAGCCGCGGGGTCGTGGCGCCGAAGGCCGCCGTCGGCGTCGCATCGTAGAGTTCGGCGATGACCTCGCCGGCCGCGCCGCCGACGGCGCCGACCTCAATCGTGTACGGGCGGGCAAGAAAACCGGGGTTGAAGACCGCGGCATCTTTCGAGGTCGCGCTGGCGAGCGGAAACGCGCCCACCTGGCTGAATGCCGCGCTCAGGGCGGCGTCGCCGTTCCAGTTGTCGTTTGCGGCCACGACGTTCGCACCGGCAAACACGTCGAGCTTGGAATCGGCGAGGGCGGTCGTGATGCCAAACGCCGCGAGCGAAGGGCCGACGGCGCGCACCAACATCGGTTTGACGCCGCTCGTCCCCGCGCCGCCGACCACTGTTCCGACCGTGAAGGACGGATCGCTCGCGGTCAGGCTGGTCCGAATCGAAAGGTTGACCAGGTGGCCGAAGTTCGGGTCGTTGGATAGCGCGAGATTCGCCGCCGTGCTCGTCACCGAGCCGGCCGCGTTCGTGGCAACGACCGAGTAACTGCCGGCATCCGCGGCGCGCGCGGCGGTAATCACGAGTGAGGCGCTCGTCGCCCCGCTGATGGCGGCGTCGTTTTTGCGCCACTGGTACGCAGGCATCGGAGTGCCGGACACATCTGCTGCGAAGACGACCGTGCTGCCCGTCGCCACGGTCTGGGTCACCGGCTGCCGGGCGATGCTCGGCGCCCGGTTGACCGTGGGCGGATTCACGACCGCCACGGTGACCGGGTTGCTCGTGGTCCGGCCGGCGGAATTGGTGGCGACCACGGTGTAGGTGCCGGCGTCGGAGAGCTGGGCGTTCGCGAGCGTTAACGTTACGCTGGTGGCGCCGGCAATCGCCGTGCCGGCTTTCTGCCACTGGAAGGTTGGCGCCGGGGTGCCGCTGGCGGCCGCGGTGAGCGTGATGGAGCTGCCGACGGTGACGCTCTGCGGTGCGGGTTGCGTCGTGAACGCCGGCGCCGTGCCCGGCTGCGCGGAGGCCGCGACATTAATCGTGTAGTCAAACGCCTTGGACGATAATCCCTGGAGACCGGGAGGCTGCATTGCCTGCAGCGTGAATGTGTAGTTGCCCGGCTGCGTCGGCGTGCCGACCAGCAGAGGTATGGTCGCGGCGACGCCTCCTGTGATTTCGCCGTAGCCGTCATCCATTCCCGGGGCGAGGGCGTTGAGCACTCCGGGACCGGTGAGCTCGCTGCCGTTCTGCGCCATGAGTTTCAATCCCGGCGGCAGGGTTCCGCCGAGTTGCCACGACCCGATGTTGATCGTGTCGGTGACGGTGAAACCGATCGGCGTAATCGGCTGGCCGGCCGCGAGAGTGACGGGGCTCGGCGTCGTGGCGACGAGAACGGTCGCGCCGGCGAGCGAGTGGAGGGCGCCGAGCGAAGCGGCGGCGGTGAACGCGGCTTTCAGCACGACGCCGATGGGTGAGGCGGCGATCATCTCCTCGGCGGCGGCGATCACGCGCGGGGCAGGGGTGCGCTGCAGCAGGGTCACGAGCAGGGCGATCGGGAGCTTAATTCGCATCCCGGTGCGATGATGGCAGAATGTGGTGAGCGAGTTCATGGTAGGCGATTTTCGATGTGTGGGTTGTGGTTAAGAATGACGGGCGGTCACTTCGCGTGGCGGGCGATCGACCAAAGGAAATCGACCTGCAGCGTTCCGAGGAACTTGGGATCGGCGAGGTCGACATAGCGTGCCCCGGCAAACCGCGGCGCGGTGGGGAGGCGATTCGGGTTGTAGGTCGCCTGGGCGTGGCAGCTCATGCAGTTGGTCTGGACGCCGTGGTTGTTGCCGGCCGGCTGGCCGTTCGGATCCAGGCCGGGGAGCGAGTCGGGCAGTTCGGCGGGGCTGAAGCGCGCTTCGATCCAAGGGTTGTACGCATAGACCGCGGCGCCGACGTTTTCCCCCCTGACGTGGGGTTGGTCTGGGGTCAGCATGGTGTAGGTCTGAGCCATTGCGTAGTTGCGTGCGGCGCCGCGGAGCTGGTCTGGCCGGAGGCTCGCAATCGCGGGCGAGCTCGGTGGGTGGGGATCCCCGGGCGTGGGAGTCCACCAGAATGTCTGCCACGTCCAGCGCGCGATCTCGCGGCTGGACACGTGCATGGCCACGAGGATGGCGAAGTCGCCCGCGCCCGCATCGGTGCCGGGCTTGTCCGCGTTGAGCACCGCGGCGTCGACGGCCGAGAGCCGATAGTGGATAAGGCTGGACAGCGGGTACGTGGTGCTGTCCGACCGGGTGCTGCCGTCCGCCGCCGCCGGCTCGTCGATCGCACCGCGACCGTCGCCACCCTCGAGGACATCGATCCACACGGCGCCGGGCCACTGCGCGGGCGGCACGGCCTGGGGAATCTCCGGCGGGCCGGGCCACGCTTTGAGCGCGTAGTAGCGGCCGTCGATCAAGTCCTTCAGCTTGATGACTTGAAACAGCGGCTTGACGACCAAAGCCGTGGCCGGGAACACCGGAATCTGCTGCGCGCCGCCTTGCAGCAGGGTGTTGAGCGCCGCCGTGTTCAGGAGCTCCTGCCTGATGATGTGCTCCGCGGCCGTCGGATCGTATTTCACGAAGCCGACCACGCGGGCGCCGGACGGCGTGCCGGTCCGGGCGGCGGCTCTCGCCAGCTCAACGATGTCGTCGTCGATCTCCTTGAGTTGATCGATTTTTCTCAGCGGCGCGCGGCGCTGCGGCAGCAGCGACAGCGCGCCCACGCTGCGCAGCCCCGGGTATTCCTTGAGATCGTCGGGTGTGAGCCAGGTTTCGAACACGCGCAGACGCTGGCCCTCGTATATTTGCGCGGTTTCGAGGGTGAGCGCGGCCCAAAGTCCCCAGCCGTGGAGGTGGATTTTTTCGGCCGCGGAGGGTGTCGTCGCCGCCGTCGTGCCGCGCGTCATTTCCGTAATCCAGCCCGTGAGCGTCGCTTCGCTTTCCGGAAAATGAAAGCCGGGGATCAAGGGATTGGGCAGGGCTTCCGGCACGATCGGCGCGGCACGCAGCGCGCCCGTCGAGAGCAGCGCCGCCGCCAGGGCGGTGGTCAGCGCCGTGCGCCCCGGCGAAGCGACCGGCGGTGTGCCAGGGCTCCGCCGGGATGAAACACGATGAAGCTGTCGTCCATGGGCTCGCATGTGCGCGGTCGGCTGACTTGCGTTGTAGCGCAATCGCACCATCGGAAAAGGAGAGAGCGGTAACAGGCTTGTTACCGTTTCCGCGCGGGTCAGAGCGCGCGCCAGCGCGCTGGCCTACGGCCGGCTCCCATGAAACAGCTCATTGGTCGTAGTCTCGCCTACAGGCGGTATCCAACGGACCGTCCGCCTGCAGGCGGCACCACGAACGCTCGAAAATCTGCGTGTCTGGTCGCCCTGCGCGTGAGCGCAGGGACGTTCAGCAATCCCGCCGCTCACGCGGCGGGCCACAACGGAGATGTTTCCTACGAGCCGCCGGCCGCCTTCGCTTCGGCGCGGGCTTCCTGCGCGTCCACCACCACGGCCGTGACGACGTCGAAGCCGACGTTCGTCATCGTGCGCACCATGTCGAGTACGCGGTCGACGCCAAGCACGATGCCGATGCCCTCGGCCGGGACCCCGAAGGTCGCCAGCAGGCCCGCGATCAGCGGCAGCGAGCCGCCGGGGATGCCGGCCACGGCCACGGCACTGAGCACCGCGAGGAACAGCAAGGTGAATTGCTGCGCGACGGACAGCTCGATGCCGAAAACCTGGGCGACGAACAGCACCACGCATCCCTCGTAGAGCGCGGTGCCGCTCATGTTCATCGTGGCGCCGAGCGGCAGCACGAAACCGGCGACGCTCGGCCGCAGCCCCAGCGTCTCCTTCGCACAGGCGAGCGCGGTGGGCAGCGTGGCATTGCTCGAACTCGTGGAAAACGCCGTCACGAGCACGGCCCGGATGTCCTTGAAAAACTGCAGCGGCTTGCGGTCCGTCCAGATCTTGAGCCAGATCGACATCGTACCGAACAGGTGCAGCAGCATGACCGCGATGCAGCCGAGGGCGAAGACGCCGAGCGCGAGCAGGATGTCCACGCCGATTTTCACGATCACGCTGTAGATCATCGCGGGCACCGCGTAGGGCGCGAGCCGGAGCGCGAAATGGACGATGCCGGTCATCAGTTCGCTCACGAGTTCGAGGCCGTCCTGCAGCCGGCGGCGTTTTTCCACGGAGAGCTGCGTGCCGACGGCGCCGACAAAGATGGCGAAGAGGATGAGCGGCAGCACGTCGCCGATCACGGTGTTGGTGTGGCCGACCACTGCGCCGAAAAGGTTCTTCGGCATGAACATCTCGACGACGGTGGCGAAGTTCATCTGGGGCGACGCGGCGCCGCTCGCGATATGCTTCTGGGCGGCGCCGCCGAATTCCTGGAGCAGGCGGGTCTTGGCGGCGGGATCGAGGTGATTGCCGGGCTGGAGCACGTTCATCATTACGAGCCCGAGCGCCACGCCGATCGCCATGTTGAAGAAGAAAAGGGTGAACGTGCGCCCGGCGAGCGGGCCGAGCTTGTCGAGCCGGCCCAGCTGCACCACGCCGGTCGCGAGCGAGGAAAACACGAGCGGGATAACCACAAAGAAAAGCATCCGCAGGAAAATCTGCCCGAAGGGATCGAGGACACTGGTTGAAAGCTGCCGTACGAAGACCAGCGAGGCGGGCCAGACCCGGCCAAGGGCGAGCGAGGCGACGCCGGCGATCACGCCGACGGCCAGTCCGATAAGGATGCGATTGGCCAGGGGGCGGTTGGTCTCAGCCATGTTGGCGCGGCAACCTGTCGGGTGGTCTGAGGGTTGTCCAACGAGAATTGGGGCGATCCGGCCTCGCTGCGATTGACAGCGTGTGCGAGTCCCATCCATGTGACTGGTTACGCCCTGAAATGAATTATCGCTGGATGATGCGTCGCCTCCACGGCTGGGGGGTTTCCCGCCACAAATTGCGCGGAGGATTCCTGCATACGCGCCTCGGCGACCGGGTCCTCCACCGCGAACTGTGGATTCCCACGCGTGAGAGCTTTGCCCTGGCCGTCCTGGTCGGATTGCCGGTGACGATAATCCCGTTTCTCCCGCTGCAGACGGTGATCGCGTGCGCCGTCGGTTTTCTGTTGGGAGCCAATATTCCGGTGTGTTTTCTCCTGCAGTTCCTCTCGAACCCGGCGACCGCGGTGATTCAGTTGCCGGCCTGCTACCTCGTCGGGGAACTCATCCTGGGCGGAGATCTTTCCCAGCTCTACGCCCAAGTGCGCGCCCATCCGATGACGGCGGTATCCGGGCACAACCTGTGGGCGCTTTATCTCGGGTCGTTTGTGCTCGGGCCGCTGCTGGGTGCGCTGGGCTATCTGGGAACGAAAATCATCTGGCGGGAGCCACCGCCGCGGCGGCCTCCGAGTGGGCCTGTCGGGCAGAGTCGCCCGCCCATCCCGCCGGTGCGGCGCAAGAAGCCGGCCTAGCAGCCCAGGCGACGGCGGAACGCGGTGCGGTTTGGCGACGATGCGATGGATAAGTTGAGTGCCGTCCTGCTGGTCGCTGGCCGGTCCTCGCGCATGGGTCGCGAGAAAGCCCTGCTGGCCGGGCCCGACGGGCGGGTGTGGTGGCAGCGCCAGCGCGAGGTGCTGGCCCGCGCGGGCGCAACGGAGATTTTTCTTTCCGCGCGCCCGGATCAGGTGTGGGCCGACGACGCCAGTGGATTCGACGCCGTGGTGCGCGACGCCGCGCCGGGCTGCGGACCGCTGGCCGGCATCGTGGCCGCACTCGAACGCGCCGCGCAGCCGCACCTCGCGGTGCTCGCGGTCGACCTGCCCACGATGGAGTCGGCGTGGTTCGACGCACTGCGCGTGAAATGCGCACCCGGCGTTGGCGCGGTCGGCCGGCGGGGCGGTCTTTTCGAACCGCTGGCCACACTCTATCCGCGCGAATTTCTGCCGCTCGCGCGCGAGGCATGCGGCCGGGGCGATTTTTCGCTCCAGCGCCTGCTGGTCGACGCGACCGGGCGGGGACTCCTGTGCGTGCGGGAAATCACCGCGGACGACTCGGCGATGTTCGAGAACCGCAACGAGCCCTGAACCCAGGAGTTTGTCGGACTTGGCGTGAAAGTTTGGGGAAACTCGAAAATTTCGCTGCGCGGAGGCGTGCGACCATGAAACTAACTACCACAACAGTGAAAGTCTGTTCGACCGAATTAAACGATTCGCGGTCGAAGGAATCGGTCACGGACGGGTGCCGCGAGGCTCCACCGGAACGTACGAC
>JACQWL010000419.1 GCA_016209255.1 Verrucomicrobiota bacterium
ATAGACGCCCTGGCTGTCGGTGATCACCTCGCGTTCGGTGTTCTTGATTACCACGCGGGCTCCCTCCAAGGTGCGCCCCGTCGCGGAGTTGGTGACGGTGCCAGTAAGCGTGGCCTGTGCCATCACCGACGGAGCAAAAAAGCCAGAGAACAGTAGAACGGCAACTGCCGTCCACTGGATGCAAATGCAAACCGTTCGAGGGAAACTGATAAGGCAAACCTTTGGGATGTTCATGATTTGGTGTGTTTACCGCTCTTACAATGCTAAGGGACACGGGAGGCAGTCGGAGGGGGATGCATCGAGAGCGGCTGGGCACATTCCGCCGATTGCCGGATTAGAGGGACGCTAACACCTAGCCCACAAACGCACAACAACCACTTTGCGGCAAAAAAAGACCCAATTTGCGCTCGCAGTTTCTGGAGCCTGGGTGAATACCGGCGGCATGCCAACCAAACGAACCGTTTTGCTGGCGCTGACGGACACGCACCACGGCTACCTCCGGGGCGTCGCACGCTACGCCCGCGAACATCGCTGGCACATTGTGGCCGATATGATCTATACTGCAAAAATTCCTTCAGGCTGGCGCGGCGACGGCATCATCTCTTACATCGGATATCGGGACGACCTGGCGGCTTTCATTGCCGCGACCGGCCTGCCGACAGTCGAAATCTCGATGGTACGGAACGACATCAACCTGCCCCGCGTCGAGGGTGACAGCGATGAAATTGGGCGCCTGGCGGCCGAGCATTTTCTGGAGCGCCGCTACCGGCACTTCGCATGGGCGCCGATGATGGACGACGCCCTCAATGCCGAGCGGTTTCGCGGCTTCGCCAACCGACTCGCAAAAAATGGCTTCACCTGTCACCAACTTCCCCCCTTGGACACGCGCTACGGCGACCCTAACGTGCGGGACTGCGTTGCGCAGCGAAAGCTGCTCATCCGAGGACTCACCGGGCTACCCAAACCCCTGGCCGTTTTTTGCTATAACGACTGCATCGCTGCGGATGTAATCGACGCCTGCGACGACGCCTCATTGCTTGTGCCGGAGGCAGTCGCGGTGATGGGTATCGACAACGATGCATTGATTTGTGAATCAGTCCCAGTGCCATTGTCGAGCGTTTGCCACGATCTTGAAGGCATGGCGTATCAGGCCGCCGCGCTACTGGACCGCTTGATGGCCGGCCGCAAGGTCCCAAAGACAATTATCCGCGTGCCACCACGTGGGCTGGTAACACGTCGCAGTACGGACATTCTGGCCGTTGAAAACCTGCAAGTGGCGCGCGCATTGCGCTACATTCACGATCATTACTCGAACCCGCTTTTGGGTGTGGAGGGTATTGTAACCGCGACGAACCTCTCCCGCCGTTCGTTGGAGAAGGCGTTTCGCAAGGAACTAAGCCGGAGCCTCAACGATGAGATTGTCCGGATTCGGATGGAGCACGTCAAAGATCTGCTCGTTACGACAGAAATGAGTATCGCGGAAATTTCGGTCGCGACGGGATTTTCCCGGCCCAACCATCTTTTCCGGACGTTTCGCCGTTTTCTCGGTATTAGCCCCAGGGTCTACCGCTTGAAACAGCGGGTGGTGCATCGGAAACGAGAAACTCGGAATTGAATCGTTACGACTGGTGAGCTCACACTCGAGCGCGGCGCGGACGCTCCCGATGGCCTCTTCGAGCGTGACGCTGCGGAACTCGGCCCCGAGCGAACTGGCGCCAAAGCTGAGGACGGGAAGATGAAGGTCGGTTTGACCGAGACGGCGCGTTTGCATGAGCACGAAGAATCAACCGGTGCGGCAGCCCATCGTGAGCAGGACGTTGGCCCACAACGCCGTGTCGGCCGTCTGAATCGTGAGCACGTGGTCCGGGCTCTCAACCTGGCGGTAGAAATCCCATTTGAGGACCGGTTCCAGTTTCAGGCTCGCGCCCGATTCGGCGATGATGGCGCGGTATTCGTTCCACACCGGCGGCTCGCCCTGCCGGGCGTACGGATCGTCGGCCGGGATGCCCATCGTGTTCACCTGGTCGATCGGCACCGCGCTAAGCAGGGCCCGCAGCACCTGCGCGACCGTGACGACGCCTGGCGTCAGGTTGAGGCAGACCAGCTCGGCATTCGGCCCGCGCTTGGACGAGGCGGGATAATTGCCGTCGGCGATCAGGATTCTGGCGTGGTGTCCGGCGCGGGCGACGATGCGCAGGATGTCCGGGTGAGTGAGCGAGGTCTTCAGCATGGCGTCAGGGTTGAGCGAGGTGCTGGCGGATGGCGTCGATCGTCTGCCGGGCAGCAGCGGCGGAATCCGGCAACGGGAGAATCTCGGCCGACAGATAACCCGCGTATCCGATGTCCCGCAACGCCGCCATGATGGGCGCCATGCTCGTGTGGCCAAAGCCGACGGCACGGCGGTTCGAATCGGCAAAGTGCACGTGACCCACCAGCGGACCCGCCTCGCGCAAAGCTGCGGCGGGGTCGGCCTCCTCGATGTTCATGTGGAAAAGGTCGGCCAGGATCCGGACGTTTCGCGTGTCGAGGGTACGGAGCCACGCCGCCGTGTCGCCGAGGCGGTTGAACAGATTCGTCTCGTAGCGGTTCAGCGGTTCGAAAAGGAGTGGGACCTGGCAGCCGACCGCGTGTTCGCCGAGATCCTGCAGCGCCTCGCCCAGCCACGCCAGGGCCTGTTCACGCGTCACCCCGCCGCCCCAGCGCCCCTGCATCGAGCCGATGATCGCCGGCGCGCCAAACCCGCCCGCGAGATCGATGATGCCGCGCACGAACTCCCGCGCCTGGCGGCGAGTCTCCGCCTCGGCGTGAGTCAGCGTCAGTTGGCGGACGACCCACCCTCCGCCCGTTCCGATCGCGGCCACGCCCAGCCGGTGATGATCGAGCAGCCGGCGCAGGCCGGCCGGATCGATCGCGTTGGCCGCCGGCGGAAAAATCTCGATCGCGTCGAAGCCGAGCCGGGCAGCGTGGGAAAAGGCGTCGGCCAGCCCATCCCAGAAAACGAACGGACCGCCCTTGGACTGCGGAACGAGAGAGACCGTGATGGCGGAACGCATGGACAGCGGAGAGGAAAACAGCCGACCGCCCGCGGCAATGCGAGCGCGAAGCGGAAGCGCGTCGATTCGCGGTCCCATTGAATTGTCATGCCTGCGAGAGGGCCCGGGCCGCAATCGCCAGCGCGCCGGCCAGCGTCACACCGAGTATCGCGACCGAGACACGCGTGCGCCGCGTGAGGTACTGCACGACCACCGCGGCCGCCGGTCCAAGGAGTGCTGAGACCAGGGCGAGTTTCAGTTCTGCCGGTGCGCTGCCTCCGGCCGCCGAGATCGTTCTCATCAACCGCCAGCCCGCGCTCTGCCAGTAGCCAAACGCCCAAGTGCCCGCCACCTGGAACGTGAGCGTCCACGCCAGAAACCATCCGGAACTTTGAGTCAACGCCGCCACGACCACCGCGGGCGCGACCGTCCACGCCTGCCACCACACCATCTCGCGCGCCGCCGAGAGAATTTCCCACCCGCTGCGACCGCCAGCCAGCCACCACGGCAGCGCCACCAGCACCGGCAACGCGCCGAGCAGAACCGCGCACCCGAGGAGTTTCGCCCCGAGCAAGCGCGCACCCGACACCGGCCGCGTCATCCAAAACCCGGTGGTGCCCGTGGGTGCATCCTCCTTCACCAAAGCTGCCGCCAGAATGTAGCCGACGAAAAATCCCAACCCTGCGAGCATGATGGCGAATCCCTTCATCCGCTGCATCCAGGCGACGTCTTCCGTGACGACGTGCAGCAACCGCCAGTCCACGCCGTGCTTCAGCGTGAGCAGCACCGCCCACAGCGCCAGCGGGAGCCAAAGCCGCCGCGCATCCTTGACCACGATGTGCCACGTGAGCTTCATCGCGCACCCTCCTTCGCCGCCACCTTCACCACTTCGAAGCGTTCCACGCGCAACTCCGTTGTGAAGCGCTCCTCTTCGCGAAGTACTACTTTCGCCAGCGTCACGCCGTCGAACCAGCCCGGATGCGCGACCCAATTTCCTTCGCCCCGGTAGTCGCGTGGCGTGAAAAAAGCCATCGTCCGCCAACGGATTCCCACCGTGCCAACGCGCACCGCATTCCACCCGAGCCATGAGATCTGGCTCGCGTTTCCGCGCCCGCGGTTGACCAGAAAATACTGCGATTCCAGCGGCCTCCTTCCCCCCAGAAAGGCGTTCAGAGCGTTAAGCCGATCTGCGCCACCCAGCACCAACGGACGCTGCTCGACGACGGCAACGATCAGTCGATCGTCGCGCCGATCGACCCGGGCAAGTCGCGCATGCTCGGCATCGCGTGCCAGTCTCTCGCCGGCGCGCGGCGGTCGCTCGTCGACGACCTCGGGCCGGTGCAGCGAAAAATGCGCGCGCAACAGACAGGCCGGCGGCTCCCGGCGCATGCGCGCCGCGATGGACGGGGGCAGCTTGACCCGGGTGGTTCGCACGCCGCGCTCGCTTTCCGGCAGCGCCGACCGCCCGAGCTGCCTGCGTCGTTCGCTTTCCGACAGCGCCGGCAGCCCGCGCTGCCGGCGTCGGTCGGCAAGATACGCCTCGTATTCCGCATTTGGTTTCTGGGGCGCGATGCCCAGCATGTGCATTGCCGGCCCGTTTCCCCAGGTCCCGAAGTCCCACCATCCTGCGCGCTCGACCACAGCGCCGCCAGCCCAGCGCCACTGGTGATCCACGCTCATCCCATTCAGGACCAGTTCCGGAGGCGCGCCATCCAGCTTCAGCGAAACGGTCAACTCCGCGTCGGCACCCGGCGGCTCGAATGTCCGCGCCGACTGCAACGCAAGACTGAAGCCCGCCGCATGCCGGCCCGGCCGATCGACGAGTGCGGAGCTTTTTCGGCTCAAATCCACCGGCCAGTAGTTCAAGGTCGCGAGCGCGACTACTACACCCGCTCCCAAAGTAGCAAACGAGCGGAGGAGCCGCCGCGCCCAGAATTGCTGCACTGCGGCAACACTCCCGCCGATCAAAAACAGCGCCAATGCGAGCCAGCCACGCGTTGCGATCAGGCCGGCATTCGCGGACGCGCCACGACCCATCGTGGGCACCACAACCATCGTGAGGCTGGCCCCAACCAGCGCCGTGATCAGCACCAGCGTCCACATGAGATAGCGGCTGAACTCGTCCGTCAGCGCCGCCAGTGGCAGGGCGAAGGCCACCACGACTCCGTGCAGGAACAGCGTCTCGCCCGCCGCCAGCATGAGCTCGCGCGGGCCGTAACCACACGCCAGCCACCATGGCAGCGTCAGCAGCAGCGGCGCCGCGCCGAAAATCACCGCGAGCCCAAGCAGTTTCGCCGCCAGCAATCGCGTGCCCGACATCGGCCGCGTCATCCAAAACGCCGTCGTGCCGGTTGGCATGTCACCATGAATGAGCCACGCCACGAGCACGTAGCCCATCAGCACCTCGATCGCACCGAGCAGAATGATCGCGCCGCCGATCCGGTCGAACCAGGCGCCGCTGCCCGTCCCGCCCCACAGCAGCACCGCGCCGAGCCCGAGCTTCGCCATCAGTAGCGCCACCCACAGAGCCAGCGGCCGCCGCAGCCGCCGCAGATCGTTCAGCATGATGTGCCCGGTGAGATTCATGCCGCCGCCCCTTTCGTCTCCGTCCGCTCCGTCCGCGCGAGCGCGATGAATATTTCCCGCAACGCCATCGGCTGCGCCGTCACCGTCGCGCCGGGAAACTTTTCCCGCCACGCGCGCTCGGTCGCCTCGCCCGCGTAGGCCGTTTCCACAAAACGGGTCAGCGCCCCGGCCCGCGTCCAGTCCAGCCAGCCGGCCGCCGCCGCCGCGTCCGCCGCCGCGCCGGTCACCTCCACGCGCCGGAATCGGCCCTGCAGTTTCTCCGCCGGTTCGCTCAGCCGCAGCCGGCCGCAGTCGAGCAGCGCCACGTGATCGCACAGGCGCTCGACCTCCTCGATGTCGTGCGACGACACCAGCACCGTCCACTCGCCGGCCGCCGACACCTCGAGCACGCCGCGGATGAACTCGTCGCGCACCAGCGGATCGAGCCCGCTGAACGGCTCGTCGAGCACCAACAGTTTCGGGCGGTACGCGAGCACGGACAGGAGGGCCGCCTTCATCAGCATTCCGCGCGACAGCGCGGACAGCTTCCGGTCCGTTGGCAGTGCGAACTGGGCCAGCAACGTCCTCTCCAGGTTCTGATCCCAGGTCGGATAAAACGGCCGGCAATAATCCAGCAATTGCCGCACGGTCATCCAGAGCGGGAGCTGCTGGTTCTCCGACACGTAGCCGATCTGGGCGAACTCGCGCTCGCCCAGATTTCGCGCTTCGATCCCGAGCACGGTCGCCGAGCCCGCGGTCGGCGTGAGCAGGTTCATCAGCATCTTCAGCGTCGTGGTCTTGCCGGCGCCGTTGGGCCCGAGCAGCGCAAACACGCTGCCAGCCGGCACCGCGAGGTTCAGCTCGTGCACCGCCTCCGTTCGCCCGAACCGCCGGGTGAGGTTGTGGGTTTCAATGATGTTCATGGGGAAAAATCCAACTCCGCGGCCGGGCGCCGCTGCGCCAAAACCCGTTTGTCATCTAATGGATGACAAACCGGCCTTGCCCGGGCGGCGGCGTTCCACCGCTTGTCATCCAAGGGATGACATGGGATCGCGCGGACCGAAGCGCGGGCCGCAGGGGAAGGGAGGGAGAGCGTCTTCATCTGCCGCCGAGTTTCTTCCAGTGCGCCGCCAGCGCCGCCTGCACGTCGTCGAGCTCCAGGCCGAGCTTCTTCGCCTCGACCACCAGCCGCTCCAATTCCGCGCCCAGCAGCTCCGCCCGCTCCTTGCGCCCGCCCAGCTCCCGCTCTGCCACGATGCTGCCCACCGCCGGCGTCGTCACCAGCACGCCCTCGGCCACGAGCGCCGCCACCACCTTGTGCGCGGTGTTCGGATTCACCTTCAGCTCCTGGCTGAGCACGCGCACGGAGGGGAACTTCCCGCCCGGCCGCAGCTGCCCCACCACCACCGCTTTTTTCACCGCAAACAGGATCTGCTCCGCCACCGGCAGGCCGGGCTTGAGTTCGATCGAGAAGGGCAACATGCTGTCCTAGTAGTGCTAGGACAGATAGGACGGCAAGCTTTTTTTAAAAAAAATTCTTCCCACGCCGCCGGCCAGCCGTCACAAACACTCCCGGTGGGCACATCCAGGAACATTGGTCCAGGGGAGATTCAGGCCGCGCTGACGCGCCTCGCCGCCGCCATTTCCGAGCGCCACCGCGGGGAAAAGCCCCTGCTCCTCCTCGGCATCGCCAACGGCGGCGTCGAGCTCGCCCGCCGCCTTGCCCGCCGGCTGTCGGCGGCCGGCCGCCCGAAACCGCCGAACGGCGCGCGACCCTTCTCCGTTTGCGCCGGAACGATCGACATTTCCTTTCATCGCGACGACATCGGCCGTCATCCCGTGCCGAAGGAATTTGCCCCGACCCACATTCCCGCCGACGTCCACGGCGCGACCGTGATTCTGGTGGACGACGTGCTGTTCACCGGCCGCACGGTGAAGGCGGCCCTCGACGAACTGTTCGACCACGGGCGTCCGGCGAAGGTCGAGCTCGCCATCCTCGTCGATCGCGGCGGCCGGCGCATGCCCGTCGCCGCCGATTACTGCGGCCTCACTGTTGCAGCCGGCGACAACGAAAAGGTTGTCGTGCACCTCGATCCGACGAACTTTAAGCGCGACTCCATCCGGATCGAGCCCATGGGCGCCGCCGTTGGGCACTCGCCTCGGTGACGGACTGGCCGGTAAATCCCAAACGTCAAAGGTCCAAATCCCAAAAAAATCTCAATGCCCAAATCTCAAAACACCGCCGCTCCTTTGCCCGTTCGTTATTTGCCGCGAATTGGGATTATTTTGGCGTTTGGAGTTTGGGATTTGGGGTTTTGAGGGACCATGCCCTGGAACCGCCGCCACCTGATCACGCTCGAGGAACTCTCGCTCGCCGAGATTGTTCAGATCCACGTCACCGCCGCCGCGTTCAAGCGCACCCTCCGGCGGAGCGTGAAGAAGGTCCCGGCGCTGCGGGGCAAGACGATCGTCAACCTCTTCCTCGAGCCCAGCACGCGCACCCGCATGGCGTTCGACATGGCCGCCAAGCGCCTCAGCGCGGACGTCATCTCCGTCGATGCTGCCAGCAGCAGCACGACGAAGGGCGAAACCCTGCGCGACACGGCCCAGAACATCGAGGCGCTTCAGGCCGACATGCTGGTGATCCGCCACGCCGCCGCCGGGTCGCCGCTCTATCTCTCGCGCATTCTCGACATTCCCGTGATCAATGCCGGCGACGGCGCCCACGAGCATCCCACGCAAGGCCTGCTCGACACGTTCACGATGAAGGAGCACCTCGGCTCGCTGCGCGGCCGGAAGATCGTGATTCTCGGCGACGTTTTGTTCAGCCGCGTCGCGCGCTCGAACATCCACGCGCTCACCAAAATGGGCGCAGCCGTCACGCTCGTCGGCCCTTCCACCCTGGTGCCGCATTGGTTCACCGATCTCGGCGTGAGTGTCTCCCACGATCTCAAATCGGCGCTGGCCGACGCCGAGGTGGTGATGCTCCTGCGCATCCAGCACGAGCGGCAGGCCAGCAGTCACTTTCCCTCGCTCGGCGAATACACGAGCATGTTTGGCCTGAACAAGACCCGCGCCTCGTGGCTCAACCCCAAGGCGATCATCATGCATCCCGGCCCGATCAACCGGGGCGTTGAGATCGACAGTGAACTCGCCGATGGCGAACGCAGCGTGATTCTCGAGCAGGTCGCCAACGGTATCGCCGTCCGCATGGCCGTCCTCTACCTCTGCGCCGGCGGCCAGCCGGAGTCGGTCCTGCAGACCGGCTAAGCTCCAAATTCCGAGCTCCAACCTCCAAAGAAACTTCAATGGCCGAACTCTCAACCAGCCCCCGCCACTTCACTCCTTTTTCGGAGCTTGAACCTTCACGGGAGCTTGGAGCTTGGATGTTGGAGCTTTAGCCCATGGCGCACCTCTGGATCCAAAACGCCCGCGTCATCGACCCCGCCGCCCAACGCGACGCCGCGGGCGATCTCTTTATCGCCGACGGCAAGTTTGTCGGCTCGCTGTCCGCCGCGGCCCGGAAGCGGGCGAAGCGGATCGACGCCCGCGGACTCGTCGCGTGCCCCGGGCTGGTCGATATCCACGTCCATTTCCGCGAGCCCGGCCAGACCCACAAGGAGACCATCGCCACCGGCACACGCGCCGCGGCGGCCGGCGGCTTCACGACCGTCGTGTGCATGCCCAACACCTCGCCGCCCGCCGACAACGCCGGCACGATTCAGTTCATCAAGGATGCCGTCCGCCGCGACGCTGTCGTCCACGTTTACCCCACCGGCTGCATCACCGTCGGCCAGAAGGGCCAGGTACTCGCGCCCACCGGGTCGCTCAAGCGCGCCGGGGTCGTCGCCATCACGGACGACGGCGACTGCGTCCAGTCCAACGAACTCATGCGCCGCGCCTGCGAATACGCGAAGATGTTCGATCTGCCGCTGATGGATCACTGCCAGGACGCGTCGATGACGCAGGGCGCGGTGATGAATGAAGGCTCCGTGTCGACGCGCCTCGGGCTCCGTGGCTGGCCGAACGCCGCCGAGGACATGATTGTCGCGCGCAACGTGATCCTCGCGGAGTACACCGGGGCGCACATCCACCTGCAGCACATCTCGTCGAAATTCTCGGTCGATGTCATCCGGCGCGCGAAATCCCGCGGCGCCCACATCTCCGCGGAGGCGACGCCGCACCACATCGCGCTGACGGACGCGGCGCTCGCAGGCTACGATCCGAATTTCAAGATGAACCCGCCGCTGCGGACCGAGGTCGACCGCCGGGCGCTCATTGCCGGGCTGCGCGACGGCACGCTCGATATCATTGCGACGGATCACGCCCCGCACACGGATTACGAAAAGGACAAGGAGCTGGATTTTGCCCCCAACGGGATTATCGGCCTCGAAACCGCCCTACCGGTGACGCTCGATGTGCTAGTGAGGCGGAGCCAGTTCAAGCTGGCGTTCGTCATCGACCTCATGACGCGCCGCCCAGCCGCCCTCCTGAATCTGTCCGCGGGCACGCTCGCTGCCGGCGCTCCGGCCGACGTCTGCATTTTCGATCCCGATGAGAAATGGCGCTACGACGCCAAGGCCGGTCAGAGCAAGTCGGGCAACTCGCCGTGGCACGGCCAGACTCTTACCGGCCGCGTGAAGACCACAATCGTGGACGGCTGCGTGGTCTTCGCCGGCGGAAAGATTGTCGGGGGTTGACGCCGGGGCCAGGCTCGCCAACCTGCTGAACGATGAGTGGCATTGAATACGTCGTGGATAAACGTGGGCGCAAGACCGCGGTCGTGATCAACTTGAAGCGTCACCGTCGTCTCTGGGAGGATTTTCATGACGCCATGCTGGCACAAAACCGCAAGGCGGAGCCGCGTGAATCGCTAGAGTCCGTCCGACGTTCGCTCCTCCGCAAGGAGAGGATTAGTGCCTGAGTATACGATCACCTTTGCCAAATCGGCGCGCAAAGAGCTGGAAAAGTTGATGCCCCAACTCGCCCATCGAATACTGGCCCGAATCGAAGGGCTAGGCAGCCTGCCGCGCCCTCCCGGGTGTCAGAAACTGAGAGGCAACAATGCCCTTTGGCGCATTCGAGTCGGAGACTATCGCATCCTTTACGAGATCGACGACACGCATCGGATGGTCGACATTTCCGCGATCGGCGACCGAAAGGAAATCTATCGTGGATAGACAGTCGCGGCCAGGGCAGCCCTAGACCCAGTGAAAAACACCCAGCCTTCTACCACGCATTTCGTTAGGCCCGTTTGAGGGCTGGGTGCATCCACCGGCCAGAAACATCTTCGCACTGGATTGTGCGGTTCCCCGTTCGCCAAAGCTACGGCGGACGAGGCGGGCACCAAGCCTCCAGGATCTGTTGCGTGGATCCTCATTTTCCTTCGCACTCGTCACCCGTGTCCAATCCCGGCGCCGTCATCACCATCACCATCGAGATCATCCTGATCTTCGCCGGTCTCGTGTTTCTGTGGCGTGTCGCCGTGAGCCCGGCGGCCCGCACCCATCCCGCACCGCTCCGGCTCCCGGCGTGGGACGTGGCGATCCCCGACTTCGTGTCCTTTCTGCTCCTCGTGCTCTGCGGTTCGATGGCCGCCGCGCTCGCCGCCGGTTTCGCGGTCAAGCGCCTTCCGCTCGCCGGGGACGCCGTCACGGTTTTTAACGGCGCCGCCGCGCAGATCGGCATGCTTGGCGGCGTCGCCGTCTATCGCTTTGGAATCCGGGGCCCGCGCGGTGCCCCGCCCGGTCCGGCCACCGGCATCTTCTCTTCCGGTGTCCTCACGTTTCTCGTTTCGCTGCCGCTGCTGGCCGTAACGAGCCTCGCGTGGCAGGCTTTTCTCAAGCTCTGCGGGCTGCCGGCGGAACGCCAGGACTTGATCGGCATGTTTGCCCATGCCGACTCGCCGCTATTGCTCGCCGTCATGATTGCCCTCGCGATCGTCATCGCCCCGATCGCGGAGGAACTCGTGTTTCGCGCCGGCCTGTTTCGTTACTTTCGCACGCGGATGCCGCGCTGGATTGCGCTCACCGTCCCGGCGCTCATCTTTGCCACGCTGCACGTGAACTGGACGACGCTCGATGGTTTCGCGAGCCTCGCGCCGCTCACGGTGCTCGCCGTCATTTTTTCCCTCGCCTACGAGCGCACGGGTCGCATTGGCACCTCGATCGTCGCGCACGGGCTCTTCAACTTGAACACGATCCTGCTCATCTTCTCGGGGGTCGGGGTGTAAGCCGTGCATCCGTTCGCCCAGCGCCACCAGGATTCGGTTTCCGCCCTCGGGGAGGAGAAGCTCATCGCCGCGATTCGACGCTGGCTCGGCGCCGCCTCGCCCTGCGCGCCCTTCGGCATTGGCGACGACTGCGCCGTCCTCCCCGCCTCGCGCGGACGGCAGCTGATCACGGTCGATCCGGTCATCTACGGACGGCATTTCGACGACGCCGTGCCGCCGCGCGCCGTCGGCGAGAAGCTGCTCAAACGCAACCTCAGCGATCTCGCTGCGATGGGGGGACGCCCGACCGCCGCGGTCCTCGCGCTCACGCTCGATGCCCGCGTGAGCCGCCGCTGGCTGGAGCACTTTTACCGTGGCCTCGCCGCGTGCGCGCTGCGCCACCGCGTGCCGGTGGTCGGCGGCGATGTGACGCAGGCCGACCGGGTGGTCGCCGCCAGCCTCACCCTGCTGGGCGAGGCGGCGGGATCCCGCGTGGTCACGCGCACCGGCGCGCGGGCCGGCGACTGGATCTACGTCACGGGCGTGCTCGGGGGCAGCCTGCGCACCGGTCACCACCATCGCTTCGTCCCCCGGCTGCGCGAAGGCGCATGGCTCGCGCGGCATCGCGAGGTCCGTGCGATGATGGATGTGAGCGACGGCCTCGCCAAGGACCTCCATGCCCTCACTCCGCCGGACGCAGCACCGGCCCTCGAGGCCGCAGCGGTGCCCCGCCGGCCAGGCAGCGACCTCCGCGCCGCACTCACCGACGGCGAAGACTACGAACTCGTGTTTGCCTTCGCCGCCCGTGCGGATCGCGAGACCTTTGCCCGCGCGTGGCGCCGGGCATTTCCCCGGACGCGGCTTTCGTGCATCGGCCGCTTTGTGCAAGCGGGCGCACAAACGGCGGACACGATCCGCCTCGCCGACTATCGCGGCTATGAACATTTGCGCCGATGACCGCGACTCTTGATAAACTCCGTCGCGGCGTGATCACGTCGTCGGCCGGCGAGACGCGCGCCCTGGCCACCGCATTCGCCGCCACACTCGCGCCGGACACGACCGTTGCGCTGCACGGGGATCTTGGCGTCGGGAAGACGACCTTTGTGCAGGGCCTGGCGCGCGGACTCGGCATTCGCGACGCCGTGACCAGTCCCACGTTCAACATCTTCACGCTCCACCGCGGTCCCACCAACCTGCTGCACCTCGATGCCTACCGCCTCGAAAACGCCCGGCAGGTCGAAGATCTCCTGCTGGCGGATTTCATGGATTCGCCGTGGTGCCTGGCCGTCGAATGGCCCGACAGGATCGCCTCATGGCTGCCGGAAAACGCGCTGCACCTCGAACTCGGAATCGCCCTGGACGAGCGGCACACCCTGCGGCTGTGGTGACGCTTGCAGTTTGAAGGATCATCGCCCGCGCGACCGCGCGCAGAGACCTTCGCCGAAAAAACGCGCCTCCTACAAAAACCCGGTGTTCGTCTCATCTTGGACGCAACTAAGAACAAGACGGCACGACTCCGCATCAAACCGTCGAAACCGGCGGCAATTTCGGATCTTCGACAGGCGGCAACTTCGGACCTTCGGTCGCCGGGGAGGCGTTTTCCGTCGGTGCCGGTGTTTCCGCGCCGGACGGCGCTGCTGCCGTTGCGGTGGCCGGCGCGTCAGCGGGCGTTGGCTCAACGGAAGGCGCCTCGGCAACCGGCGCCTCCGCGGCCGGCGCCCCGACGGCGGGCGCTTCGACGGCGGGAGCTTCGACGCGAGGCGTCTCAGCGGGAAGCGCCTCCGGCTCTGCGGCCACCGCGGGAGCCGCCGGCGGCACGGGCGCTGTCGAATCCGCGGCGGAAGGAGAAGCGGGAGCCTCGGGAAAGTTCTCGGGATCGTGTTCCTCGCTTTCGATCTCCTTCTTTCGCGCCTCAACCATGGGCGGCGGCGCAAAGAGGCGGCCATCGATGAACTCCGTCACATAACCTTCGTGCACGAGCCAGATGAGATCGCCCTGCATCCGGCCGAGGCGCGTGCGGTCGTCGATCGAGAGAACCGGTTCCGGTTTTGGCGCTTCCGGCGCAGGCGCCGGGGCCGCTTCACCACCGGCCCCGGCGGCGGGCGCAGCGGCGGCGGATGCGGCGGGCGTCTCTGGCGCGCTGGGCGCCGGCAAGGCAAGCCCGAGGAACTTTGCCGGGAGTTCACTCGCGCGAACCATCGGGTTTGCTTCGATGAATCCGATCAGCGCCCCGATGCTGTCGGAAAACGTCTGGCCGGGCACGCGGAATTTCCGCTTCACCGCACAAACGTAGGAAACGCCCTTCGAGCCTTTCTTGAAAATCGTGAAATGCTCGCGACGCAGGCGGCCGCGGAGCGCATTGGCCGTATCGAGCGGGAACCGGCGCTGGCGCTCGAGCGCGCCCTCCACAGCGCGGCGGATTTCCCCGGGCGGCATGGTTTCGGCAACTTTTCCGTGGAAACGCGCATGCTCGGTGGTGCGCACAACCTTGTCGCGGGCGGTGGTCAGCAGATAAGTCCGCGCGTCCTCGAGCGTGTCGAAGGTCGGCACCGCGGGCGCCGCAACCGCCGGCGCCACCGTGGCCGAATTTTCCTCCGCCCCGGATTCGGCCGCCGGAGCGGCGCCTTCCGCGGGCTGCGTTTCCGACGCCACCACGGCGGCCGGCACCGCCGGCTTGGCACCCAGTTTCCAGGTGTAGCGCGTGGTCTTCTTCATCTTTGCCAGCCACTGGTTCACCACCTCGGGATCTCGAATGGTCTCGATCCGGTTGCGAAACGCTTCCATCGGCATCCGCGACACCTTCGCGGCGTGGTGTTGCTGCACGATCTGGTTGTAGCGGTGATAATTTGGCGGGCCGAGCAGCTCGCCCGTGACCCCGCACTTGTTGATCACCTGGAAATTTCCCTTCGGTGGCTCGACCTCGACCTCGGTCTGATCGAAAAACTTGTCGAGATGGTGGCTTAAGACGTGGGCGACCGCAGCCTCGTCGGACTCAAACGGAATCCCATCCGGCACGGAAACATGGAAGAGCGGCTTGGCAGGCGGCGGCGCCGGCGGTTCCGCCTCAGCCCCGCTCCCAGCCGGCCTGGCGGCCGGTGCCGGTGCGCTGGCGGACGCCTTGTGCACGACCACGACGACGAATCGATCCGTTTTCGCCACGACGGTGCGTGCGATCTCGAACAGCTCGACCGTGCGGCACGACTTGCGGATTGTTTGCACCAGCGTGTTGAAGCTCGTATCCTCGGGGTAGAAGGTGGCGGCGTAATAGGGACTCTCATACGGCCCCCGGTCCTGCGGTGCGCCGCGACCGGCATAACCGGACCGTGGCCCGCGTTCTCCGCCTCCCGGCCCCTCGCGGCGCGGCCCGCCGCGGTACTCGCCGCCGCCTTCTTGGCGCGGATCGCGATCCCCGGAAAAATCACGCCGCTCCGGGGCGCCGCCACCCGGCCCGGCCGCCCCGCCCGGCTTTTGCGCCCCGCCCGGTGCTGGCGCCCCGCCCTCGCCCGATCCCGGCCCGGCCGGCCGGCGAAAGCTGCGCCGGTCCCGCCGATCGGGCCCGCCGCCGCCACCGTCGCGACGATCGTCGCGACGCGGACGCTCGCCACCCTGATCCTCCCGGCCATGCCGCTCAGGCGCGGAGGTCTTCTCCTGCATCCATTGCGTGCCAAAGCTGAAGCCCTGAAGTTGGCTCAGATCGAGTTTGTTGAAATCCGGCGGCGGATTCTCCTTGGGAGCGTTGTCGTCCATGTCGTCCAAAAAGCGGGCGGTAGCCCGCGAGGTTGCTGAATGTGCTGAGCGTGGTCGTAATCAGCAAGCAGTGTCCATGCGCCACCGGCACAGTGGCAAGCAGTTTTCCGGCCGCCCACCGGAATAGGCGCACCGTCGCTGGGGGAGCGTTCCGCGACAAAACCCCGGCGCAAACCGCGGCCCAAGACGCGAAAACGCGTGCACGAACTCGAACCGGAATCGGGCAGTCTTAGCCCGGACTCTTCACACTCGTCTCTCATGCGCAGCCTTAGCGTGTTCGATGATCTTGGGCGCGGTCTCAGCTGCCTGGAGCGTCCGGGCTATTGGCAAAACCGCTGCGGTTTTGCTTTTAACCTGCATGTACTCGCAGAAAACGCAGAAACATCGCCACGTCCATCGTCGGCCAAGCGTGAAAACCAACCAGAGTGTGAAAAATGCGGGTTAG
>JACQWL010000420.1 GCA_016209255.1 Verrucomicrobiota bacterium
CCACTGGCCTGATCGTGCATTCATCGTGAAGTCCGCCTTTTCCTTGGATGAGCCACTCGCTGGCGCTTGTAGCCACGAGCGCCAGCGAGTGGTAACTGCGGAATTTAGGATCATCGTATTTCCAGCGGATCCGGATGTCGGAGGCCGCAACCGGCAACAAGCCGGGGCGCATGCAGGTTCGACCGGCCCGCGTTGCAGGTTTCGGCCTGACCCTTTGCCGTTTTTTGGCGTGCGTCAGCGCTTGGGCGGTACACTTGCCGGCGCAGGATTCGCGCGCCGTGGAGCCAACTGGCCGGGACGGACGGCCATGAATACTGCCCGTTCCCCATTCGGTTGGTACATGGGAACCATCCCACGCTCGAGCTCGGCGAGCCACCCGCGGGCCGACGCTTCGTTGTAAGCGTCGCCCAAATCCGGTCCGAGGATCGCCCGCACCCGCGCGCGACCGTCCGCGGCAATTGCTCTTAGCTTCGCGAGTTTTTGCTCGTCCGGGAGCTTTTGTTCCCTCGCCACCACCATGGCCTCCTCGCTGATTTGCCGGGGCACGGCCTCGAGGGCGGCCAGGGTGGCGGCAGGCTGCGGGAAACGGCGCTGCAATTCGACCATCGCCTGGTACTCAGATTGCGACGCGCGCTTCCACTCCGCGTATCGTTCGGGGCCAAGCGCCGCCAGCGTGTCCTGGCGCATTTTCTCCATCGCCTGACGGCGCGCTTCGTTGAAACTCTCTTCCGCGTCGGTGGCCGCCCGCCAGGTCTTGTCCGCCTCGTACAACGCGCGGAATTCGTCCGCCGTGCCGGGAAAGTATTTCGCGCCGTGGCCGACGGCGCTGGCGGAAACTGAGGTTCGCAATTTATACTCGTCGAATTCAGCTGGCGTGAGGAGCGCGGCGACTTCGCGGTCCCATTCAGCGTAGAGCAACTTCTGGCGTTTCTGCGCCTCGGCCCGACTGGAAGGCCCCGCGCCATCCGCCGGAATTTCATCCCGCAACTCGAGGAAATCGCGCCGGATCGCCGCCACCCGCGCGGCCTTTCCCTCCGGAAGGAAGGCGTAGGGTTCGATTTCCTCCGTGGTAACACTGCCGATCAGACCGAGTAAACGCGTCAGCTCGGTCCGCTCTGCCAGCCGCGACTGGCGCAACTCACGGTGTTGTTCCGCCGTGCCGGCAGGTGTGCTCGAAGCAACCTGCCACCACGATTGACTGGCCGCGCCAACGGCCATCGCTCGTTGTCGTGCGAGTCGCGGGGCTTCGACTTGCGCCCGGACCGCCGCGCGAACGAATTCCTCGGAGAAACCAAGCCCACGCAGCCGATCTCTCGTTTCCGCGGGCGTACCGGGACGAATGGACGAAGGCAGGCCCACGACCCCGGGACGTATGCTCCTGGCCTCTTTTGCGCCGGAGTCGGCGTCGTTCGCCGCAACAGTGGACGTATTGCTTGCTCGACGGTCGGATTTCACAGGCCGGCACAACACCCAACCGAGCACGAGATTGGCTCCGACCGAAACAACCAGGAGCAGGGTGGTGAGCTTCATTGGCGGGGTGTTTGGACGTTCGGCGCTGGCCGGCGTCCCGGCGGCACGCGATTTACGGGACTCCAGCTTGTCGCGTGACCGGTCACCGTGACCGCATTGCCCTGGGCAATGAGGTCCAGCCAACTGAGCTGGCTCAGCAACGCACCCGCGCCGGTCGGGCCGAGTCGGGCGGTGACCTCGGAACGGGCTTGGGCGGCCAGGTTGGCGAGGGCGGAGAGCTTCTGCGGCACTTCCATGGCACCGTCACCGCCAATTTCCCTCGACCGCTTTAAAGTATTGTCGAGCAGCACAGCCACACCTTTCACCGTTGCCGGACTCAGGTTAAGTTGGGGAGCGAGCCTCGACAGCGACTGCGCGTAGCCCTGACCGGAGAGCATCCAATCAGCGTAGCGCGCATCGCCCAGGATCTGATGGATCTTTTCCTCGTATTCGCCGTTTTCGGAAGCTCCCAGCCGTTGCCCCCAGGCTTGAAGCGCCATCACTCCCGGATGGTCGGCCTCGAATTCCCTGAAGATCGCGAAGACGGCGCGGTATTCCGCCTCGGTTGGTTCAAAGACTCCCAGCCGGTTTTGCATGACCGCCGCGGCGGAGGCCGTCCGATGCTCGAAGATGTCACGTTCGGCGGGCGAAAGCAGCGCGGCGATGTCGCGCTGACGTTCGGCTTCGAGGAATTTTTCCTTCTCCCGATCTGCGGCCGTGCGAATTCCCCGCGTCTCGTCCTTCAATTCCGCTTTGATATCCTCATAGTCGCGCAGCAGGGCGCCCAGCAGGACGGCGCGCTTGGCCGGAACGAAGCTATACCGGGTGGCAATGGTGCCGTCGCGGTCGAGCGCCCCGGGGCCGAGCCGTTGCAGGACTTCATTCCGGGCCGCGGCTTCGAGTTCCCGCAGCTCCTTCTGCTGGGCGGGAGTCAACAGGGCCAGCCTGGCCGGCCACGCGGTGACGGTCTGCCACCAGGGAAACTTCATCGCCGCCGTGGAAAGCTCCCGCCGGCGCTCGTTGTAACGGGCGAAGATTCTCGAAATCACCAGCGATTCGACGACCTCCGGCGGCAGGTTCAGCGGCTGAAGCTTCTGCTGCATCGCCGCCGCATCGAGGCCCAGCCAATAGGACATCGACGTCGCCGGGGCGGCGCCGGAGCCACCGGTCGAGCGGGTGAGATGACCGTTTGTCTCGGGGAGCCCACCGGCAGCAACCGCCGCGTTCGCCGGCGCGCGGCGAACCAGCCAGCCCAACAACACGACGTTGAGCGCGAGCGAACCAAGGAGCAGAAGCCGCGGTAGTTTCATCAGCGGAAAGGGCCGGGCAGCAAGACGTGCGAGTTTTCCGATGGTAACCGTTGAAAGAGAACACAGCTGGACATGACCCCTGCTTTCGCCCCCGGACGCCCCTCAACTGGCCGGCCGGGGCAGGAGCACGCAGCGCTTTCGCCCTGCCGCGGTCTCCGCGATCATGAAACCAAGATTCGTCATCCGCTGCACGGACGCCTGAAACGCTTCGGCAGACACATGACCGGTCGGCTCGGGGCGACGGCAACGGGGTCAGTCCGCTGATTGCAATGTCCGTTGCGAGCGATAGCCGCCGACGGCGGCTGGATGACCCAGTTCCGTCATACGATGATGATTGCGGATTGCTTGGACGACCGACATTGCAATCAGCGGACTGACCCCATCGGCCGCGCTTGCGGGAAACTATGGCGGCGGATTTCAGTTTGCCCGGTTGCGCGGCGAGGAGGGCAACCCC
>JACQWL010000421.1 GCA_016209255.1 Verrucomicrobiota bacterium
GGGGAAGCCGGGCGGCGTCCTGGTGTATGAAGGGCCCCGGCCGGACCAGTTCCGGCGTACTCTGGCGGACGACGCCGAGCTGCTCCGGCTGCACGCGACAGGAAAACAGTTCACCGAGGGCGACATCGAATTTGTGCCCGACGCGGGAAATACGCGCTACGACGCATTCATGAAAATCGGGCCGAGCAGTTATCTGGTTCTGAATCACACGAAGAGAACGATGGCAGAGATCAGCGCCGATGCGAAGTGGCTGGGGGCGCAACCGGTGCTGTTCGAGCTGTCGGAGAAATTCCGGGCCGATCCGCTGGAGCTTTAGCCGCCTTGGGCGGCGGCGGCCAATCGTCAGAGGGCAGCGCCCAGAGGGCAAACCTCAGCAATCTGTCACCTGCGCCTGGAATCTGATCTCTGATCTCTGGCCTCTGACTTCCGACCTCCGACCTCGGACCTCCGACCTCTGGCTTCCGACGTCCGGCCCCTGATTCACATCAACCCGGCGGCCAGAAACCACGCGTAACCGGCCAGCAGCGGCCAGCCCATCCAGCGGGGCAGGCCGCGCGCGAAGGCCACGCACAGCGCGTGCACAACCGCCGCGCTGACGAGGATGGCGAGACCCGTTTCGAAAAATCTCGGCACGGATAGCGGCGTGATCGCCGCGCTCAACCCCACGCAGAGCGGAATGCAGACATGGCCGTCGCCGACCTGCGACGCGTAGACGATGTCGGCCCGGCGGCGCGCGGCGTAGAAAAACGCGAGCAGGGCGTTGGGCAGCACCATCAGCCAGCCGCTGAGCCAGCCGAGGTTCGCCGCGCTCACGAACCCGCCCTGCTGCCCCGAGAGCCAGGCGACGAGCCAGTCGATGCTCACGTAGAGCCCGTAGGCCCCGAGCAGCACGATGAACATGTCGAGGTAGAACATCGGCCCGAAACGGAGGCGCTGGCGGACGTTGTACTTCAGCACGTCGAAGACCTGGAAGCACTGCCAGAACAGAAACAGGGCCACGAGCACGAGTCCGTCGCCGCGGTCGAGTTTCCCATCGGCGCCGAGCACCCATGTGACGCCGGTGAAAAACAACACCGCGATCAGCGTGAGCAGCAGCGAAAGCTGGTTGAGCTGTTGACCGGTGTCGCCCGGGTGGGCGCGTTTGCCTGGTGCGGTCGGGCCGGACTTTTTCCCACCCTCGAGTTGCAGGCCCCAAATCAGGGCGGGCAGGCCGAGGATAAGCGTGAGGTTCGTGACATTGTTGACGAGGGAGTTGGTCAGGATGGCGTCCGCCGGTTCGCGCCTTTGGTTGATGATGGCGACGAAGATCAGGTTTCCGAGCCCGGAGCAGTAGGGCATCACGAGCGTTCCGAGCGCGGTGCCTTCGAGCCCGTGTTCGAGCAACGCCTCGAGCCGCCAGATCATGAGCAGCGACATGCCCAGGAAGAGCGCGAGGTACGTCCAAACGCTCGTGAGGCCGGCGGCTTCGATGATGTCGGGCAGTGGGTTCAAGCGTTGGCGGAGGCGGGCTCAGGGGGAATCGACATCGCGCGTCAAACCGGCCTTGAAACGGGCAACGTTCAACCCTAAATCTCCGGCGGAAACTCAAAAACGATCGTACCGGAGGCAACGGAGAAAACGGAGGTCCAGGCGGGAGCAGAATGGCCCGGCCTCGTTCGTTTCCCCGGGCGGAAAGGTAGTGGGTCGCTTGCCTGTGGCGGCGCTCCATGAGCGTTGTTCTTTCCGACGACGGTGGTCATGGTCCGCCGCGACAATTTTTCAAACGGACCCACTTTCCGCCCGCCGATTGGTTTGGCTGTGCACGTCGCGATTCGTAGGCACCGCGCTTGTCTGTTCGGCAAGCCCGTTCGGCAAGCTCACGGTCCCGACACGGTCGAGGGACTCAGCCGCATCCATGCAGTCGGCCGTAAGCCAGCGCCCTTTCGCGCGCTCTGGAAACGCGCCCGCACCTCGACAGGCTCGGTGCCCTGAGCTTGTCGAACGGGCAAGCGGGCTGCCTACCGCATCACCATTCGGTTTTCAAAACCGCGAGGACATTCGCGGCCGACTGCATGGACCCGGCTCAGGCCGCCTGGTGGTCGCGCGAGCGAATCGAGACAATTTGGTTTACGCGCAGCAACTCAGTGCCCCCGCGTTTGCCGTGAGAAATCACCAGTTCGCTCTTGTGCGGCGGCACCAGCCACACGAACTCAGGCTGCGGAATGTCGATCTTGCGTCCGTCGGTGATAAACAAGGCGAAAGGCCGCGGCTGATGCAGTGCTTTTTCGAGCGAAGCGACGGTCATGGCAACGCTAGCCCGCATACTTCACACTTTCGGCGGTTATTGCGGCCGTTCGACGATGTTCGGGCGGCGTGGAAACGAGAGCGTGCGGGGAATGCGGGCCAAAAGCAAAACCGCGGCGGTTTACCCGCCTCCGGCGCCGCCAAAGGCGACCAGGGTTTTGCCAATAGCCCGGATGCTCCAGACAGTTGCGACCGCGGCCAAAACCGCCAAATTACAGAGTAACCCAATAGGTTACCGGACCCGTGGATTTTCTCACCGATGTTGAGGAAAAATTGAGCGGGTGATGCAGCGCGCCGGCACAGCGGGTGCATTGATCCTGGGTGGCGCGTTTGGGGTGACGCGCCCTATCTCAGACCCAGTTTGCCGCCGCGGCGCACGAGACGAAGCGGCACCGCGAACGTGGCCGACAAATTCTTCGACGTGAGCACTTCACCGCGCGGGCCGGCGACGACAACACGACCAGCGCGCAGCAGGAGCGCGTGCGTGAAGCCCGGCGTGATTTCCTCGACGTGATGCGTGACCAGCACCAACGCGGGAGCGGGGTGGGTCAGATCTGAGACCTGACCTACTGTGCGGCGGGCAAGCTGGTCTACGAAGCGGAGAAACTTTTCGCGGGCGACCGGGTCGAGCCCGGCGCAGGGCTCGTCGAGAATGAGCAGCCGCGGCCGGGCCATCAGCGCGCGCGCAATCAGCACGCGCTGCCGTTCGCCCTGGGAAAGAAAAGCCCACGCGCGATCTGCGAGCGCCGCCAGTCCGGCCGAGCGCAACAGCCGCCGCGCCGCCGCGCGATCGACGCGCGTGACCCGGTGCCAGAGATCGAGCTGGGCGAATTTGCCGCTCACGACGGTGTCGAGCGCCGGTTCGGCCGGCGGAATCGCGGCCGCAAACGCGCTGGTCACGATGCCGATCTGCAGCCGCAGCTCGCGCCAGTCGCTCGCCCCATAACGCCGGCCCAGCACGGCGAATGCACCGGCGGTGGGCGAGAGGTAGCCGGTCAGCGCCTTGAGCAGCGACGTCTTGCCCGAGCCATTGGCGCCGAGGATCACCCAGTGCTCGCCGGGCGCGACGCGCCAGTTCACGCCGCGCAAGATCACCGTGCGGCCGCGTTCCACGCGGAGATTGGTCACTTCGAGGATCGCCGTCATCGGGGCGCGAGCATGTCGGGCGTTTTCCCGTTTGGTCAAACGGAGATCGCGGCGTGGTTGCAAAGAGCAGCTGAGGCCCGCCAACTTTGGCGCATGAGAAGAATCTTTGTTGCCGCCGGTTTGCTCGCGCTGGTGCTGACGCTGCGCGCGCGGCCGTTCATGGTCGTGGCCTACAACGTCGAGAACCTCTTCGATCTCGACGGCGTGAGCGCGTACGAAGACTACCAGCCGGCGAAATACACGCCGGCGCACGCGCTCACCAAGCTGCAGAACATCGCGAAGGTCGTGGCGCAGTTCGAGGGCGGGCGCGGGCCGGACGTGCTGCTGTGGTGCGAACTCGAGGTCGATGCGACGCCGGGAAACACGCCGCCGGACTATGACGCGATCCTCGCGCGCTACTCGGGCCTGAAGCTCACGGAAATGCTCGGGGCGAAATTCGGGCCCGCGATCGCCGATCTTCCGTCGGAGGCGCTGCTCCTCAAGGCGCTGGCGGATGCCGGCATCACCGGCTACCGCGTGGTGATCGGCGAGAACGTCACCGCAGACGGCTCCGGGCGGAAGCAGGAGATCAAGTGTGCGGTGTTCACGCGTTTTCCGGTGCGGCTGGCCCGCTCGCATCCGACGCTGGACGCGCGGGCGATTCTCGAGGTGCAGCTCGAGGTCGACGGCGCACTGCTCCACGTGTTTGCGAACCACTGGAAGTCCGGCGCCAGCGATGGGGAGACGGAAAGAATCCGGATCGCCAACGCCCGGACGCTCCGCACGCGGCTGGATGAAATCCTGCGCGCCGATCCGAACGCGGACATCGTTCTCGGCGGCGACTTCAACTCGCAGTACAACCAAAAGCGGCGCTACCCGGCGATGAAGACGACCGGGATCAACGACATCCTCGGCTCGCAAGGCAACGAACTGGCCGTGCGCGGTCCGGCGCGCACGCTTCACAACCTCTGGTTCGAACTCCCGCCCGCCGAGCGGGGCAGCGACACCTATCGCGGCGAGTGGGGCACGCTGATGCACCTCATCGTCACGCGCGGGCTCTACGACTTTCGCGGCGTGCAATACGTGGACAACTCGTTCGCGGTGGCAAGAGTTCCCGGGCTCAATGCCGACGCGAAAGGCCTGCCGTTCCGCTGGTCGTTCGACGGTCCGTCGGGCGCGGGCTTTTCGGACCATTTTCCGGTGGCGGCGCGATTCATCACTGTACCCGACGGGAGGCCGGATCGCTACCTGGCAGTGAAGAACGCCTCGATCGAGCGTCCGGAGGCGGAGGCGCCGGTGAAAATCGAGTATGCGACACTGGACCCCGTGAAACTCGCCGTGGCCACCGCTGGGCTGCCGAAAGGCGCCAGCATCCGGTCGGAGGCCTACAAGGGGAAAATTTTCCACGTGGTGGGTCGCGTCACCGATGACAACCGCCTGGCCGTGGAATTCATGGGCGAGACGTTTGACGTGTGGAGCTTCGATGAGAGTTTGCGCCAGAAGCTGCGCGCGGAGTACCAGGCGGGGGCGACGATTCGATTCTACGGTGAACTGGGCCAGTACCGTGGCCGGTGGCAGTTCGTGATTCAGGACCCGGACTGGGTGAAGTAACTCCGGAATGAATTGGCTTCCTGGCGCGATTGGGACGAGAATCGTAATCTCCAATGTTGAAAATCTACACGCTCGCAAACTGCGCGACTTGCCGCCGCGCGGTGAAATGGCTGCGCGCCCACGCGATCGCGTTCGAGGAGCGGCCGATTCGCGAGACGCCGCCCGGCCCGAAGGAACTGCGGGTAATGCTGGCCGCGCAGGGCGGAGAGGTGGGCCGGCTCTTCAACACGTCCGGTCGCGACTACCGCGAGCAAAAGATGGGCGAAACGCTGCCAGGCTTGAGCGCCGCCGCGGCGCTCGCGCTGCTTGGTGCGAACGGAAACCTGGTGAAGCGCCCGTTCTTGATTGGCGCGGGCACGGCCTTGGTTGGGTTCGACGAGGCGGCGTGGGCGAATGCGTTGTCGTCGCAATGACCACCTCCGGCCCAGGACGGATCGAATTGCGGCTCTTGCAGCCGCCGAATCAAAAACCATGAACCCGTCTTCTGAACCGTTCCGTGACACGGTGCGCTGGCTCGCGCGCCACACAAGTTACCCGTCAAGCCGGCTGCCGGTGCGCGCCGAGACGCTCGTGTGCGTGGCCGCGCTGGCGGCGGCGGCGGACGCGGCCGTGCAGCAGCGCTTTCTGATTCAAAGCGCGGACCCGGCGCAGACCTCGGCGCTGCGGGCGCACGGGCTGCGGCGCGCGCGGGTCCACTTCAAGTGCGACAACAGCGCGAAGGTCTGAGCAAAGTTCCTGTAACTTTCCGCCGTCCGGTGGGTATTTCAGGCTGCAACCAACCTGCACATGAAACTGCTCTCCCGCCTCCTCGTCGCGGCCGGCCTGCTGGCCGGCTTCAATTTCACCGTCCAAGCCAAGATCGAACGCGTGGTGGAAAAAACCTTCACCGTGTCCGCCGCCGGCACGCTTCAGGTCGACACCCAGGGCGGTGAGATTCGCGTTTCGCCGGGCAGCGAGTCCATCGTCAAGGTCACGGCGCGCCAGAAAGTTCGCGCCTCCTCCGAGGCCGAGGCGGACGAATTGCTCAAGAAACTCGAGCTTACGATCGAGCAAAGCGGCAGCGACGTGCGGGCGAGCGCGAAATACGAGCGGAAGGGGGTGGGTTTCCATTTTGGTTTCTGGCCGCCCGTGCAGGTCGATTTCATCGTCAGTGTGCCGGCCGGTTTCGCGGCCGACCTGCGCACGTCCGGCGGCGGCATCACGGTGGGCGACCTCACCGGCAAAGTAAACGCGCGTACCTCCGGCGGCGGGATCAAACTCGGCCGGCTCGGCGCCGAAGTCGAAGCGAGGACATCGGGTGGCAGCATCACGCTCGAGGCCGCGCATGGTCCGGCGGAGTTGAAGACCTCAGGGGGCAGTATCACAGTGGGCCAGGTGGCCGGGCCCGCCACGCTCTCGACCTCCGGTGGCAGCATCCGGATCGATTCGGCCGAGAACTCCGTGCGGGCGCACACCAGCGGTGGCAGCATCCGCGCGGGCATTGCCGGCGGGTTGGGCGACGACTGCGCGCTCAGCACATCCGGCGGCAGCGTGCATGTGACGGTCGACCGGACGGCGGCGTTCCGGCTCGACGCATCGACCAGCGGCGGGGGAGTCGACGCGGAGGGGCTGACGATTACGATGGAGAAGGGCGGCCGCGATCGCAGTCGGCTCGCCGGCAGTGTGAACGGCGGCGGTCCAGTCCTCAAACTGCGTTCGAGCGGCGGCGGGATCTCTGTCCGAACTCGCTGAAGCGTTCTCCATTACCTTTCGCATGCCCGCCAAGCCGGAATCATGCAGTCGAAAAGCAATAAATGCAGTAGCAGCCGAGGCTTGCCCGCCGGGGCGGGTAACGAGGCTGGCGAGTGCGGTTCACCTCACGTCCAGCCTTACGTCGGCTGCTACATACGACTCCATAGACACGGTAAAGAGTAACCTATTGGGTTACTCTGTAATTTGCCGGTGATGGCGGAGGCAATGGGCGGGTTGTGCAGGTGCCGACTACGCGCTCGCCTCGGCGGCACCGCCGAGTCCAGTTTTGGCGGCATGACAACCGACGCGGCCATGACTGAACTCATCACGCTCATCAAGCGCGCGCATGCGCTTGGCACGATTGGCGAGCTGTTGGCGTGGGACGAGCAGGTGAATTTGCCGCCGGGCGGCGCGGAGCAGCGAGCCACCCAGCAGGCGGCGCTCGCGGCGGCGCACCACGCCGCGGCCAGCGACCCGCGGATCGGTGAGTTGCTGGCTGCGCTCGAAGGCAGGCAGGGACTCGATCTTGCCGGGGCTTCGACGGGGCAGCCGCCGGGCCGTCCGGATTCGGACGCGCGCCCGGCGGTCGTGCCCCAGCTTGACGACGATCAGCAGGCGGTCGTCGCGCAGGCGCGGCGCGACTACGACCGCGCCACCAAGCTGCCCGCGGACTTCGTGCGGGAGAAAGCGGCGCAGGGCAGCCGGGGATATCATGCCTGGGCGCGCGCCCGGGCGACGGACGATTTTGCCAGTTATGCGCCCGTGCTGGAGAAAAACCTCGAGCTCGCGCGGCGCGAGGCGGCCTACCTCGGATTCGGCGGCGCGCCGTACGACTGCATGCTCGACAAGCACGATCCCGGGCTGACGGCATCGGTCGTGGACCGCTTGTTCGGTGAATTGAAACGCGAACTCGTGCCACTGGTCCGCGAAATCACGGCGTCGCCCGCCGCCGCGCGGGCGGTCGCGGCTGCCGAAAAGCTGTGCGGTTTCCCGTTGGACGGGCAGCGGGCTTTCCTGCGCGAGGTCACGGAAGCGATCGGTTTCGACTACTCCCGCGGGCGTATCGACGTGTCGCTGCACCCGTTCTGCTCCGGCACGGGAAGTGACGTGCGGATGACCACGCGTTACAAGGAGCACCAGCCGCTCGATGCCCTGTTCAGTTCGATCCATGAAACCGGCCACGGGCTTTACGAGCAGGGACTGCCGGCGGCGCACCTGGGCACGGCGCTGGGGATTCATGCCGGCATGGCGGTGCACGAGTCGCAGAGCCGGTTGTGGGAAAACCAGGTGGCGCGCAGCCTGGGATTCTGGCGGTGCTTCGAGCCGCGCTGGCGCGAGCGGTTCCCCGCGCAAACCGCGGGGGTGAACGCGGACGAGCTCTATCTCGCGGTCAATGCGGTCGAGCCAACCGTCATCCGCGTTGACGCCGATGAGGTGACCTACAATCTGCACATCGTGCTGCGATTCGAGCTGGAGAAGCAGTTGTTTGCCGGCGCGCTGGCGGTGCGCGATTTGCCGGCGGCGTGGCGGGCGGCGTCGCGTGAGCTGCTGGGGCTCGAGCCGGCGAGCGACCGCGAAGGCGTGCTCCAGGATGTGCATTGGAGCGATGGCTCGTTCGGCTATTTTCCGAGCTATTGCCTCGGCAACATGATCGCGGCGCAGCTGTGGTATCGGGTGCTCGCGCTCCGGCCCGCGATCGAGGAGGAATTTGCGCGCGGCGACTTTTCGTGGCTGCTCGGGTGGTTGCGCGAAAACGTGCACGCGCACGGACGGCGGTTCAGCGCGATGGAACTCGTGCGGCGCGTGACCGGCGACACGCTGTCGCCGCGGCCGCTCGTGCGGTACTTGCGGGAGCGGTATGGGGGGCTCGATCGAGAATGAAGCTCCAAGCACCAACCTCCAAGCTCCAGCGAAGCACCAGCCTCCAGTTTTCAAGTCCGGTGCGGCGGATTCCGTTATTGTTTGGAGCTTGAAGTTTCAATGGATGTTGGAGCTTGGATGTTGGAGCTTTGATTCATGGCCCTCATCGACACCCACACGCATCTCGAGTCGTTCATGCGCCAGGGCACGCTGGCGGGCGCACTGGCGCGGGCGCGCGAGGCGGGCGTCGAGGCGCTGATCACAATCGGCACGTCGCCGGATGACTGGGCGCTGTACCGTGAGATCGCGCGCGAGCATGCGGGGTATGTCGACTTTACGGTCGGGCTGCATCCGTGTGCGGTGGAGGCGGGGTGGGAGGGGGCTCTGGCGCGAGTGGAGGCGTTTTGGCGGAACAGCCCGCCGGGTTTGTCCGCCGAACCCGGCGGGACGGCGGAAGGCCGGGTCCGGCCCGTGGCGCTCGGCGAAATCGGGCTCGACCGGTTTCACCTGCCGAAGGCCGCCCGGGAGGCGGAAAGAATCTTCGGCTGGCAGTGCGCGGCGTTTGCCGGGGGGCTGGCGATCGCCAGGCGCCTCGGCTGCCCGATCGTGATTCACTCCCGCGGCGCGTTTCGCGAGTGCGTCGAGATGATCGACGCCAGCGGCGTGGACTGGACGCGGGTGGTGTTTCACTGCTTCGCGGAGGGCGAGGCGGAGATGGCGGAACTCACCCGCCGCGGTGGGTTCGGGTCCTTTACCGGCATCCTGACGTACAAGACTGCCGTGGCGTTGCGCGCCGCCGCCAAAGCCCAGGGACTCGACCGGCTGATGCTCGAAACCGACGCGCCCTACCTCACGCCGATGCCCCATCGCGGCAAACCGAACGAGCCGGCCTTCGTGCGGCACACCGCCGAGTTTGCGGCCAAGGAAGTCTTCGGCCTCAGCTTCGAAGAACTGGCCGCCACCACCACCGCCAACGCGCGGCGGTTTTTCCTTCTCCCAGATTTTTCGCCTCCGGCGAAAAATAAATAAGGTTTTCTAGGTATGCACTTGATTCCCCTAACACTGCGGCGCAGCGTGGCGCGGCATGGCTGATTATCCTCAGACGGTGATGGAGTTTCGTGACCAGTTCCGGAC
>JACQWL010000424.1 GCA_016209255.1 Verrucomicrobiota bacterium
CGCGAGCGCCATGCTGATCATGGCGCGCTGGCGCATGCCGCCGGAGAGCTGGTGCGGGTACTCACCCATCCGCACTTCGGCCGCCGGGATGCCGACTTTGCGCAACATGGCGGTGCCGCGGCGCCACGCCTCGGCCTTGTCCGCCGTGCGGTGGAGCAGAAACACCTCGCTCAACTGCCGGCCGATCGAGTGGACGGGATTGAGCGCGGTCATCGGCTCCTGGAAGATCATGCCGATCTGGCCGCCGCGGATCTCGTGCATCTCGTCCGCCGGCAGCGTGACCAGGTCGCGACCATCGAACAGGATTCGTCCGCCCTGGATCCGGCCCATCGGTTGCGGGAGCAGCCGCATGATCGAGAGTGCCGTGACACTCTTGCCGCAGCCCGACTCGCCGACGATGCCGAGCGTGCGCCCGCGCCGGACCGAGAAGCTCACGCCATCGACGGCGGTCAGCCGGCCAGCGTCCGTGTCGAAGGTCGTCACCAGATCGTGGACCTCGAGGATGGTGTCGGCGGACACAGGAATGAATTCGGCGGCGGGCACGAAAAGTCCGGATATTTCTTACCGCGGGTGCCACCGCAACCAAACGGGCCAGAGGGGGGATGGCCACAAAAAGGCGCAAGAAATCGGAGGGCGAATGAATCTCTCAAGGCGCCTATAGGCGCGCGGACAATTTTCGCCCGCCGAACGAAGCCTTTTTGTGCCTCTTTGTGGCCATTCATATTCTCGTAGCTTGGGTGCAAATGAGCCGTCCCACAGGGTGAATAGCATAGGCGTCGGAGTGTGGAGGATCAGCGTTCAGTGGCTAATTGGACTTGAACTGGTCGAAGACCTGGAGCGCGGCGGGGTAGGTGCGGCCGGAACGGCGGGCGGCCTCGATCTCCTTTTTCTCGTCGAGATCGATCCAGTGGAGAAAGAACTCCTCCATGTCACGGGTCTGGGCAACGTTGAACCCCTGCGGCCACTTCACGTAACGCCAGTATCCGCCGCGCAGGAAGGGGCGCTGCCAGCCGTTCACCCAGGCTGCATCCTCGTAAATGATCTCCTCGATCCGGGCGGCGAGCCGTTTGATCTCCTCCAGGCTCTCCGCTTTGTCGTACGCCTCGATCAAGCGGTCGAGTTCGGGGATGAACGTCATCGTCATGTTGTTGGTCTGCACCTGCACCTTCTGCGGCCGCGGGTTTGGCTCGGCACCGGTCGCAATCGTCACGGGCTTGCCATCCTTGAGGTAGGCATCGGCGTAGGCGTTCGTGCCGTGGTACATTTCCCAGTAGCGAGGGTAAAGCTCCACCGAGCGGGAAAGCGCCACCAGGGCGATGTCGTGATTCTTCTCCTGCATTTTCTTGAAGCCCGTCGTGCTGTCGAGGACCTCGAGGTTGAATTCCAAGCCGGCCTTGAGCGCCTCCTGCTTCAGGATCGGGAGCATGTCACGCAGCGCCGGGCTGTACGCCGTGACGGTGAACGCGAGCCGCTGACCCGTGGCATTCTTGAGCACGCCATCGGGGCCCTGGGTGGCGAATCCGGCCTGGGCGAAATACTCCCGAGCCTTTACCGGATCGAACGGCCGCGCCGTGATCGTCGGGTGCATCCGCCAGCCGTAGCCGTCGGATCGCGTCTGCATCTGCTCGGCGTCGCCACGGAAGAATTGCGCGCAGACCAGGCCGATGTTGCTGGCGTGCTGGATGCCGACCCGGACGTCGCGGTTGTCGAGCAGCGGCTTGGAGCGGTTGATCCACAGCCCCCAGTCGGGGCGCGGGGTCTGGTTGTAGAACTTGAACCGGATCAGACGCCCGGCGGCGACCTCCGGATGTGTCTCCGGCAGCGTCTCATACCAGTACTTTGGCAGCCCGAGGGGAAACATGTCGAGGTCCCCGCGGGCAAACGCCTCCACCGCCTTGTCCGGATCGCGGATGACTTCGAGGTGATAGCGGTCGGGGTTGAAACGACCGCGGAAAAAGCGTTTGTCCGCCCCCCACCAGTCCTTGATCCGGGTGAGCGTGACCGCCCGGCCTTTATCGATGTCCTTTTCCCGCAGTTGGTATGGACCAAGCTTGGGCAGCTCCCGCCACTGGTAACGTTCGAGCCAGTCGGCGCCGAAGTCCTGGTACACGTGCCGCGGATAGGGAGTGAAACTGCCAAAGCGGGCCGCGAGATCGGGTTTCTTGTCCGGGTGGACGGTGGCGAAGGTGCGCGAGTCGAAGACGATCAGCTGGCGAAAGTGCTTCGTGTAATAATCGTTGTACCACGGCTCATGCAGGTGCGGGCTGCGCATGAAATAGAAGGTGAAGACGACATCGTCGGTGGTGAGCGGCCGGCCATCGGACCAGCGGGCCTTGGGATCGATCCGGTAGTACATGGTCCGGCCGTCGGCGGTGACCGCCCACTCTGCGGCCAGCCCGGGATAGACACCGCCAGGTACGTTCGGGTGCGGATGCATGAAATAGGGTTCGACATAATCGAGCAGATACGAGCGGATGCCGCCGGTCGCGTCCGGGCCGATGGTGCGAATCGTGCGGGGAAAATCGGAAACGTAGTAGTTGAAGGCGCCGCCCTTCTTCGCCTTCGGATCGGCAAACTCCGGCAGCTCCGCGCCGTTCTGCCACTTGAGATCGCCCGGCACGTCGGCCGGCGTCTTGAACAAGTAGAATTCCGCCTGCGCCTTCAGCGTGCGGGCCAGGTCGGCCTCCATCGGCGAGGGGCCGGCGGCGGCGCTCGTGCCCGCGGTGGGTGCCGGCTTGCTACAGCCCGCCAGGAGGAGGGCGGCGGCGCCAAAAACAACGGACAGGCGCGACGCGCATCTTCCGATGATATGCCCCAACGGCATGAAATTGTCGCGGCGGTCGATGACCGACGGCGAATTCCTTCGGCGATCGGTCAGGCTTGGTCGGCGGTCATAGACCGCCGCTACAGGTGGATGACCGACAATTGGGAGATGGGATCGCAAGCGGGAGAGAACGGATTGGTGCATGGGTTACTGGTAAGTCGTGAACTTCTTCGGATCAAACGCCTCGCGAATGGCCTCGCCGACGAAGGTCACGAGCACCAGCACGATCACGAGGGCGGAAAAGGCGGAGGCCACGATCCAGGGCGAGTGCAGATTGGAAGTGCCCTGCCGCAGCAGTTCGCCCCAGCTCGGCGTGGGCGGGGGCAGCCCGAACCCGAGAAAATCGAGCGCCGTCAGCGCGCTGATCGAGCTGGCGATCGTGAATGGGATGAACGTGACGATGGTCGAGAGGACGTTGGGCAGGATGTGGCGGAAAATGATGCGGGACGTGCCCGCCCCCAGCACTTGCGCCGCGTGCACGTAGTCGCGAGCCTTCTCCCGATATGTCGCCGAACGCATGTAGTAGGTCATGCCCGTCCACGAGAACAGGACCACGATAAAGAGCAGCACGCCGAGGTTCATGCCGATGCTGGAGGGGACAATCGACGCGACGATGATGACGACGAAAAGAAACGGGATGTTCGACCAGATCTCGATCAACCGCTGCACGAACAGGTCGAACCAGCCGCCAAAGTAGCCCATCAGGCATCCGAGCGTGATGCCGACGGCGTAGGTGAGCAGGATGAAGGAGCCGGCGAAAACGAGGGCATTGCGAAAGCCATAGACCAGCCGTGCGAGGATATCGCGGTTGATCTGGTCGGTGCCAAGGAAATGGCTGGTCCGCCAGTCGGGCGGCCGCGGGCGAAAGTTTTCGCCCACGTAGCAGTTCTCGAGCGGATTGTAGGGCACGGGCGGCAGCAGCACCCAGTTGCGGCCCGCCGCATCAGCGTTGAAGCGGGTGCGCAGATCGCGGTAATTGACCTCGTAGGCATAATCGAGGCCGAACTCCTTCCCGGTGTGAATCCGGCCATAGGTCGGAAAGTACCAGTTGCCCTCGTAGCGCACGACCAGCGCCCGGCTGTGCACCAGCACCTCAGCCGCGCAGGACAACAACATCGCCGTCACCAGAATCAGGAACGACGCGTACCCGCGCCGGATCAAGCGGAAGCGCCGCATCTTCGTCCGAGTCAGCGGGTCGAGGCGGAGGAGGGGAAAGCGGGAAGTCATGCCAGCCGTCTCACTTGAACCGGATGCGCGGGTCGATCAGCGCCACGAGCACGTCCGAGAGGATATTGCCGAGCAGGATGAGGATGGACGAGATGATCAGCACGCCCATGACCGTCGGATAATCGCGATCCACGACCGAAGTGTAGCCGAGCAGGCCCATGCCGTTGATGTCGAAAATGAATTCGATCAGGAAGGACCCGGTGACGAGCACGCTGAGGTGCTGGCCAAAATGGGTCGCGATCGGGATGAGCGAATTGCGGAGCGCGTGTTTGAGCACGGCCTGCCGGAAGGTCACGCCCTTGGCCATCGCGGTGCGCACGAAGTCAGCGGCGAGGTTGTCCATCAGGTGGTTCTTCATCAGCAGCGTGACAAACGCGAAGCTGCCGACGGTATAACACACCAACGGGAGCACCGCGTGGTGGGCGAGGTCGGCGATCTTGCCGAAGAAAGTCAGATCGGCGAATTCGCGGCTGTTGAAACCGCCCATGGGAAACCAGCCGAGCCGGGCCGAAAGGTACACGACCAGCAGGGCCCCGAGCGCGTAGCCGGGGATGGCGTAGCCGGTGAAAACGATGGCCGAGGTGGCGTTGTCGATGAACGTGCGGTGCTTCACCGCCTTCAGGATGCCGAGCGGAATGCAGACGCCGTAGACGAGCAGCGTGGTCACCAACCCATAAAGGAGGGAAACGGGCAGCCGTTCCGCGATGATGCGCAGGACCGGCTCGTTGTAGCGATAGGACGAACCCAGGTCGCCGCGCCCGACCTTGCCCAGCCAGACGAGGTAGGCCTGCAGCGGGGGTTTGTCGAAACCGTAGTAGGCCTTGAGCTGCGCCATCTGCTCTTCCGAGATCGCTCCGCTGCCGATCGCGGTCGCCTGGGCCGCCCCGGTGTCTCCCATCCGTGCTTCCATGAGGGCTCGCTCAATCGGCCCGCCCGGCACCACCCGGGTAATGACGAAAACGATCAGGGTGATGCCGAGGAGCGTCGGCGGTATGAGAAGGAAGCGGCGGAGGAAGTAATCCCGCATGCAGGGAGAGACGTTGAGGTAAGGAGCCTATGCGGACCGAACATTTGGCCGGCGGCAAGCGTTACCGCGGCAGTGGCACCCCGAGCTTGCCCGACCAAGGGTTCAGTGCAGCCATGATGCCGGGGTAAAGCGCAACGCCGTGCGCGAGTTGGTCGGCCCGGCGGCGAAGGGCGGTTTCACCGGGCAGCCGAACACGTTCAAACCCGGGCCGGGGCGGGGTCGCGCGGCAGGCGGCGGCGAGGTGTGACGTCTGGCGGATGAAATCGTCGCGGCCACCGAAGAGCGCGGGTTCCAAAACCTGCATGAAAACCGTCGCACCCCACCCTTCCTTCGGATCCGCCCGGCCGTAGCCGGCGAGGCCACCGGTGAGCGCCTCGACGAGGAGTCCGAGCGCATAGCCCTTGTGGCCGTGATCGAGCCCGCCCATCGGCAGCAGCGCGCCCGGCGGATCGGCCAGCACCCGCGCGGGATCGTCGGTCGGATGGCCGGCCGCGTCGACGCCCCACGGCCCGGGAAATTTCCCGCCCTCGTCAAGAAGGCGGCGCGCAAGGCCAAGGGTCGTGATCGACATCGAGATATCGAGCAGCACCGGGTCCCCGTCCGTCGGCCAGCCGGCGGCGAGCGGGTTCGGTGTATAGACGTTGCGGCGTCCGCCGTGTGGGGCGACACCGGCCACGGTCGGATCGGAGCAGGTGAGCAACACCATGAGGCCCTGGTCGGTCACGCGCTTCAGGTAGGCGGCCAGACACGCGATGTGGTGGCTCCGGCGGATCACGACGGTGCACGTGCCGTTTTGCTTCGCGCGCGCCGCGGCCAGTTCGAGCGCGCGCACGGTGAGCCACGGGCCGGGCAGGCGAAGGCCGTCCCACGTGATCGCGGCGGGAAAATCCGCGAGCACGCGCGGTTCGCCGCTCCTGGTCATGGTGCCTCGCTCGATCTCACCGAGATAGGGCGCGAGGAGCTGGAGGCCGTGCGTGGTGTGTCCGAGCAGATCGCCCTCGATGAGAATGGCGGCGACCGTCGCGGCCATGTCCGCGTCCAGCCCGGCGCGGTGGAGCAACGCGGTGGCGAACTCCGTGAGGGCAGCGGCGGGGTAGCGAACGGACATGGCGGGAGACTACGTGGTCACTCCCCGGCCGCTAGCGAAAAGCAAACGGACGCGTTTCCAGCATGTCACGCCTGCGGTCGTGATGACGCGATAAGTTCCGGTATTGGAATCAACGAACGTGAACGGCGTCGACTGCAACTGACTGATCCGTCAGACTGAAACCTTTGAGGATTGAACGCAGCGCGGCGAAGCCGCAACCAAAGCGGACCAAGACAGTTCTTAACCGCTAATCTTCGCTAATCCCTGGTCGCCTTCGGCGCCGCCGTAGGCGGGTAAACTCCGCTAATAAAATCTCAGAAACCACCTGCCACCTTCGCGCTTCGCCGATTAGGCGAAGCCCCTCGACAGGCTCGGGGCCTTGAGCCCGCAGAAACGGCACGCACCCCATCACGTCGCCCTGATTCCGAATATTAGCGAAGATTAGCGGTTTCAAATGGCTTGTGAAAAAATGCACGCAGCAAAACAACATATTCAGAGATAGCAGTACGGAGCGGGCCCGATTGCGTGATTGCGCGTTCAACCAAGGGAGGGTATGGTTCCATCAATGAATCCGGCGATCGATCCGAAATTGCGAAATGATCCGCTGTTCCGCGAACTGATGGCGGAAGGGCTCGCGATGCAGGACCGTTTCGCCGCCGAGCCGGTCTATGCAAGGACGGGTAAGGGCTACTTGAAGAGCGTCGGCGTCGAGGAACTGAAGAAGATCAAGGCGGCGCGAAAACAGAAGCGGTCTTGAGTCATGCCACGGGTTCGAGAGTGGCTTGCTCCGTTCACTTGGGACATCGTAACCGCGCAGAACGCGGTGCTGTGCCAGGCCAAGCACGCGCTGCACAAGCCGACTTCCGATGGACATGATCGAACAAAGCAACTTTGGGAAAACCAACATCGTGAGGCGATGCCCCTCGATGCCGCGGTGGACCTCTGCCGACGCTGCCATCGCCTGGCCCCCTTCTGCTTTTACAATGGCAACACCTTCGCTTCGACCATCGCGCTTGTGATCAAGAAGCTCGAACTGCCTGCCGATCGGGCCTACGTCGTACGCAGCCTCGCCCGGCACATCGTCGCCGGTGTGGCGACGAGCGACGAAGAAAGGGCGTTTCGCGACTTTTGTGGGTCGCTGGATACGCAAGGCTGAACCGGGTCAGCCCGAATTTTTCTTCCTCACCGTGAGCCCGCTCCACCTCCGCCTACCAACTGCCGCGCAGGCCGCCGATGACCAACCGGGGCGTGCCCACGGTTACCACGCCGTCTGCGCTGCGGCCCGTTTCGATCCGGGCGTTGGCCAAGTTTTCTCCAGTCAGGAAGATCTCGATGTTCTTGTTGAGCGCGCGGCTGATGCCCAGGTCGGCGACGACAACCTTCCCGAGCGTGAGATGGTTTTCGTCGTCTTCGAATTGCCGGCCAGTGTAACGAAGCCGCGGCGTGAACGTAAGCTTCGCTGGCGCGCGCCAGATGGCGCCGAAAAATGCACTTCGCCGCGGAACTTGGGCGACCCGGTTGCCGACCAGCCAGGGCGCGAGCGCCGTGCGGCGGATCGTCGCGTCGTTGTAGATGAAATCGCCCGTGATCGTCAGCGCGTGCCATGGCATCCATTTCGCTGAGAGATCGAGGCCGCGGACACGGGTGAGATCCAGGTTCCGCCGCTGGCGACCAACGCCACCC
>JACQWL010000432.1 GCA_016209255.1 Verrucomicrobiota bacterium
CCATTCGGCCCCGCGATGATGAAGAGGTTCGGCATGGATCGGAGCAAACCCATCCACCTGCGCGATGCAACCGCTCCCGGCTTCCGCCGATTGATCCGGAGTTCGCTCTTGCCCGCGTCGCCCGCTGCGTGAGCAGCGGGACAAAACGGCGCGCGTCTCGCTCTCGGTCACCGCGCCCACTCGCCGGGCCACGATTGGCGGTCCAATCGCATCGCCCGGCTTCACCCCGTCGTCCCGAACTCCAGCTTGGCCGGCGCGAGTCGCGGCACGAGCAGGTGGATGACCAGCAGGGACGCCAGGTAGGCCGAGCCCGCGATGATGAAGACAATCACGTAGGTGCCCGTCTTCTGGAGCAGCGCGCCGACGAGCAGCGCGATGAACATGCCGCCGATCGCGCCGGCCGTGCCGCCGATGCCCACGACCGAGCCCACCGCCTTGCGGGGGAACATGTCGGAGGTGAGCGTGAAGAGATTCGCCGACCAGCCCTGGTGGGCGGCCGCGGCCAGCGCGATGATGCCGACGGCGACCCACTGGTTGGACGCTTGCGACGCGAACATCACCGGCACCACGCACAGGGCGCAGACCAGCATCGCCGTCTTGCGTGCGCGATTCGGCGTCCAGCCGTGCTTGATTAAGCGCGAGGACAACCACCCGCCACCGATGCTGCCGACGTCGGCCACGAGGTAGATGATGACCAGCGGCAGGCCCATGGCGACGACCTTGATGCCATAGTTCTTGTTGAGGAAATCCGGCACCCAATAGAGGTAGAGCCACCAGATCGGGTCGGTCATGAACTTGCCGAGCGCAAACGCCCACGTCTGGCGGAGCGGCAGCAGCGTCAGCCACGGGATGCGCACCTCGGGATCGGCCGGGTCGCTGCGGATGTAAGCCAGTTCCGCCGGCTTGAGCTTATGATGATCCTGCGGCGGGCGGTAAACGACCAGCCACCAGGCCGCCCAGAAAAAGCCGAGCGCGCCCGTGCCCACGAAGGCCCATTGCCAGCTCCACTGGGCGAGGATCCACGGCACCACGAGCGGCGTCACCAGCGCGCCCACGTTGGTGCCCGAGTTGAAAATCCCCGTGGCCAGCGCCCGCTCCTTCTTTGGAAACCACTCCGCGACGGTCTTGATGGAGGCGGGGAAACTGCCCGCCTCACCCAGGCCCAGCGCAAACCGCGCGATCGCAAAACCCGCCGCGGCGCCGCTGAGCGTGACGATCGAAAACCCCGTGCTCGCGTCCAGATTGAGCATCGGCAGGGACAAATTGGGAAACCAGCCGGCCGCGCCGTGCGCGACGGCGGCGAGGCTCCACAGCACGACCGCCAGCGCGAAGCCCCGGCGCGTGCCAATGAGATCGATCACCCGACCCGCGAAGATGAAGCCGAGTGCGTAGGCGAGCGAGAACGCAAAGATGATCGAGGCGTAGATGCGCTCATCCCCCCAATGGAACATCTCGGTCAGCGTCGGCTTGAGGATGCCGATGACCTGGCGGTCCACGTAATTGATGATGGCCGCGAAAAGCAGCAGCACGCAAATGACCCAGCGGTAGTAACCGACTTTCGGCGTGGACCCGGAGGCGGGGGATGGGTTCGGCATGGATTTTCTGGGAGGAGGAATCAGGGCGGCGGGGAGCCGCGTGGGCGGAGCTTGGCCGTAACGATGCAGTCGAGATGTAGGGGCGTCGCTTGCCGACGCCCGCCATACGACGTGGGAATGGGCGTCGGCCAGCGACGCCCCTACACTCAACAATCAGTTTGCATGGCTCAACGGGTGGACGAGGTTTGACTGCAGGGATACGGCTCCGGCCTATCCGTCCCGCCTACGTCCGCGCGGCAAACTCCGGGGCGAGTTCGAGGCCGAAGTAGTCGCGCGCGTTGCCGAAGCAGATGTTGCGGACCATGCCGCCGACGAGTTGGTAGTCGCCCGGGATTTCCCCGCGGGCCATGTCGCCGCCGAGGAGATTGCAGAGCGTGCGGCGGAAATATTCGTGGCGCGGATAGCTCACGAAACTGCGCGAATCGGTGATCATGCCGACGAAGCGCGAGAGCAGGCCGAGGTTGGAGAGCGCGTTCAGCTGCCACTCCATGCCTTCCTTCTGGTCCAGGAACCACCAGCCGCTGCCAAACTGGAGTTTGCCCGCGATGGTGCCGTCCTGAAAATTCCCGATCATCGCCCCGAAGGTGTAGTTGTCGACCGGGTTGACGTTGTAGAGGACCGTGCGCGGCAGCTGGTCGGTGGCATCGAGCGCGTTGAGATAACGCGTCAGCGCGACGGCCTGCGGGAAATCGCCGATCGAGTCGAAGCCAGTGTCGGGCCCGAGCTTGGTAAGGAGCCGGGTGTTGTTGTTGCGCAGCGCGCCGAGGTGGAGCTGCTTGGTCCAGCCGCGCGCCGCATCCCAGCGGCCGAACTCCAGCATCAGGAACGAGCCGTAGCGCACGGCCTCCTCGGGCGTGGCCGCCCGGCCGCCGCGCACCGCGTCGAAAATCATCTTCGCCTGCGCATGGGTGCAGGGCTCCGAGAGCGCAAACTCCAGGCCATGGTCGGAAAGCCGGCAGCCGGCGGCATGGAAGTCGTCGTGGCGTTGCTTCAGCGCCCCCAGCAAATCGTCGAACTTCTTGATCCCCGTCGCGCAGCCCGCGGCGCTCGCAAGCTTCTCGAGCCAGGCGCAGAATCCCGCCGGGTGGCCGACCGCGAGCGCCTTGTCGGGGCGGAACGCCGGGTAGACGCGCGTCTTCAGCTCGCTCGCCCGGATTTTCGCATGGAGCTCGAGTGAATCGGCCGGGTCATCGGTCGTGCAGACGACGGCGACCTTCGACTGCGTGAGCAAATCATGGACGCGCAGTCGCGGCAGTTTCGCGCTCGCCTGTTTCCAGATTTTCTCCGCGCTCCGGCCGTCGAGGAACCGGTCGACGCCAAAGTAGCGTTTCAGCTCGAGGTGCGTCCAGTGGTAGAGCGGATTGCGCAGGGTGTGCGGCACGGTCTCGGCCCACGCCTGGAATTTCTCGCGCGGCGCGGCGTCGCCCGTGCAGAAACGCTCGTTGACGCCGTTGGCGCGCATCGCCCGCCACTTGTAGTGATCGCCGCCCAGCCAGAGTTCCGCGAGATCGGCAAACTGGTGATTCTGCGCGATGAGCTCCGGCGAGAGGTGGCAGTGGTAGTCGTAAATCGGCTCACGTTCGGCGTAGCCATGGTAGAGCTCACGTGCCTGTTTCGTACCGAGGAGAAAGTCGTCGTGGATGAAGGAGCGGGTTTTGGCCATGGAAGAGAAGAAGGGGCGGTGCAGGAGGCCTGGTGTAGGAGCCTGCTGGCAGGCGATTCGAGGCGCGTAGCCTTGGCGCGCACATAATCGCCTGCAAGCCGGCTCCTACAACCGGGCCAGGCTCACTTCGAGATAGCGTTGAGCCTCTCGTCGAGGGCCTGGTAGCGCTCGAGCAGTTTGCGCGCCGCGGCGCAGGTGGCGGCGGGGGCGAGGCCGGTATTCTCCGCCAGGAACACGATGTAGCTCGCGATGTTTTTCGAGAAGTTCAGCCGGCCTTCGTCGCTGATGCCGTAAAAACGGGCGCGCTGCCGGTAGCCCGCCGGGGTATGGTCGCCGAGCGCCGCCTTTTCGGCGCGCCCGCCGCCGGCGAGCACATAGAGAAAGTTGTACTCGAACCAGAACATGTGGTCCGCGCTCGGCGCCAGCGCCTCGAGGGCGGAGCGCGTCAAGGCCGGGTTGGCAAACACCTCCGTGCCGCCGCCGGCCTTGGCCAGCGCATCGGCCACGAAGACGCGCGCCATCTTCTGTTCCGTGGCATCGGCGCTGAACGCCCCGAGCAGCGCCAGCTCGCGGGTGAACGTGTACCAGTCGCGCCACAGCGCCTGGTCGGCGGGGTTCTTCGACGCCGCCAGCGCGCGGCCCATCTCGTAGGTATAGCGGCCGCTCGTCTTGATCTCGAGCCGGCCGCCGGTGACCTGGCCCATGACCTGGTAATTCTCGGCCGACTTCCCCGAACCGGAGTGAAACCCGATGCTCGCGCCGAACCGCCGGCACACGCCCCATTGTTTGCCAATCAGCGTCCGCAGGGCCGCGCTGTCGGGATACGGGGTGTTCTTCTGGAAGCCGAACGCCGGGGCGACGAAGTGGATCTTCATCCCGAGCGCCTCGCAGAGCGACAGCATGATGGCGGTCGTCTCCGGCGTCGTGAGACCCGGCAGTTCGTCGATCGAGAGCTCGCGCAAATAGGCGCGGCCGACGTCGGCGGTAAAAAGGCGGGCGCGGGCCGCGGCGTATTTCTCGTCGCGCCGCTGCATCTTCTGCAGCGCCGGCCACACGTAGGCGAGCAGCCGGGCGAACTCAGCCTCGTTGAGCGTGAGTCCGGCCGAGGCCACGCGAGCCTTCACTTTGGCCACGAGCTCCGCCGGCACATTTGCCGTCACCCAGCCGGCCGCGTCGTCGGGCACCTTCGTCTGCGCCAGCTCGGGCGACAGATCGAATGTGATGTAGCTCGCGAGCACACAGCCGGCGACCAGCCGGTCTTCGCGGTGGTCGAACTTCCCGCCGATCGGCTGGTGATCGGCATTGAAACTCCACGCGATACCGCGGCGATGGAAACCGGTCTTCAGCTTCGCCAGCACGCAGCCGTGGCTCATGCCTTCCACGCTCTGCCCCTGATGACCCTCCGGCACGCTCGTGCCGATGAACGGGAACGGCACGGTGTCGAGCTGGCCCGCGAGCATCACGTCGACGTCGTAGACGAGCTCGCGCGGGATCGAGTTCTGGTTCGCCGTCAACCCGATGCTCAACGCGCTCATCGCCCAGTCCACCGCCGGCCAGTGCAGCGTCGTGAACCGCGCCCCGATGCCGAGCGTGCTGCGGCCGAGCGGTTCGGCGGCGGTCGGAAATATCGTCGACGCCGGATCGTGCTCCTGCACCAGGTTCTTCAGGCGAAGCAGGTTGGCGAAGGTGGCCGGAAACGCCTGCGTGCCGTCCGGCAGCGCGATGCCGTCGTGGAGGGCGTCCGTCTTGCCCTGCAGCCGCCACGCGCAGTCGCCGTGCGCGTTCTCCACCAGGGTCCAGGCTCCGGCCCGGGTTTCGAAACGGCTCTTCGGGTAAATCCTCAGCAGCGTGCCGGCGCGCAACTCGTCGCGCAGCGGGAGCCATTCGAGGCAGAAATCGGGGCTCACGCAGGGATTGGTCGAAATCCGGAGATTGTTCTCCAGCAGAAAACGATTGATGGCGGACATGAGAGTGATGAGCGCGAAGGCCGAGAGTGGCTCACATTCCGCCGGCTCTGACAAGGCTTAGCCCGCATTTTTCACACTCTCAGCGGTTCTTTCGGCCGTCCAAGAGCGCACAGGCGGGGTGGAATCGTGAGTGTGAAATGTCTAGGTTAGCGATACGGCTGATGCAGTTCGATCGGTTTGGTCTTTTCCTTCCCCCGCAGTCGCAGGTTCAGCATCTCGACGCCAAACGCGAACGCCATGGAAAAGTAGATGTAGCCCTTGGGGATGTGCCGGCCGAGGCTTTCCCCCACCAGCGTCACGCCGATCAGGATCAGAAAACTCAGCGCGAGCATCTTGAGCGTCGGGTGCCGGTTGACGAAGTCGCTGATCGCCCCCGCAAACACCAGCATCACGCCCAGGGCGAGCACGACCGCCGTAATCATGACGCCGAGATTGCTGGCCATGCCCACGGCGGTGATCACCGAGTCGAGCGAAAACACGATGTCCAGCATCAGGATTTGCACGATCACGCCGGCAAACGACACCCGGTTTCTCCCCATGGTCGCATGCCCGTCCTCCCCTTCGAGCTTGTCGTGCACCTCCACCACGCTCTTGCCGATGAGGAAAAGTCCCCCGAGCAGCAGAATCAGATCGCGCCCCGAGAGCCCGTGGTTGAGCACCGGCAGCGTGAAGAGCGGTTTGCTCAGGCCCATGAGCCAGGTGAGGCTCATCAACAGCAGCACCCGCGTGATGAGCGCCAGCGAAAGCCCGATCTGACGCGCCTTCGCCTGCCGCTCCGCCGGGAGTTTGCCCGCGAGGATCGAGATGAAAATGATGTTGTCGATGCCGAGTACGATCTCGAGCACGGTGAGCGTAACGAGCGAAATCCAAATCTGCGGATCGGTAAGCCATTCCATAATGCCGGCGAGATAGCCGGCCCGTTCCGGCGCGGTCAACCCGTCAGCGCGTGGAAAGGCCCGCGAAAGTTCCAACCCCGCCGGATCCCGGGAGCGCGCTTCTCGCTGCAGCGAGCGCGTTCTCCGCGCGCCTTCGGCCGCGTGCCTCTACGCACTGCCACGCGTAATGATACCCAACGAAAACCATTTGCTCGGGAGTGAAACCCGGGAGAAATTAGCGGACGATGGATCTCAGCCAGACCACAATCGAACACCTGCGGGACGAAGCGTACGCGTTCCTCTGCCGCGAAGCCGTCAAGGACGGCCTCGACCGATTGACGCGGGAGCGGGCAGAGATGATCGACCGTTGTCCGGCCGACAACCTGCCCGCGGACCAGCCTGCCCGCGAGACATTGAACCGCTCGATGCGCAGCGCCCTCGACCAGGAGGCGGAGCTGCGCAACCACCTCACCCGACTCTCGCAACTGGAGCAGCGGCTGCAGGACGTACTCCGCCCGGAACTGCATGCCTGCCTGACGAAGGCCAGCGCCGACTATGGTCATTTCGCCACCGCGCACGAGCTCCTCGCGCGGTGGGAAACCCTGTTCCGCGCGCTCCCGGAGCG
>JACQWL010000434.1 GCA_016209255.1 Verrucomicrobiota bacterium
CCGTCATACGAGGTGGAAACGGGCGTCGGCAAGCGACGCCCCTACACTCACCAATTAGTTTGGACGTTCAACAGGTAAACGGGGTTCTACTGCATGGATTCGGCTTAGGTTTGGTCGGCGGGCGTGAGTCTCCCACGTTTTCCTTGCCGCTGGCGAGGCGGCGCGTCCTCATCACGGCGCCTTTTTCATGACCCTGACAATCTGGTGCAACGCGAAGTTTTCCGCGGCCGAGATGCGGCTGCTCGTCGACGGCACGCGCGGGCACAAGCTCGTCATTTCCGAGCACGCGTCCGCCTCGGTGCTCGCGGCCGGCGGGCAAGACCCGCTGCTCCCGCATGCCGACGTCGCGTTTGGCCAGCCCGACGCGGGGCAGTGCCTGGCGTGCGGGCAGCTGCGCTGGGTGGAAGTGACGACGGCGGGCTACACGCGCTACGACACGCCGGAATTTCGGGAGGCCTTTCTGGCCCGGGGCGCGGCGTTTTCCAACGTGTCGGAGGTGTTCGCGGATCCATGCGCGCAGCACGTGCTCGCGATGATGCTCGCGCTCGGCCGCCGCTTGCTGCCGTCGCACCGCAATCAATTGACGGATCGCTCGTGGCATTATGCCGAGCGCCGCTATGACTGCCGGCTGCTCACGGGCCAGACCGTGCTGATGCTCGGCTTCGGGGCGATCGGCCGGCGGCTTGCCCAACTGCTCGCGCCGTTCGGCATGACGCTCATCGCCGTCCGCCGGCAGACCCGGAGCGAGCGCGGCGTGAGAATCATCCCCGAAGAAAAGGTGAGCAGTACGCTGGCGGAGGCGGACCACGTGGTCAACGTCCTGCCCGACAACGCGAGCACGCGAAACTACGTCAATGCCCGGCGGCTTTCCTGCTGCAAGCCCGGTGCCCGGTTTTACAACGTCGGGCGCGGCACGACGGTCGACGAACGCGCGCTGCTCGAAGCGTTGCGCTCTGGCCGGATCGGCGAGGCGTATCTGGACGTGTTTGAAACGGAACCACTCCCGCCGGAACACGCGCTCTGGGCGGAACCCCATTGCCACATCACGCCGCACACGGGCGGTGGCCGGCACGATCAGGACGAGGCGATCGTACGGCACTTTGTGCGCAACCTCGGGGCCTTCACCCGCGGCGAGCCGATGGTGGATCGGGTAATCTGAAGGGAGCGCGTCGGCGAGCCGCCTGAGACATCGTGCCTGACCATTCGAGCGCGCCGACCACCATGTTTGCCTCCGGGCTTGGGACGGATTTTCACGCGGAGCGCGCGGAGGCGCGGAGAGCAACGCTGGTTCCCGCCAAAGGCGGGCAAGTCCCCGCGTCTCCGCGCGCTCCGCGTGAGAGATTTTCCAAGATTCGGGTTCGCGGCGGCGGCGCCGTCAAAAAAAGGTTCGCCTCCGGGGAATAGACCGCGGCGTAATCGCTCCTACCCCGGAGCCGGCGCGACGGTGCGTCGCATTTTCCCGGTGATTCCTACCCACCCACATCCCACGATACCCAGATGAATAAATCCACGCGTCTCATGATCACGGCCGCCGCACTCGCCGGCCTATACTCCGGCACCCTGGCGACCCGCGCCTTCGCGGCCACGGAGAAGAAGGCCGGCACGGCCGACACCGCCAAGAAGGAAGCCGGCAAGCACGACTGCAAAGGCAAGAACGCCTGCAAGGGCGAGGGCGGCTGCGGCTCCGGCGACAATGGCTGCAAGGGCAAGAACTCCTGCAAGGGCAAGGGCGGCTGCAGCACCGCCATGAAAGACACCAAGAAGGCCGAGAAGAAGAAATCCGGCTGAGTCTTCGATTGCCTGCCAACCGCTTCAACGCCTTCACCGATTACGGCATCGGCATCGGCCTGCGCGTGCCGCACTACGCCCACATCCTCGAGCGAAAGCCGGTCGTCGACTGGTTCGAGATCATTTCGGAGAATTTCATGGTCGATGGCGGCCGGCCGCTGCAGGTGCTCGACCGGATTCTCGAGCAATACCGCGTCGTGCAGCACGGCGTTTCGATGTATTTCGGCTCGGCCGACCGGCCCGACCGCACCCACCTGAAAAAACTCAAGGCGCTCGTGCGGCGGACGAAGACGCCGTGGCTTTCGGATCACCTGTGTTGGGGCAGCGTCGACGGCACCTACACCCACGACCTGCTGCCGATGCCGTACACTTTTTCCGCGGCGAGGCGGACGGCGGAGAAAATCCGCCACGTGCGCGACACTCTCGAGGTGCCGATCTGCGTGGAAAACGTCTCGAGCTACGCCGAGTTTCACGTGTCGGCGATGACGGAGTGGGAATTCCTCCGCGAGGTCGTCGAGCGGGCCGATTGCGGGATTCTGCTCGACGTAAACAACATTTACGTTTCGGCGCAGAACCACGGTTTCGACCCCTATGCCTACCTCGAGGGCGTGCCGCATGATCGCGTGGGGCAGATTCACGTGGCGGGTCACACGAAGTTCGAGAAATACGTGCTCGATACGCACGACCACCCCGTGCTCGATCCGGTGTGGAAACTGTACGCCCACGCCACGCGGCTCTGCGGCGTGACCGCCACCCTGCTGGAGTGGGACGACCGGATTCCGTCGTTCGACGAGGTGCACGACGAGGCGCTGAAGGCCAGCGCGTTCATCGGCGGGGCGCGGGAGGCGGACGTGCCGCCAGACAAGAAAGCTTCTGCGCCTCCCGTGCGATGAACAGCCGTGGCGTTTGTTCTGTCGTTCTGAGATCCAACACTACCGCGGAGGCGATGGGTGGATTCCCGCCAATGATCTCCCCGCAGCGTGCGGTAGGAGCCTGCTTGCAGGCGATTCAAGGCCGTGTCAGTCGGCGCGCGCCGAGCATCGCCTGCAAGCAGGCTCCTACACCTGGCAACCGGGACTTCATTGGGAGCGCAGCGAAGAACCCAGCAGGACGACCGCTTGCGAACATCGCATTGGATTCTTCCCTGCGCTCAGAATGACAAAGAAAACCCCCATGCCCCTCGGCTTCAAACCGCCTCCGCGCCGCGCCCCACGCGGGCTGAAATCCGACGCCGATTTGCGCGCGCTCCAGCGGCTGATGCTGCACGCGCTCGTGCAGCCGCTGACGGCGGCCGACGGCCTGCAGCCGCGCTGGCGCGACGGACGTCCGATGGCGGAGGTCGCGGCGGAATTCATCAAACCGAACGGCCGGCTCACCCCGTTCGAGCGGCTGCAAATCTACGCGCGCTGCTACTGGTTCCGCATCATCGACTGCGCGTATGACGACTGCCCGGGCCTGCGCGCGGTGCTGGGCGAGAAAAAGTTTTCCGCGCTCGTCCGCGCATACCTGACGAAGTACCCGTCGCGCTCGTTTACGTTGCGCAACCTCTGCTCGCGGCTGCCCCGGTTCATCCGCGAGGAGCCGCGCTGGACCGCACCGCGCACCGCGCTCGCGCATGCCGTCGCGCGGTTCGAGTGGGCGCAGACCGTGGCGTTCGACGGCGAGGCGCGGCCCGTGCTCACGGCCGACGATCTGGCGGACATACCGCCGGCGAAACTGCGGCTCGCGCTCCAGCCCTATGTTTCGCTGCTTCGGCTCGACTGGCCGGTCGACGACTATGTCCTCGCCGTGAAACGGCGCAACGCGCTGCGCGGCGAGGCGAGCCATGCCGTCGATCACGGTCCGCGCGCCGCGTCGCGCAAACGCGTACCGCGGCCGCGGCGCGGGCGCGTGTTCATCGTCGTGCACCGCTACAACGAGCGGCTCTACTACAAGCGCGTCGACGCGGCGGCGTTCAAGATTCTGGAAAAACTCGCCGCCGGCGGCACGCTCGCGCAGGCGGCCGGCGTGGCCGGCCGAGGCGTGACGCCCGAGCAGGTGCACGCGTGGTTTGAGACGTGGATGGAACTCGGCTGGTTTTGCCGGAGTTGATCTTGGGGGCGTCCGCGCTCCCGGTCGGAAATAATTCTCCGTCTTGGTGCTCCCACGCTCATGAACTTTTCCTCCAGCCACCACAAACTCGAGGGTTTGCTCGTCACGCTCGGCGGCTGGCTGCAACCGGTTCTGCTCCTGGTCATCCGGGGCTGGTGGGGCTGGTCCTTTTTTCTCACCGGCAAGGGCAAGCTGCTGAACCTCGAGAAGACGACGGGCTTTTTCACCGAACTCGGGCTGCCGTTGCCGAAGCTCAACGCAATCCTCGCGGGCTCGACCGAGTGTTTCGGCGGGTTGCTTCTGCTCGTGGGATTGGGCTCGCGGCTCGTTTCCGTGCCGCTGATTTTCACGATGCTGGTCGCCTACGCCACGGCGGACCGCGAGGCGTTGCAGGCTGTTTTCAGCGACCCGGACAAGTTCACCGGCGCGGCGCCGTTTCTTTTCCTGCTCGCGTGCCTGATCGTGTTCGCGTTCGGGCCGGGCAAACTCTCGCTCGACGCGCTGCTGTTCAAGAAATCCGCGACGTGAGGAGTCTGGCGTAGGGCAGGTCGCACCAAACGCTCAACGCACAACTTTTAACGCTGAACGCTCAAGTGACGCTGAGGTCTCGGCGCCCGTGGTCAGACCTTCAACGTTGAGCGTTAAACGTTGAAAGTTCAGCGTTCCGCTCTTCGTCAGAAGAGCGGTTGGTTGTTCTTCGGGTCGTTGAGCAGCGCCTCGAACCGGGGGTGCCGCGGGCCCGTCGCACGCACCCTTCGAGCAGGTAGGTCACCCCGAGCTCCCACCCGATCTCCTGCCTTGATTTTTTCGAGTCGCGATCCTGCGCCACGGACGTTCGGGAAACAACGCGCGGCTCGCACGAGCGCGAGGTTCGTGAGGATGTCCGCCTGCACGCCATCCGCAAAAAAGCCGCTGTCCTTTTCGTCGCTGATGTTCGTGAACGGCAGGACGGCGATCGAGGTGTCGTTCACCACGGGCGCGTCGGGGGTCGCTTTGGTTTCGGCAACGGATTTCGCCTGAGCAGATGATGAGTCAGTCTGAAAATTGTAGGGGCGGTCTACGACCGCCGTCCTCGGGAATATCGGCGCTCATAGAGCGCCGCGACAGGAAACTGACCTGCGCCTCTACCGGCCCGCGGTAGATGCAGGCGCGGGATTCACGTTCACGACCCGCGTGCCGGCGATATAATCGTGCACACAGCGGCGTTCGTCGCCGAAAATAAAACACACGTCCACGAGCCAGAAAAGACCGCCGAGCAGCGGGATTTGTTCGATCATCCACGGGATGCCACCGCGGAGCAGGAACGCATGGAGAAATCCGGCCTGGGTGTGGTCGACGCACCGCACGATGCGCAGGCCGAGCAGCAGCTTCCCGACCGACTGACCGCGCAGGCTGAGCAGCACGCACTGCAGGGCGGCAAGGCCGATCAGAAACGGCAGCGATTTCAGGATGACGCCGCTCATCGCCGTCGTCAGAGTTGCGACGGAGGGTTGCTGGCCGGCCATGACATCTTCGGCGACGGCGCGCCAGACCCCGGTCGCGGCGGGCAGCCAGCACAGCGATTTCAAAATGCCGTCGATCAGCGCGGCGCCGAAGCGCATCCCGAGACTGGCGTTTTCAAGCGTCGTGCCGACTGCGGGCATCGCGGCTCCGAAGGCGGATCCCGGCATGGCCGTGACTGGCGTCGCCGGATCGATGACGGGTGGCGGACCCGCGGGGGTGGAAAATTCCGCGAAGTCGCCCAGTTGGCGCCATTCTTCGGACCCGACTGCCTTCGCCTTTGTTTCGAGGTTGGCCCGGCCCGCTTGGATCCACGCGCGAACCTGGTCCGCGGCCACCGGCCCGTATTCCTTCCCGTCGCCTCCAATGATGATGAACATGAAGGCGGATAAATCAGTCCCGCCGCGGCGCGTCAACGACGGGAGGATGCGCCGCCCCGCCGACACCGCGCTGTCAAATGTCCCCAATTTCCCGTCGAAAATTCATGTGCACGGTAACCTATTGGGTTACTCTTTAAATCAGCGGTCTTGGCGGAGACACGTAACCGCGCGGTGCTATTCCCGGTTTTTCAGCCGATAGTGGGTGCGTTGCGCTTTGTTGATTTTTCTCCAGTGGGCCCGGGTTTGACGCTCGAGCCGGGGGTCGGCCTTGCGCGCGGCGTAGGCCTGCTCGCGCCGGAGTTTTTGGAAACTTTGCCAGCGATCGATTTCGAGCGAGCCATCGTCCAGCGCGGCCTGCACGGCGCAGCCTGGCTCGGACCGGTGGGTGCAGTCGCTGAAGCGGCAGCGCGCGGTGAGCGCCGCGACGTCGGCGAACGTGGCGGCGAGCCTTTCGCGATCCACGTCCCACAATTGCAGCTCGCGCATGCCGGGGGTGTCCATCACGAGCACGCCCGATGGGCCGGCGATCAGCTCGCGATGGGTCGTGGTGTGACGACCCTTGCCGACGGCGTCACGGATCGCGGTGGTGGCCTGTCGTTCCGCGCCGATGATCCGGTTGATGAGCGTGGATTTTCCGACGCCCGACGACCCGAGCAAGGCGACGGTGCGGCCGGGGGCGAGCCACGGGGCGAGTGCCTCGAGCCCGTCGCCCAGCGCAGCACTGAGTACGAGCACGGGCGCGCCGATGGCGACCGTTTCGACCTCGCGGCGGGCCGCGGCGGGGTCGGCGTGCAAGTCGGCTTTGCTGAGTACGACGACAGGTTGGGCGCCGCTTTCCCAGGCAACGACGAGGTAGCGCTCGATCCGCCGCAGGTTGAAATTGCGATCGAGAGCGGTGACGAGGAACACGGTGTCGACATTCGCAGCCACGATTTGCTCGGCGCCGTCATTGCCGGCGGCACGACGGGAAAATTTGGTGCGGCGCGGCAACACGGCGTGAATATCGGCCCTTCGACGCTGCTCAGGGCAGGCGTGTGCTTCGTTGGGGTGCGGCCGGACGGCGACCCAGTCGCCGACCGCGGGCAGATCGGCGCGCGAGGTGGCGTCGTGCAGGAGCCGGCCGGTGCACACGGCGGTGAAATCGCCGTCGGAGGAGAGCAATTCGTAGGCGTGTTTGTGTTCGAGCGCCACGCGGGCGGGCACAAAACCGTCGGCGGAGAAACGCTGGAAGTGACTCGCAAAAAAGTCGTCCCAGCCGAGGGAGGAGAGTTGCATGTGTAGCAGAGGCTTGCCCGCCGAAGGCGGGACGGAAGACGGAGGACAGAGGGCGGAGAACGGAGGAAGGCGGACGGAGTGCAGGCGACGGGGGCTTGCCGCCGACGGCCGGGCGCGCACGCGCGGCGTGGCCGGAAAAACAAAAAGCCGCCCGGGCGGGCGGCCTGTGTTTCGCTTAACTCGAAATGGACACGCGTCAACGACGCGCATCCGGGCCAACTGCCGGGAGCGAGGGATGGGTGGGTACAATCTCGTTCATAATTCGGTGGAGGTTGGCGGTGGCGGTTGGGGGCCTCGCGAGGCGACGGGTGAGAGCGAGGCAGCGACCAGGCCCGTTGTCAATTCTTCGGCCGTTACTGCTCAGGAGGCATCCTGGGACGGGATGCCGGCCGAGTTGTTACGATTGAAAATTGAGAATTGAAAATCAGGAATCGCTAATTGCGGCATGCCGCCCGGGCCGGGTGCCTGGCAACGCATCGACGACGTTCCCGATGCGCGCCGCGAAGCGCCAAAGTCGCTCTGGGAGTTCCTCGTGGTTCATGGCTGTAATCGCCGCATGGCGCCATCGGAAATTCCAAATATCAGATTTTCAATTATCAATTTTCAATTCTCAAAAACACCTCCGTAGGCAACCCGGAGGCGGGATGCCTCCTGAGTAGTTACCTCCGCCCTAGAGTTTCTTCGCGATCACCTGGGGCGCGGCTTCCATCTGGCCGCGAGTCACGCCGAGCTGGTTGAGGAGCTTGAGTTCGCGCCACAGATCGGCGCCGGTGATTTCGCCGCGGATAAGCTGGCCGTAGCGGGCGAGTGTCCGCGTCACTTGGTCGGCGGACTCGTTGACGAATTCCACCCGAAAACTGCGCGCGCCGAGCTCAAGCAAACGCCCGACGTACTCGGCTCCGGTCTGGGCGCGGTTGTTGAAAACCGTGTTGCGGCACCCGGCGTCGGCTTTCAGCGGCAGCTCGGCGCCGACGCGATCGCGCAGCGTGACGGTGTGGGTGTCGCACGGCCGACCGCAGTCACGGTAGTCTTTGCCGGTGGAGAGAAACGCGCAGAACACGCAGTGCTCCATATGAAACATCGGCATGTGCTGGTGGATCGTCAGGTCGAACCACGCTCCCGGCGCCGCGCGCAACAACGCCTCAAGCTGGCCAATGTTGAGATCGTAGCTCGCCGTCACGCGTTCCAGTCCGTAGCGGGCGAGAAAGCAGTCGGCAGTCCAGGGGTTGGCGACGTTGAGCGAAAAATCGCCCCGCTTCCGGTCGGCAGCGAAGAAACCGAGGTGATCGTAATTGCGCACGAGGTATCCGTCGGCGTCGCAGGAGCGGACCTGCTTCAGGATCCACTCTTCGCCCGGCTTGAAGATGCGCGGCGGTGCCACCCAGATGCTGCTGGATTGCGGATTTCGGATTGCGAATTTCGGATTGGCGGACTCCTCGGCTTGGAGTTCGCGGAAACGCGCCACGGCGTCGCGGTAGCGCTTCGGGTTTTCGAATTCGCAATAGATCGTGCGAGCGCCGGCGTTCCAGGCAGCGCCGAGTTGCTCGAGGAGCCGAATAACTGCAATCAGCTCTGGTTGTCGGGACTCGGCAATCCGCAATCCGAAATCCGGAATCCGCAATTCCGAAGTCTGCCACCGCTTGGGCGCGACGCGGAGCTGCTCGAGCGCGGCGGCCGCTTCGCGGCGCACGCAGTTGAGCTCGCTCACCGGGAGGATCACGCTGCCTTCGAGCCACGATTTCAACCCGCCCAGTTTGAACGGTGTCCCGCCGAGCCGGCCGAGTTGTTCCTGCAGACGCGCGGCGCTGAGCGGCTGCTTCTCCGCGGTCGCCAGCGGCACGGAGGATTCGACCTTCACCACATGGCCGTCGCCGTCGCTGGCGATGAGCGTGAGCGGCGTGCCGGCGCGGCCGTGAACCTCGAGAGCGATCGGGCGTTGAAACCGGATCTGGGTTCCTTCAAATGTGCCGCGGAGCTCACGGTCGAGCGCGGGGTCATTGGTTTTCCAGACGAGCTGGCCGGCGCGCACGCGACGCCAGTCGATGTCGCCGTCGCCGAAACGCAGCACGGTCTCAGAGGCCCGGCCGTCGCGCGCGGCGGCGTGCGGCCCGACCTGGTAGACGCGGCCGCCCTCCTCGCGTTCGTCGGGCCGGCCCGCATCAAAGACGATCCCGTCACCCGGCTTCAGGGGGGCGACGAGGTGCAGCGCGACAGTTTCGTTCTGGACGCGCGTCACTTCACCGAGAAACACGCCGCGCTTCGTGCCGAAACGGGCGTGCGCGAGTTCCTGGTTGTTGGTTCCGCGGAACCAGCCGGTGTAGAGGCCGCGCGAAAAGGCCATCTGGAGTTCGTAGCGGGCGGCAGATGAGTTGAGAGTTGAAAGTGGTGAGTTGAGCGATTCGGAGTCGCCCGGAGGTGACTGGCTCGCAACGCGCAGCTCTGAACTCTCAGCCAGCGAGGCCATCACCTTGTCCAGCGCCTGCCGGTAAACGCGCGTGATGCTCGCCACGTATTCGGGTGACTTGAGGCGGCCCTCGATTTTCATCGAAGCGACGCCGGCGCGAACAAGCTCGGGCAGCACGTCGATGCCCGCGAGATCCTGCGGGCTGAGCAAATAGCGGCGATCGCCCAGCTCGACCTTATGTCCGTCCGAGATGAGGTCGTAGGGCATGCGACAGGCCTGGGCGCATTCGCCACGGTTGGCGGAGCGACCGCCGAGCGCTTCGCTGGTGAGGCACTGGCCGGAGTAGGCGACGCACAGCGCACCGTGCACAAACACCTCCAATGGCAGCGGCAGGTGCGGCGGCCCCACCGACGAGCCCGGGGCCGGGCCGGTGGCCAGTGACGCTTGCTGCGCGGCCTGGATCTTCTCGATTTCGGGGATCGAGTTTTCGCGTGCGAGCACCACCAGTTGCGTGCCGAGCGCGCGCGCGAATTCCACCCCCGCGGCACTCGTGATTGTCATCTGCGTCGAGCAGTGAATGGGGAAATCCGGCGAGAGCGCGCGGATCAGGCGGCACACGCCGATATCCTGGACGATCGCGGCATCGACCCCGGAGGCAATAATCGTGCGCAGGTAGTCCTCCGCCTCGGCGAGCTCGTTGGTGAAGACGAGCGTGTTGAACGTGACGTAGCCGCGCACGCCGCGGCGATGGAGAAACTCCATCAACGCGGGCAGGTCGGCCTGGGTGAAGTTCTTCGCGCGCATGCGCGCGTTGAAGCGCTCGAGGCCGAAGTAAATGGCGTCCGCGCCGTTTTCGACCGCGGCCCGCGCGCAATCCCAGTCCCCCGCGGGGGCGAGGAGCTCGGGCCGGCGCAGGGCAGGGCGGGCGGCGATGGATTCGGCGTTGGCGGCAGCGGACACGGGGGAAGTTTGAAGGCGCGCGGGAAGGCTCGCAACTCACATGGCCGCTTCGGCGGGCGAGGGCGCGAGGGGGATTCTGCCTCCCGGCGTGGCGGCGTGGTGCGCGACGGAGCGCCGCGCGGCGGCGACGTGCGTCGCATGCTCGAGCCGCGTCGGGACGGCGCGGTGATTTCCGGATTCAGGCATGAAGTTCCAGCGTTGGCGGCTTTTGCCGAAAGCGCAACCGTCAGGGCTCGCCGGCGTTGCCGTTGTCGCGTCCGCGGGCGTGTTCGCGCAGCAACGCCAGAAACTGCTCGGCACCGCGACTTTGGTATCGTTGGAGGTGACGGATGACCACGAGTTCGCGGGTTGGCTCGCTGCCGGTGAGTCGCAAGTACGTAAGGCTGTCGCGATCATCTGCCAGGCGTGCGACTTGCGGTAGGATCGAGATCCCGAGCCCCATAGCCACGAAGAGCTTCACCGTGGCCACTTGCGCACAGCGGAGGCCGATTCGCGGTTGAAAGTTATGGTCGCCGAAAAACGTCCGAATCTGCGCCGCGAGCGTGCTCGAATCGCCCATCGAAATGAAGGTCTCCGCGGCCAAGTCGTTGATGCTTATCTCTGTCCGGCTGGCTATCGGGTGTTTTTTTCCGACGACGAGCAACAACGGTTCAGTGAGCAAGGGCTCAATCGACAAGCGATGGTCCTTCACCGGCAACGGCACGACGGCCAGATCGAGGTCCCCCTCGACGACGCTTTGGATCATGTTACTGCGAAAGTCTTCACGGATATAAATTAACAAATTCGGATGCAGCTCACGGCACCGCGCAATAACCGGTGCGATAAGGTAGGGCATGACGGTTTGGACGGCCCCGACGGTGATTCGCCGGCCAAGGCCCGGATGATCGCTGAGCTCTCGGGCGGCGTTTTCGACCTCAAAGAGAATGCGGCGGGCGCGTTCGAGAAAGGCGGTCCCGGCTTCAGTGAGGACGGTCTTGCGCCCCAAGCGGTGGAAAAGTTTGTGGCTGACCTCCTTTTCAAGATTCATTATCTGCTGACTTAACGACGGTTGTGACACGTGGGAGCGCTCGGCAGCACGCGTGAAATTTCCCGTTTCCGCGACCGCGACAAAATACCGGAGTTGGTGTAGTTCCATAGGGCATAGCTATGAAACTGATAGGTACTCGCGATTTCAACTATTGAATTGAGGGCGTATAATCAGCGCCGTCGACCCGAGATGGGCTCGGCAAACCACATACCTAACATGAATAAAAACATCCTCCTTGCGGTCCTCTCCAGCCTCATCGCTGTCGCCGCGCTTGTGCTTTCTTACCGTTCCCCGGTTTCTGCGGAGTCGTTGATAGGTTATGCCTGTGTCGTCGCGCTTCTGGGCGTGGCGGCGCTGGACTACCGCATTAGCTGGAAACGGCTCTTCGGCCGCAGTTAAATCCGGCTGAAGGCGCAACAAACCTGTAACAGGGGCCCGGAGCAATCCGGGCCCCTTTTTTTGTCGAGACTCGGCGCGGCGGGCAACTTAGAACCCGCAGGTACCAATCCTGTCTCTAAAAAACATCA
>JACQWL010000062.1 GCA_016209255.1 Verrucomicrobiota bacterium
CCTTCGCCGTGTATCCCTTCGTTTTTCGGCGCCGGTTCGCCACGCTTACGGGACCGTGGGCGGTCGCCGCCCTGTCCGGCGTGCTGCACTTCCCGGTCGTGTATCACTTGGTTAAGGCGGCGTGGCCCACCGATTTTCCCGGCATCGTGCCCGCCCTCTTCGCCGTGCCACCGCTCGTGAGCCTGATGGCGATCCGGCGCGCCCCGGCCGGCGACGCGCGCGCGCGGCTGAATCAGGTCGCCTGGTACGGCGGCGTTGCGCTGCTCTTCCTCACGCTCATCTTTCCGATCCAGTTCGAGCGGCAGTGGCTCACGGTGGGCTGGGCGCTCGAGGGCGCGGCGTTGCTGTGGCTGTTCCACCGCGTGCCGCATGCCGGCCTGCGCGGGACCGGCATCGTGCTGCTGGTCGCTGCGTTCGCCCGCCTGGCCCTCAACCCCGCGGTCCTCGAATACCACCCGAGCAGCGGCACCGCGCTGCTCAACTGGTATCTCTACACCTATGGCATCGTTACCGCCTGCCTCTTCGCCGGCGCACGCCTGCTCGCCCGCCCGGCCGGCCGTGAGCCGGATCGGACTGCGTCTGCCGAACGCGCGCCGCCGCACGAACGCGGGCCCGGCCTCAACGCCCCGCCCCTCCTCGACGCATTGGGCACCGTCCTCGCCTTTCTGCTCCTCAACATCGAGATCGCCGACTTCTTCAGCGTCCCGGGCAGCCGGGTGCTGACGTTTCAATTCTCCGGCAATTTCGCGCGCGACATGACCTACACGATCGCGTGGGCGCTGTTCGCGCTCGGACTGCTGCTAATCGGCATCTGGAAAAAAATCCGCCCCGGCCGCCGCGCCGCGCTCGCCCTGCTCGGGGTCGCGTTGCTCAAGCTCTTCCTGCACGACCTCGCCCGGCTGGAGGCGTTGTATCGCGTCGGCGCGCTGTTTGCCGTCGCGGCCATCGCCATCGTTGCCTCCGTCGCCTATCAACGCTTCCTGCCTGGGACGGGCAAGAGCCCGGCGGAGAAAACATGACGCGGAGCAGCGTGCTCACGGTTCGCGTTCAAGTTCGAATCCTGACCCCAGATTCGGCAGTTCGTCACAGAGGGCACAGAGACAGAGTATGAGCGCACAGAGTTCACATATCCTCAGAATTGAAACCGGTTATATGCCTCGTGGGTTCCGATCCAAAACCATGCTACAGTATCCCCTTCCCTCAAACCGATCGCGCGATAGTGCTCGCCCACGCGTACGACGAAAATGCCGTTGCGGCGCTCTTCAAACCTTAAGGACGGATGGTAGGGATCTTCCTTCCATAGAGCATATTTCTCTCTCGCCAGTCGCTGCACACTCGGCGGCAGACCCTCGAAGCACTTCCAAAATCGCCGATGAGTCTTGCCGATCACGGGAGTTCCTGGATCCGCCCCGCGCGGAGATCTCCCCTGACTTCTTCCAGCACTGGGCGAAGTCGCCCTCCCTCGGAAAAATCGCCGTCGATCTGCCTGTCCCAAGCCTCAGCTTCACACTGGGCGATGAAAGCGGAGATTTCCGCCAGTTCTTCCGGGGAAAGAGTCTTCACGGCCTGCTTGATCTCAACAATACTCATGCGGCCACCATGATTCGTCTGCGACCGATTGCAAGAAGGAGCCGGCTACTGCGTGCAGTGGCGCCATTTCCCTCCCGCAAACGCAGCCGCGATTAACCAGAACATATTGTCGGACTGCTGCGCATTACGACGTCGGCGTGCTCAGCCTCACGACGTCGCATTACGACGCATCAATACCTGATCGGCAGGGACCCCTGGCCGGATGGTTACGTTCGAACGACGGATCCCAATTGTGAGCGACCGCTCACAATTGGGTTGCTCGCACTACCGGCCGTTTGCCATTCACTGCCGTCACGATCGAGGCAATAAATTTTTCCCGCTGGTGGAGGGCCGAGCTCCGCCGAGGCGCATCGTTTCCGGCGGCGTTTCGGCCTCGGCGGAGCTCGGCCCTCCGGTGAATGCGCAAAATTTAGCGACGCCGTGTATAACTGGAGCATCGGGGTCATTTTTCGCCTGTCAGTTTCGTCACCGCAGCGAGGTGGATCGCCACCTCCGCCCGCACGCATGCGGACATGAGCGACAACGGAGCGGAAGGAGCAAACCAAGATTGTGAAAGCGTTGCTCGCGCGAGCTACGCCGCTCGGCTCATTGATGACGTTGCGAGCCGCTCGACAGCAAGTGAACCAAGACAGTCTTGAACGCTAATCTTCGCTAATTTCCGCTAATAGATCTCATCGCCTTCGCGCTTCGTCGATTAGACGAAGCACATGTTTGTCTCAGTCCTTGGGACGGATTTTCACGCGGAGCGCGCGGAGGCGCGGAGAACAACGCTGGTTCCCGCCAAAGGCGGGCAAGCCTCCGCGTCTCCGCGCGCTCCGCGTGAGAGATTCTCCAAGATTGGGTGGGCCCGGCAAAAACCTACTGCACCGGCTGGACCCACACTTCCTGCCGGAAAGGCGACGACGCCAGCGTGACCACATGCGCGTTGAGCGTTCGAAAACGGACCTTGCCGCCGTAGGAGACGCGCGCTTCCACGGTGAGTCCGCGCCGCAGCACGCTGTCCTCGGCCCGATACTCGATTTTGAACGGCACCGGCTGCGTCGTTCCCGTTTCCAGCTTCTGCCGTTGCTCGCCGAGCACACGGTCGACCGCCACGGGTTTGGCCCGATCGCCCAGCGGCAGATCGGTCCCGGCGGGCATCAGTGCACTGTCCTTCGCCGCCCCGTCGATCAGGCGCACCAGCACCTCGGTGCCGGCCGGCAAGGCCGAGGGAAAGTTAAGCGTGCCGTTCAGGACGCGGTCCGGACTGCCCGTGGAGGCGAGATCGAGGTGTTCACAGCCTGCGCCTGCCAGCAGCAGGCCGAACGCGGCAACAAACAGGAAAGAGGAGGATTTCATGGGAGAAGGGAAGAAGGGGCGGCGCGGCGCAACGAGTCTGCGCGGGCATTGAACTGGGCGAGCAATTCCGTGTGCTCGCGGGCTTCGGCGCCATTCACGTGCACCAAGCCGCGGGCAAACGGCGGCTGCTCGCCGGGCTCGTCCTGCCACCGGGACCACACATAACCGACGACCGCCAGGTGTCGAGCCGTCCGCGCCAGGCTCGCCCGCCCGCGTTGCAGCATCCGTTCAACGGCCGTGAGCTTCACCGTGCGCGGCCCGGCCCGCCCTGCCAGCGGCGAACCGGGTCGAAACGGGCCTGCCTGCCCTGCACCGGCCGAAATGGCCGGGGGGGGAATCCGCCAAAAAACCTCGTCCGACCAGCACACGTTGCCCGCGAACACCGGAAAACCCGGCGGCGCACCCGGGGCCGGCAGTTCGCTCCAGTCCGGCAGGCCGACATCGACCGCCGGATAAACACACTCGGCCAGCACCTGCAGGCCGACCGCGCCGCTGAAGCGGCAGCCGAGGATCAGATGATTCGGATCCGCCGCGCGCACCGCGGCGGCCGTCGTCGTGAAATAGCGCCGGGCAAACTCCCGCGTCCAACGCGCATCGTCGCGCAAATAGCCGCGCGTCGCGAGGCCCGTTTCGGTCCGCGTGTGTTCCCGCACGACTTCCTTGTTGGCCAGCGGCACGCCCCACGCGCGGGCAACGGTCGCGAGCCGCCGGCCGTGCAACGCCAGTACGAATTCCCACGCCGCGTGATACGCCGCGAAGTTCGGCTCGAGGCTCAGGCAAATTTGCAGCAAGGACGGCCGGCCCGCGGACGTCAGGTGCCCCCAGCCCGGCGCGTCATCCGTCACCCAGCCGAGCAGCTCGCGTGCGCCCGCCAGCGGCGCGCACACCGCCAGCGCCTGCGCCGATGCGGCCAGCGGCCAGTCCGCGGCAAACACATCGGGCAACCGGACGCCCGGCGCGACGATCGCCGCGCCGGCCCGGCAAAAATTCACCGCCGCCATGAAGGCGAAGCCGTCGTCGTGCCCCGTGCCATCGCCCCCGACACCCACCGCGTTGAAACCCCACTGCCTCAGTCGGGCCGCTGAATCAACCGGCAGCGCCCCCTCGCCCTGCCCCGCCGCCACCCGCACGCCGTGCACCGCCCGGCCAAAAAAAGCCGCGCCCGCGGGATCGATCAACCACCAGCGCCCGGCAGCATCCTGGCCCACCCGAAAAAATCCCGCGGCGCCGCGCACCGTTCCCGGCCGAAATTCGCCGGCGTCAGCCACAGGGGTTTCGTCGGAGGGCGCCATTGGGCGCGCCTACCTCTCCTTCGAAGCGCCGCTCGTCTTCTTCCGGCTGTCACCAACCGTAAGGATCGTCCCCGCGAGCACCCCCACCGCGAACACCCCGAAATAGACCAGCGCCGCCGGCGCGTGGAGCGGCGTTTTGTCCGTGGTGCCCGCGATCGGAAAGTGAAAATCGATCGCGTGCGTGTTGTACATGCCCACGTAGAGCATGACAAAAAGAATGACGAGCAGGGCGATGGTTTTGACGACGGCTTTGAACATGGCGCGGAGAGGACGGTTGGTTGAGCGAAGGGAGCTAACCGCGCGCACCGCCCGCCGCAATGGGAAACAGTGGGCGATAATCCCTCCATTCTTTCGGTTGCAGTTGTGCCGTGGCAGGTTTTGCGTGGCCAGAAATCTCACCCGAGCTGCTTGCGGTGAAATCCGTGGTCTCAACTGTGTTTTCCAAGCTCAATCCCTCCATCATGAAACCGAGTCTCTTCTCCATCAGTTACGCCGGCCTCTGGGGCCAGGCTTCGTTGAGCCTGCCTGACTTCATCGCGCGCGCCGGCCGGCTGGGCTTCCCTTCGGTGATGCTGGCGGGCAAGCGACCGCACCTCTCGCCGCTGGATGCCACGCCGGAGTTTCGGCAAAAATTGCAGGACGCGCTCGCCACCGCGGGGGTGCGTTGCGACATCGTGGCGGGTTACACGCATCTCGCACCCAATTCGGCCGTGGCGGGCGAGGTGCCGGTCATCGAGTTTCAGATCGCCTACGTCGAATCGCTCGCCCGCATCGCGGCGCAGCTCGGCGCATCGGTGGTGCGCATCTTCACCGCCTACGAGGTCGAGGGCCAGGATCTGCAGGCGCAGTGGCAGCGCTGCGTGGCGACTGTCCGTGAAATGTGCGACCGCGCGGCGCAGCACCGCGTGACCATTGCCATTCAGAATCACCACGACCTCGGTTTGAACACGGACAGCTTGCTGGAGCTGCTGGCGGAGATCGACCGGCCCAACTGCAAGCTCGGCTTCGATGCCTGGTCGCCGGCCTTGCGCGGAGAGAACCTTTATGCGGCCGCGCGCAAAGCCGCGCCGCACACCGCCATCACCACCAACGCCGACTACATCCGCGTGCCGCGCCATCGCTATCGCCCCGAACTCGTGAACTACGAGCCCGTGTCGCCCGACTGGGTGCGCGCGGTGCCGTTCGGGACGGGCTTCATCGACTACCCGGCCTTTTTCAAGGGCCTGCGCGATGGCGGCTTCGACGGTCTCGCCGTCTATGAAATGTGTTCGCCGGTACGCGGTGGCGGCGCGGCGGAGAATCTCGATGTTTGCGCGCGAACGTACCTGGACTGGATGCGCGCCCAGCAACTTATCGGCGGCTGAGCCGCGCCAGATTCCGGTGCAGCCACCACTTGGAAATAACGGGATGATTGCGCAGCGGATCGAGCCTGACCCAAATCTGCCAAAAACCGACGCCGGCCAGCGGGAGAAACAAAATCCAAAACGTGAGTCGCTTAGCCCGCATTTTTCACACTCTCAGCGGTTTTTTCGGCCGTCCAAGAGCGCACAGGCGGGGTGGAATCGTGAGTGTGCGGGAAATGCGGGCTACAAGCAAAACCGCAGCGGTTTTGCCAATAACCTGGACGCTCCAAACG
>JACQWL010000449.1 GCA_016209255.1 Verrucomicrobiota bacterium
GTCCGCGAACTCGGCGCGGCCGTGCGCCAGCGCGGACTGGTATTCGGGCTCTCGTCGCACACCGAGGAATATTTTTGGTTCTCGGCGAATCCGCCGCTGCGGGCGCCACCGGCTCCGAAGTCCGGCCGGCCGCCGGGCCCGCAGCCCGATCAGAAGTTTCTCGACTGGTGGTATGGCCGCCTCGTCGAGATGGTGGAGAAATACGAGCCGCAGGTGATGTGGTTCGACTGGTGCATCGAGCAACCGGCCTTCGAGCCCTATCTGCGAAAATTTGCGGCGTATTATTATAACCGCGCGGCGGAATGGAAAAAGGGCGTGGTGATAAACTACAAATACGAGGCGATGCCGGCGAAGTCCGCGGTGCTCGACATCTCGTCGCTCACATCGCGCTTTGCCTGGAAGCCCGAGGCCGCGCATCCGAGGCCATGGCAGTTCGATTCTATGTCGAACTACGAATGGTTCTGGCGGCCCGACATCAAGCTGCGGCCGGTGGCCGAGTTGGTCGCCGAGCTCGTCGACGTCGTGAGCAAGAACGGCAACCTCCTGCTCAATTTCACGCCTGATCCGGAGGGCGCTTTCAACGCGGAGCATGCCCGCGCGCTCACGGAGATTGGCCGCTGGCTGGCGACCAACGGTGAGGCCATTTACGGCACGCGCCCGTGGAAAGTTTTCGGCGAGGGCCCGCATGAGGGACTCGGGTCGAACTTCAAGATGCCGCGGCCGGTGTTTGAGGCGGCCGATGTTCGCTTCACGGCAAAGGGTGACACGGTTTTTGCCATCCCGCTCGCCTGGCCCGCCGACCGCCGGCTTGCGATCAAAGCGCTCGGCGCGGGGGCATCCGCGCAGCCCGGGGTGGTAAAGTCGGTCGCCTTGCTGGGCGAAGCCGGCGCGATCGCGTGGAAACAAACCGCGGAGGCGCTGGAGGTGACGCTCCCGTCGCACCGCCCGACCGACTACGCCCGGTGCTACGGGTGAGTTTCCGCTGACGTTCCGCCGAACTGCATGAACGCCGTCCTTCACCGGCTCATTGCTCTGTGTTGCGCGGGGGCAGTGCTGCGCGCCGCGGCGTCGTCGGTGCCGATCACCCTCGCCAACTACACGGCGATGCCGGTGCATGCGACCGCGGTCGCTTTGGATCACCGCGACCTTTGCATGCGCCTCGGCGTCCCAGAGGGCACGCCGGTGGCCATTCATCCGGCGGCAGGTGGTGCGGCGTTGCGCGTGGAGCCGGGCCGCGAGGCGGACCGGCCGGTGGTGCGTTGCCTGGTCTCTCTGTCCCCGCGGTCGCGCGTCGATCTGCTGGCAACAGCGGCGGCTGCGTGGCCAGACCGCGCGTGGATTCGCACCGAAGGCAGGCCGGATGGCGGGCAGGCGCTGCTCGGAAACGGAATCGTGCGTTGGGCGCTCGGGCCGGGTGGCTGGGAGTTCGGTTTCGACCCGGCGGTGCCGGAGGGAGCCGTGCTGATTCGCGGCGGCACATTGGATTTCTGGGTCGATCGCGAGAATCGCGGACGAATTCTCAACGGCGAACCGGCGGACTACGGGCTGGAGTCGTTTCGCGCCGCGCGCTTGGAGCGGGCGGCGGCCGCAGTCACGCCTGACGGCCGGCCAACCGTGACGATCGTGCGACGCATGGCGGGCTTCGCCTCGGCCATGACCGTGCACGAGACGTTCGAACTCTTGCCGGGGCAGCCACTGCTGGTTTGCCGCGTGCGCTGGCAGAACGACGGCGACACCCCGCTGTGGATCGCCTACGTAAAAAGCGGGGACGGCATCCGCGGCCAGTGGGCGGCGGCGCTGCTCACGCGGCCGCTCGTGCAGCGGAAAAAGTCCGCGGAGCTCGGCGATCTCGACGGCAGCGAAACGCGGCCGGCCTGGGTGGGGGAGATTTTCCGCAACAGCATGGAGAGCCCCGCGACCGGTTGCGGCGTGGGCCTGTCGACCCTCTTGCCCACGCCCTCGGCCGTCGGCACGGGTTCGATGATTTGGGGGATGAGCGGCACCGGGTTTCAGTGCAACTTCATCGATCCGGTGCAGGGCCAGTTTCCGTTTCTCGTGCCCGCCAGAGGATCGCTGGAGAACGGCTTTGTTTTTCTGGCGGCCCAAACGGGCGCGAGCGTGTTCCGGCAAACGCTGGATCTCTGGCGCGCCCTCCAGCAAGGCCGGCTGCCGCGGCTGCCCGCGCCCTGCGCCGTGTTCGTGGGCGATGCGCCCGTGCAGGCGCAGACGGTCGCGACAGCGCCGGATTTCACCGCGCTGCTCGCAGGCAACGGCGCGGTCCGCCGCGCGGCGATCGCGTTTGAACCGCACCAGTTCATCGAGGGCCGGCTGACGTTCACGGGAGCCTCGGCCACTGCTCCGGTCGAGGTCACGGCGCGCCGGCTGTCCGGGCCGGCGTCTGCCGCCGGCGCGGGCCCGGTCCGGCTTTTGCGCGCGACGGCTCCGGGTCCGCACTTCATCGACTTCAAGTCGCTCGCCACCGGCGACACGTTGCCGGAACTCGCGCTCGAAATCTCCCTCGGCGATGGGGCGCAACTGAAGGAGTTCGGTCTGGCGGAGCGGTTGCCCGTTGCACCCCGGTCACTCTCGCCGCTCGCCGGCGCTACATGCACGAGCTTCGCGACGATGTTCCGCTGGCAGGGTCTGCCCGGCATTGTCGACTATGAGGTGCAATGGGCGCCGACGCGCGACTTCGCGTCGCCGCACGCGCAGCGGGTCGCACTCGGCGAACCGTGCCCGTGGTATGTGCCGGACGACGCGCAGTTGCCCGCCCCGGGCGCGTGGTTCTGGCGCGTGCGCGGACTCAAGCCGGGAGTCGAGGGCGCGTGGTCCGAGGCGCGCACGTTTACGGTGACCGCCGAGCGCCCGCGCCAGCCGCTGCGACGTCCGCTCACGGCCGCGGCGCCGCTCTTCACGGTGGAGGCGACGCGCGTGCTCAACTACGCGGATTTCCGCCCCGACTTTCCCGCCGACCTGGCGCCGCATCTCGCAATTGTCGCCGAGGGCTTCGAGAACAAGGGCATTCCCGTGGACGAATTCGCGCGCGGGATGAAGGGGTTGCCAGAGGCGTTCATGTTGCGCAGCCATTGGGTGGGGCTGGCGGATCTCGAGTGGCTGTTTCAACACGTCCCTAATTTCGTCGGCATCCAGGGCGGCGAACACCTCAGCTCCCTCTACCGCGACGGCCGGCCGAAGGAGCGACTCTACCATCACCGGATGATCCGGCTCTGCGCCCAATACGGCATGTTCTACCAGGAGGCCGACGGCACGTATCGGGACGACAAGTGGCAGGAACTCATGGATCAGCAGGGCGCGTTTGTGCGCGAATTCGGACCCTGGCTCGTGCTCTCGCAAAAGAACAACATCATCCGCCGCCAGTTTTATTCGCAGAGCGCCGCGCTCGGGCTGTGGCTCGGCGGCATCACGCACCAGCATGGCGCCTGGGAAGACGGCGGTTTTTACTGGCAGAATGCCGGCTTCAATGGCCTCGGCCGGTGCGACGGCGAACGCCGTGGCGTGCTCAAGACGATGCCGCGCATTTTCTGGGATCTCGTGATCGTCATGGGCGCGGCGCGGGGCTGCGGACTCTACAGTCTCGACGGACAGACGCTGATGGTGGGCGCGAAGGAGGCGGACCAGGGCACCGCGTTGCCGTCCGGCCTCTGGGACAACACCGGCAGGACAACGGACACGTTTCGCCGTTTCGTGGCCCCGCTGATCCGCGGCATCGTTCAACACGGCCTGATTCCGACGAAGGAACAGGTGCGGGGAGACGTGAAGCTCGCGGTGTTCAACGATCACCCGCGCGTCGATGAGAAGGTGTGGCCGCACTACGCGGAATACGGCCCGCTGTTCGCCGGCACCTACGGCTTCCGCAAGATGGGGCAGATCGACGGCCAGCTTTGGGAGTTCTTCCCGAACACCGGCCGCTACCATTTCATCCCGGTGCTCGTCCAAGGCGATGAGCCGCTGGGCGGCGGCATTCGCAACCTGCCCGTGTCGCAGTTGCAGACCACCGCACGCGTGAAGGAGATCTTCGACGCCGCCTACGCCCCGTGGTATGAGGGCGATGCGTTCGTCTCGCGCGCGGGCGACGCGATCACCGTGCTGAATTCCCGCGAGAACGAGGATGTGACCGAGTCCTATTCGGTTCCGCTCGGCGGCGGCACCTTGCAATCGCTCGCCGGCAAAGTCGGCCCGCATGCCTACCTCGTCGCCAAAATCGAGGACAACGGACGCCGCCTTTGGCTCCAGGCCAACACCGAATATGCCGAACGCGACACGGAACTGGTCATCACCTGCGTGCACCGGCCGGAGTGGAAAATCCTGCCGGCCGCAGCGGCGAAGCAGGCGACGTGGGACGAAGCCACCCGCCGCCTCACCCTCCGTCTCGGTCACGCGCAGGGCGCGGCCGAGGTGACTTTGAAATAATTTTTGGGAGCCATCCCGCCTTGCATGCACCTCAGCCGATATCCCCGATGAAATTCTCTCTTCACCCTCTGCTCGTGCTGGCTTGGGCCGCCGGGACGAGTTTCCTCGCGCCTGCGGCCGAGAGCGCGCAGGCTGCGGCTCCGAACGGAGACGCCTCGCAAGCGGCACAAGTGCTTTCCTCTCCCGATGGACGAATCAAGGTGGACGTGGGATTGGACGCGGGTTCCCCGCAGTGGCGGCTCACCCACGACGGCAACCCGCTGATCGAACGCGGTGCGTTGGGGCTCGAACTCGCCGTCGATTCGTTTCGCGGGCCGTTCGTTTTCGAACGCGCCGAGCGCAAGGCGAACGACAGCACGTGGCGTCCGCTCTGGGGCAACTTAAGCGAGGTGCGGGATCACTACAACGAACTGACGGTCACGCTCCGCGAAGCGCGCGAAGGCGGGCGCCGGTTTCAAATCGTGCTGCGCGCCTACAACGAAGGCGTGGCGTGCCGTTATGTGATTCCGACCCGGTCTGGCTTCGACCGCGTCACCATCACGCGCCGGCTCACCGAGTATCGATTCGGCGACGACCGCCCGATCTACCACAACCGCAAATACGAGTATGGCACGGTGACGATTGCCACGATGTCGAAGAGCGAGGGCTGCGTTACCATCGACGCCGGCGGCGGACGCTTTGTCGCCCTGACGGATGCCGACCGCGCCGATTTCTCGCAGACGGCCTGGATGGGAAAGAAGGACGCAAAAAATACGCTGGTCGGGTCGCTGACTTCGCCCGCGGAGGGCAAGACGCCGTTTCAAACGTCGTGGGAGGTTGTGATCGTGGGCGAGAACGCCGCAAAGCTCTACGAGCACCGGCACGTCGTGGAGAACGTGAATCCACCCTGCGCCATCGCCGACCCCTCCTGGATCCGGCCCGGCGAGGCGATCTCGCAGGTGCGCAATGTCCAGCGGGTGACCGCCGAGGTAAAAGCGCTGATGGATTTCGCTTCGGCGCACCACATCGAATACGTGGAGATTGATCACTCGTGGTGCGGCGCCGAAACCAAATGGACCCCGGAGGAGATCGCGTTCTTCGCGGCCAACAAATCGAAGTTCTGGGACGACAAACCGGAGTGGCGAAACAATGTCGGCGGCAATCCGATGGCTGCGGCCAAGGGCTGGGTGCCATTCCGCCCCAAGGCGGACTCCGGCGGAAATTTCGTGGACCTGGACGTCGCGGAGGTGGCCGCCTACGGCAAACGCCTGCCCTTCCCGGTCGGACTGTGCCTCTACGTGCGCGGTGCGGTGCTTAGGGAGTTCGGCGGCGAGCATCCAGCCGAAGAGGTCTTTTCTGTCTACCAGCGCTGGGGCGTCGCCGGGATCAAGCTCGGCTTCGTGCCGAACGGCTCCCAGAAGAACGAGCGCGCCGTGGCGGCAGTCGTGCGCAAGGCCGCCGACAACCGGCTCATCGTCAATATCCACGACGGCTATTACCCCAGCGGCCTGTCGCGCACGTATCCGAACCTTATGAACGTCGAGGGCGTGGCCGGCGACGAGTCCGAGCATTCAATACCGGCCGACATGAAGAGCCGGCACGACGTGATGCTGCCCTTCACGCGCTGCCTCATGGGGCCGGTCGACTATACGCCCGAGATGTTCAAGTCAGCCAAGACCCACGCTCACCAAGTCGCGATGCTGGGCGTGTTTCACGGCCGGCCGTCCATTCGCGGCGGCATGAAGCAGTGGTCGCCGGGCGGCGCGGGCGGCGACGAGAACGAGTTTGTCAACAAACTTCCTGGGTTGTTTGACGAGATGAAAGTTGTCACCGACCTCGGCAAATATGTGACCGTCGCGCGGCGGCGGGGCGACACGTGGTTTGTCGCCAGCATGGCGGACGGGCAGCCGCGCTCCTACGCGTTGCCGCTGGAATTCCTGCGCGCGGGTGTGACCTACCACGCCAGCATCTATGCTGACACGCCCGGCAAACCCCAGACCATGCACACCAATCAAGTCGTTTCGTCCACCTCGGTCGCGCAGATCGTCATGCAGCCGAACGGCGGACACCTGATGATTCTCGAACCGGCCCGGCCGCCGGTCCGCCAGTGATGAAAGGTCTCGCCCCATGACGCCGGTGCCTACTGCCACTGCCCGGCCCGCCAGCCGTCGCAGCCGGTCGCTCCTCCTCGCGTGGCTGCTCGCGGCGGTCGGCACGCTCGCCGTGCAGGCGGCGGAGATGCCGCGGCTCGTGCGCGGCGAAAACCGCGTCGATCTGATCGTGGACGGCCGCCCGTGGCTGGTGCTCGGCGGCGAACTGCGGAACTCGAGTTCCTCCACGCTGGGATTCATGGAGCCGATCTGGCCGCACCTCGAGGCGCTGCATCTCAACACCGTCTTCACGCCGGTGTCGTGGCGCCAGCTGGAGCCAGCAGAGGGGCAATTTGATTTCGCGCTCGTGGACGGGCTGGTGCGCCGGGCCCGCCAATCCCGCCTGCGGTTGATCCTGCTGTGGATGGGCACGTGGAAGAACGGCGTGTCGGGCTACGCGCCCGGCTGGGTGTTGACGCAGCCGCAGCGCTTCCCGCGTCTGTCGGAGGCCGCGCTTTCACCGTTCGGCGAGGAAACCGCAGCGGCCGATGCGCGCGCGTTCCAGCGGCTGCTTGCCCACCTGCGCGAAATCGACCGGGAGCACAGCACCGTCCTGATGATCCAGGTCGAAAACGAGATTGGCACCGCCGCCGATCGTTCCCCACTCGCCCAAGAAGCGCTTGCGGCGCCAGTCCCGGCCGCGTTGATCGCGCACCTTGTAGCCCATGCCTCCGAGTTGAAGCCCTACCTGCGGGAGCGATGGGGCGCGCAAGGGCGGAAGACCAGCGGCACGTGGGCGGACGTATTTGGCCCCGGCCCGGCGACCGAGGATATTTTCATGGCCTGGCACTATGCGACGTTTGTCGGGCGGGTGGCGGCGGCCGGCAAGGCCGCCTATCCGCTGCCGATGTATGTCAACGCCTGCCAGCTCCGCGGCGATCAGTTCGACGCCACGCACGATCCCTTCGGCGGCCCGACCGCTCCGGTGCTGGATGTGTGGATGGCCGCGGCCCCCGCAATTGAGGTGTTTGCCGTCGACAACTACCGAGACTTCAAACCGCAGAGCGCGGCGTATCGGCACCGGGGCAACCCGCTCTTCATCCCCGAGAGCTGCATTTGGTGGAAGGACGATCCGTATAGTGGTCCGGCCAAGGCGCTCTACGCGATTGGGGAGCACGACGCCCTGGCCTTCTCGACGTTTGGCATCGATAACGAAACGTATCGCGGCCATCTCCTCGGCGACGTTTACCGTGAACTGGCGGGGTTGACACCCCTGATTCTCCCGCTCCGCGGCACGGGGCGCATGCACGGTTTCTACCACTCGGAGGAAGCCAAGTCGGAGACGTTTGCGTTTCACGGCTACCGCGCCGTCGTCACCTACCGTGCCCTGCCGCCACGTGGGGACGAAGCCGCTCCCGTCAAGGATCGCTACGGATCCTTCGGCCTCATCCTCCAGACTGGGGAAGACGAATTCATGGTCCTCGCGCGCGGCGCCGACATCCGCTTCGAGTCCACGGATCCGGCCCGGACGCGGCTGGTGAATCTCGGCGTCGAGGAGGTCGAGTTCGCCGACGGCCGCTGGAAAATGCGCCGCCTGCTCAGCGGCGATGAAGTCGGCGGGCAGGGTGCCGCCTGCGTGCTGACCCCGCCGCCGTTCAGCCGGCAGGCGGTGGTTGGCGAAAAACCGATCACAGTCTTGAGACTGCGCATGGCCCGGCTGGCGGCGCCCGAGAAAGACGCAGCCCGATAGCAGGATGCACTTCGTATCCCGCCGTGCACGCCTGATATTCACCGCGCTGGCCGCGGTTTGCCTCGACCTGCTCGCTGCCGCGCCTGCCCGCGCGGCGGTGCGGCTGCCTCACATCTTCTCCGACCGCATGATCCTGCAACGTGATCAGCTTGTGTCCGTGTGGGGTTGGGCTGATCCGGGCGAAACGGTCGCCGTCCGTGTGGCGGGTCAGGACAAACCCGCGACCGCCGGTGCGGACGGAAAATGGAACGTGACACTCGATCCGCTGCGACTCGGGCCGGCGGTCACGATGACCGTGGCCGGCGCGAGCAGCACCGTCACGGTCGCCGACGTGCTCATCGGCGACGTGTTTCTTTGTTCCGGCCAGTCAAACATGGCGATGTCGCTGGATGCCGCGAAACGCCATCCAGGCGCGGCCGAGGATGTCGCCGCGGCAAATTTTCCGCGGCTCCGTTTCTTCAAGACGCCGGACGTGATGTCGAAGACTCAGGAGGAGGATGTCGTGGCCGCTTGGGAGGCGATCACGCCTCGCAACCTCGCCGGATTTTCCGCGGTCGCGTTTTATTTTGGCCGCGCGCTGCACACGCACCTCAGCGTGCCGATCGGGTTGATCCGAGCGTCGCATGGCGGCGGGCCGGCCGAGGCAAAAATGCCGCGGGCGGCGCTCCTCACCCTGGACATCGGTCGCCGCTACGATGAAGAGGCGCGGAAACGCGAAGCCGCGTGGACCCCGGAGCGAATCGCCGCTTTCAACGCCGACAACGTCGCAAAATGGGAAGCCGCGATGAAGGACGCCGCGGCGCGCGGCGCCAAGCCACCGGCCAAACCCACGCCACGCACCGGCGCCATCGACTTCGCCTACCCCGCCAGCGACTACAACGCGCAGATCGCACCGGTCATCCGCTTCACCAAGCGCGCGGTGCTCTGGTATCAGGGGGAACACA
>JACQWL010000039.1 GCA_016209255.1 Verrucomicrobiota bacterium
CAATAACCCCATACGCCTGCAGAAATTCATCGCCGATGCCGGGGTATGTTCGCGGCGCGCCGCCGAGCAGCTCATTGCGCAGGGCGAGGTGCGGGTCAACGGCGCCGCCGCCACCCTCGGCCAGAAAATCACGCCGGGCGTCGATCGTGTGACCGTCGGTGGCAAATCCGTGCGCACGACCGCCCAGCCCCGGATCACCGTCGCTGTGCACAAGCCCCGTGGACTCGTCTGCTCCAACGATGACCCGCACCATGCCGCGACCGTATTCGCGCTGCTGCCCCGCGAGTTCGCCAAGTTTCGTTTTTTTTGCGCCGGCCGGCTTGACCTCGACAGCGAAGGACTTGTCATCCTCACCACCGACGGCGATCTGGCCCATCGTTTGATGCATCCGTCGAACGTGGTCGTGAAACGCTACCACGTCGTGCTCAAGCAGCCCTTTCCCGCGTCCCGCCTGCCGCAGTTGGTGCGCGGCCTCGTCATCGAGGGTGAGCGCATGAAGGTTGAACGCGCCGCCTTGATCAACGCGGGCCCGGCGGGGGCCGCCACCAACCTCGACGTCCACATGCACCACGGCAAGAAGCGCGAGATTCGCCAGGTTTTCACCGCGCTCGGCTTTGACGTGAAGAGGTTGCGCCGTTACCAAATCGGCTCGTTGCAGCTCAAGGGAATCCCGTTGCGCGCGGGGAAAGTCCTTTCTACGAAGGAGGTCGACGCCCTCTTCCACAACCCGGCTACGCCTCGCGCCACCTTCGAAGTCTCCGCCCGTCCCACTCATTTTGCCGATGAAGACTAACCGCCTCCATTCCATCGCCTCGGCCCTGGGCACACGCGCAGGGCTTTACGCCGCCGCCATCACCGCCCTCCTCGCCGTGGGCCCCGTCGCCGGGTCGGCGGCGCCCCTCACCGAGACCGCCGCGGTACACACGAAGCCTGACGCAACCTCGCCGGCGATCACATTTCTCAAGGCCGGCACGGACCCGGTCGTGGCCGCGGGCGCCCTGGCCAGCACGCCCGCCGGATGGCTGGCCGTCGAATTGCCCGGGCCCTTTGCCGGCTATGTCGAAAACAAGGACCTCACCAAGAGTCTCGACGTCAAGCCCGGCGCGGCCATCCGCCTCGCGCCGAAAGCCGACGCCGGCGTGCTCAAGATCGGCGAAAAGGACGACAAAACTACGATCACCGGCCTGCGCGGCAAGTGGACGCAGATCAGTCTGGAGAGAAACCTCGTCGGCTACATCAGCATCGGCGCCGCACCCGGTTACCTGCCGCCGATCGCGACGACGCCTGCCGCCGCCGGACCTGCGCCCGCTGCTCCGGCCCTGTCTCCCGCCCCGGTTGCAACCGGTGCCTATGGCGTCGCCGCCCCCGGCCGCGCCGCACCGATGGTCGACCTCGGCGACGGCGGCGGCAGCTTGTTGCCGCGGCAATTCGCGGGGCGCTTCGTGTCCACGCGCCGGCCGTTCACCCCGCGCCGGCCCTACGACTACGCGCTCAACGACGATGCGGGCAAACGCTACGCGTACGTCGACACTTCGAAACTTCTGCTCACCGACCAAATCGAGAAATACATCAGTCATCAGGTGGTCGTCTTTGGCACGGCGAAACCCACGGCGGACGGCCGGGACATCGTCATCGTAATCGAAACGCTGCAACTCAAGTAACCGCCCTCATGGAACTGATTGACGGAAACCACATCGCCGGCGCGATCATCGCCGAGCTCAAGGCCGAAATTGCCACGCTTCCCGGGCGCAAACCGTGCATCGCGCTCGTGCGGGTCGGAGAAGACCCGGCCTCGGTTTCCTACGTGAAGAAAAAGGAAAAAACCGCGGTGGAAATCGGGGTCACCAGCCGCGTCATTCTTCCGCCGATCGGCATCACGCAGTCGGAACTCTTCGCGTTGATCGACGATCTCAATGCGGATCCCGCGGTCGACGGGATCCTCGTGCAATCGCCGCTGCCGAAAACCATCGAGGAGGTCGCCGTTTTCCGCCGCGTCGCCCCGCACAAGGACGTCGATGGCTTCAACACCATCAACCTCGGCAAGATCGCACAGGAGGACGAGACGGGATTTGTCGCCTGCACGCCCGCCGGGATCATCGAGCTGCTGGCGCGCAGCGGCGTGGATCTGAAGGGCCGGCACGTCGTCGTGCTCGGCCGTTCCCTGATCGTCGGAAAACCGGTTGCCCTTCTCGCGCTCCAGAAAAAAGCCGGCGCCAATGCGACCGTCACGATCTGCCATTCCGCCACCACCAATCTCCCGGCCATCACCCGCCAGGCCGATGTCTTGATCGCCGCCATCGGCCGCGCGGAGTTTGTCACCGCCGACATGGTGAAGCCCGGCGCGGTCGTCATCGACGTGGGGATCAACCGCGTGGCCGATCCAACCAGGAAGAATGGCTACCGGCTGACCGGCGACGTCCAGTTCGCGACCGTGGCTCCGCTATGCGCAAAGATCACGCCTGTGCCGGGCGGCGTTGGTCCCATGACCGTCGCGATGCTGATGAGGAACACCGTGAAGGCCTTTCGGCTTGGAGCCGCCTCCCGGTAGGGCGATGCTTTATTGAGGCCGCTCAGCAAACTGACCCCGCACGGCCCCCATTCCGGAGAACGCACGCGTCTCGCGGGCCGGCGCCGGCGTCCTGCGCGCGGACTTGCGCCCGTCCGTCCCACCGCTTTTGCTCTCACGACATGGGCTCTCCCTCCATCCTGGTCGTCGATGACCAGCCGATCAACGTCCAGCTTCTGAAGCGCAAACTGGAACGCGAAGGGATGCGGGTCATCGCGGCCTATAATGGCATCGAAGCGCTTGAACTCGTCCGGAAGGAAAGGCCCGATCTCATCATGCTCGATGTCATGATGCCCGACATGGACGGCATCGAGGTGTGCCAGCGGCTGCAATCCAGCGAGGAAACCCGTGGCATCCCGGTGATTTTCATCACCGCGCGGACGACGAAGGAGAGCAAACTGGAGGGCCTCGGCGTCGGCGCAGTCGACTACATCACCAAGCCGATCGATCTCGACGAAACCCTCGCGCGGGTGCAAACGCAGCTGCGGTTCGTCATGATCAACCGCCAGATGGTCGACCTCCAGCGGCGGCTGGAGGAATCGCGCAAGGCCGCCACCATCGGCGCCGTCACCCAGGGCATTGCGCACAACCTCAACAATCTTCTCGGCGTCGTCATCGGTTACCTGGACCTGGTCAAGGCGTATTACGACAAGCCCGAGCAGGTGAAAAAGAACGCGCAGCATGTCGAGGACGCCGTGCAGCGCATCGTTTCGATCATCAAGCAGCTCAGCACGCTCGTCGTGAAGTCGCGCCCGCCGCTCATCAAGGCCGGGGTGGAAAAACTGCTCGAAGGCGGGATCACCCGCTTCCATGAAGACTACGGGCTCTCCGCGCCCGTCACGATCGACAATCCGCTGGGCGATCTGGTGGTCGATACCAACTACGAAGTCGCCGAGGAAGTGATGGCGAAGGTCCTGATCAACGCGTGGGAAGCCTACGACAACAAACCGACCGATCCGCGCCCGATCTCGATCCATACGTGCATTGTCGAGAAACCGGAGGAGGGGAAGTTTGTCGAAATCCGCGTGGTCGACCACGGTCATGGCATCGACAGCGACATCCGGGACAAGATGTTCGAGCCCTTTGTGAGCACCAAGAACACCGTGGGCGTCGGGATGGGCATGACCGTCGCGCGCCACGCGCTGCGGACCCTCGGCGGCGAGGTGACGATGGCCGACACGCCGGGCGGGGGCGCGACCGCGATTCTCATGCACCCGGTCGAGAAGCGGCTGAAGAGGACCCACGACCACTGAGCGCCCGGAACGGGCGGCGGCTAATCTTTTCCATTTGCGAACGCGGGTTCGAGGCCGCCCTATTATTAACCCGGATATTTCCCACCGCAGCTTATGCCGCAACCAAAGCCGTTCCCCGCCGCGTCTTTCTCTTTCCTCTTTCTCTTAATCTTTCTCCTCCGGGAGATTGGCAAGCACCTGGCGAAAGAGAAAGAGAAAGAAGAAAGAGAAAGATTCTGAATCGTCGCAAGCGTGCACGATCCGGATCAATATTCGCACCCTCTTCTCTCATGCGCAGCCACTCCGGGTTCGAAGATTTTTGCCGCGGTCGCGACCGTCTGGCGCATGCCGGTTAAGCCCATGCCCAAAATCGCTTTTCTCGGCGCCGGCCGCATGGCCTCCGCCATCGTCGACGGCCTGCTGGCCAGGAAAGTCTGCGCGCCCGCCGACCTCGCGTGCGCCGATGGCGGCGACGGCACCGCCGCGGCGCTGGCCGCCCGCACCGGCATTGCCGCCGCCGCCGACCTCGCCGCGCTCCTCGCGCCCGCCGACGCCATCGTGCTCGCCTGCAAACCGCAGCAGCTCGCCGGCCTCGACCCGCAGATCGCCGATCTCGCCGCCGGCAAGCTCGTGCTGTCCATCCTCGCCGGCAAACGGCTCGCCCGCCTCGCGCAGGTTTTTCCCCGCGCCCGCGTCCTGGTCCGCGCCATGCCCAATACGCCCGGCCAGATCGGCGCGGGCATCACCGCCTGGTGCGCCCTTCACCCCCTCGCCGCGGACGACCGCGCCACCGTTGACGCCATCCTCGGCGCCCTTGGGCAGGTGATCGAACTCGCCGAACCGCAGCTCGACGCCGTCACCGGCCTGAGCGGCAGCGGCCCGGCTTACGTCTTCGAGTTCGCCGCCGCGTTGCGCGACGCCGGCGAGGCCGCCGGCCTGCCGCGGGCGACGGCGTGGCGGCTCGCGCTCGAGACCGTCCTCGGTTCCGCGCGGCTCATGGCGCGCACGGGTACCGAGCCGGAGACGCTTCGCGATCAGGTTACGTCGCCCAACGGCACCACGTTTGCCGGGCTGCAACAAATGGCGCGGCGCGATTTTCGCGGTTTGATCCGCGAAACGGTCCTCGCCGCGACCGCCCGTTCCCGCGAGCTCTCGAAAGACGGATGACCGGGAGTTGGTCAGGGGTCACGGCACACCGTGACGCCCCGCGGTAACCACTTGGGAGACATCCCGCCCAATGATGCCTCCTCAGGTGTCGCGAAGAATTGAAAATTGGTAATTGAAAATCTGAAACTTGGAATTTCCGATCGCACCGTGCGGCGATTACAGCGATTCCTGATTTCCAATTCTCAATCTTCAATCTTAACAACTCGGTCGGAATCCCGCCCTATGCCTTTTGAGTAGCTACGCCCCCGGATGAATATCCGTGCAAATCCGTGCAATCCGCGATCAAAACTTCCAGCTCATGAACACCCTCGACGGCCGCATTCTCGTCACCGGTGGCGCGGGCTTCATCGGCAGCGCGCTGGTGTGGGCGCTCAACCGGCGCGGCCATGGCGACATTGTCGTGACGGATTTCCTCGGCACCGACGAAAAGTGGAGAAACCTCGTGCCCCTGCGCTTTGCCGACTATGTGGAGGCGGACGTGTTTCGGAGCACGCTCCGGCAGCACCCGGAGGCGTTCGGCCGGTTCTCGACCGTCCTGCACCTCGGCGCATGCTCGGCGACGACGGAGAAGAACGCCGCCTACCTCATCGACAATAATTTCGCCTACACGAAGGAACTCGCCACCTGGGCACTCGCGCAGGGCGCCCGCTTCATCTACGCGTCATCCGCCGCGACCTACGGCGACGGCGCGCAGGGCATGGACGACAAGGACGACAACCTCGCCCGCCTGCGACCGCTGAACATGTATGGCTACTCCAAACACCTCTTCGACCTGCACGCCCAGCGCATGGGCTGGCTGTCGCGGATCGTGGGAGTGAAATACTTCAACGTCTTCGGCCCCAATGAGGATCATAAACGCGACATGCGCTCGCTCGTGAACAAGGCCTACGAGCAGATCCTGGCCACCGGCCGCGTGCAGCTTTTCAAGAGCCATAAACCCGAATTCAAGGACGGTGAACAGCAGCGGGACTTCCTCTACGTCAAGGACGCCGTCGAGATGACACTCCATTTCGCCGAGCACGCGCCGGCCGCCGGCGGCCTCTACAACCTCGGCAGCGGCCAGGCCAATACCTGGCTGACGCTCACGCGCGCGATCTTCACGGCGTTGGGCCGCGAACCGAACATCGAGTTCATCGACATGCCCGGGGGACTGCGCGGCAAGTACCAGTATTTTACCCGGGCCGACGTGGCGAAACTGCACGCCACCGGCTTCGCCAAAGTCCTGACACCGCTCGCCGACGCGGTGCGCGATTACGTCCAGAACCACCTCGTGCCGGGAAAAAAGCTCGGCGAGTGACCGCGCTCCCCGACCGGCGCCAGCTCTCCGCGCTTCCGCGCGCTCCGCGTGAAAATTCGTCCCAAGCGCCCCTTCGGAGCGTGGCAGCGTTACATCGCTGGGAATCCCCAAAAAGCAAGGCCCCCGCCTTCGGAGTACTCCTACCAAAGGAACGCGGGCGTCCCGCCCGCGATGGGCGGCGGGCAGGATGCCCGCCCTCCCCTTTTCGATCCCCGCGCTGAGATCGATGAGCGCCCTTCACCTACGGCGCCGAAATCACCACGATCCCGGCGGTGACATCCGCGCCGTTATCCTCGAGGCGGCCCAAGTTGGTTTTGCGCGGCAACGCTCTGTCGTGCGAATCCGTTCCAGCCGTGAATCGCAGTTGCGTGATGCCACTGACCTGCACGGTACGACCGTTGGTCTGCGCCAGATCGCCGCCGTTGATCCGAACGTCAGCCCCGTAACCGATGAGGAGCACGGGGGCCGTGGTGTCCGCCGCGTTGATGTCGCCGACGAATACCGGCCCCGTGAATTGCACGTTGGGCGCGTAGACCCCCCTCATGCCGCGCGCGTTGAAATAACTCGCAGTGCCCGTCCGCAACCCGCCGAACTTCCCGTTGGCACTCGAAATGGAAATCAGCGCGATGTCGGCGACGCCGTCGTAATCAACACCATTCCGGAACAGCGTCTCGTCGACGGCGTTCGCCCGCCCAACGCTGAAAACCGAGAGATTGGTCGTCTCGTCCGCGCCGGTGACAACGATGCTGGCGCGGCCCTTCATGTAGGTGACGTTCTGATCGTATTTCACCGGAGTCGCCGGTCCGGAGGCGCCCTCGAGCGAGATTGACAGCGTACCGGCGCCCGAAAATTCCACCTGCACGATATCGTCACCCAGGTCGATGCCCAGATCGATGTAGGACATACGGGTAACCTGCCGCGCGTCGGCCGTGATGGCGGCGGAGGTGCCGGTGAGCAGAACTTGATCGTAGATATTGCCGTTCGGGTGCACGATGTTCTGCGCCACTTCCGATCCGCCGATCACTTTTTCAGTCGACACCACGCCCACCGTCGCCGCCCGGCTCGTGGTGGACGCATAAGCGTCGGTAATCACCGCCGCGTAGGAGCCGGCATCGGCGACCTGGAAATTCGCCACCACGAGCGAGTCGTTGGTTGCACCGGCGATAGTCGCGCCGTTCTTCTGCCACTGATACGAGAGTGGAGGTGCGCCCGTGCCGGCCACGCGCAAGGTGACCGTTTCTCCGATCGGCACCCGCGTGCCCAGTGGCTGCGTCGTTATCCTGGGCCGGGGATAAACGGTAATGCTCAACGAGCCGGGGATCGTACCGCTCGAGTTCGATGCCAGCAGGGTGATGGCATAGGTTCCGTCGGTTGAAAACGTACCGGAAATCAATCCGGTCAATTCGTCGACTGTCACTCCCGACGGAAGATTCAAGGCCCTGATCTGGTCGGCCCTCGCCCGGGTCTGCACGGCAAACGCGAATGACTCACCGACCACGGCACTGGCCGTCGTCGGACTGATGATGAAGGGGAACTGCAACCCGCCACCACCACCACCACCGCCGCCACCGCCGCCGGATGGGGGGTTGACTGTGATCGTGAGCGTCGCCGGCGCACCCGCCCCGACCACATTGTTGGCGCTGAGGCTGACCGACGACGTGCCTGTCGCGGTAGGCGTGCCGCTGATAACGCCCGTCGTGGTGTTCAGCGACAGGCCCAACGGCAATCCGACCGCGGAGAACGACACGGGCGAATCGCTCGCCGTGATGGTGTAGTTAAACGCGGTGCCCGGCGTGCCGATTGCGGTCGTCGCACCGGAGATCGTGGGCACGGCGCCGGCGGGATTGACGGTGATGGTCAGCGTCGTGGTGGCGCCGGTGCCGGAGGAGTTGTTTGCGCTCAGCGTGACTTGATAGGTGCCGGCGGTCGTGGGCGTGCCGGCGATCGTGGGCGCGCTCGTCGTGCCACCGAGGCTGAGGCCGGCGGGGAGCGCGCCAACGTTGAAGCTCGTCGGCGAATCGCTGGCGGTGACCGCGTAGGTGAAGGCGGTTCCGGCCGTGACGGTGCCGGTGGTGGCGCTCGTAATGACGGGCGTGCCGGTGGCGGGATTGACGACGAGCGTGTAGGCGAAGCTGTTGGTCGCGCCGCTCGAAGTGAGCGAGATCGAGCCCGAGGCGGTGCCCGCCGTGGCCGGCGTGCCGCCGATCAGGCCCGAGGACGCGTTGATCGAAATCCCCGACGACAAGCCGGTCGCGGCGTAGTTCGTGCCGGAGGGCGCGGCGGGCGTCGTCGTGACTTGGAAGCTGTAACTCTGCCCCACCTGCGCCGCGGGCAGGCTGGACGTCTGCGCCCAGACGGACGTGACGCCGAGGGCGAACCCGGCCAACCCGGCGAGGAGCAGACGACGGAGCGAAAAGCCGGCCGTCTTCATGATTCTACCTTGCGCTCGAGATGAGGCGACCACCGAGTTTTTGCAGGAGCCTGCTGGCAGGCGATTTCACGGCACGCAAACAGACAACGCCTTGAA
>JACQWL010000439.1 GCA_016209255.1 Verrucomicrobiota bacterium
GCCGTAGAGGCGCTCGGCGCCCTGGTTCCAATAAAGGATCTCCTGGTCGAGCGTGCGCACGTAGATCGCGTCGTTGGCGGTATCGAGCAATGCGGCCTGCTGCCGGATCTTCTCCTCGGCTAGTTTCTGCTCGCTGATTTCCAGCTTGGCGCCGATGAAATGCGTGATCCGGCCCGTGGCGTCCCGCAGGGGCGAAATGACGGCGCTCTCCCAGAACAACGCGCCGTCTTTCTTGCGGTTGTGGAACTCGCCCCGCCATTCGCGGCCGGCGGTGATCGTCGACCACATATCAGCGAAAACGGCCGCGGGCGTGAGGCCCGATCCGAGGAGACGCGGGTTCTGGCCCCGCACCTCCTCGAACGTGTAGCCCGTCAGTTCTGTGAATCTGGGGTTGACGTATTCGATGGCGCCCGCCGCATCGGTGATCATCACCGTCACCGGGCCCTGCTCCACGGCGCGCGAGAGTTTGCGCAGTTGCTCGTCGGTCCGCTTGCGCTCGGTGATGTCGCGCGAGATGCCGACCAGCCCGGTGATGTTGCCGTGCGCATCGCGCAAGGGAACCTTGGTGGTGGATGCCCAGGTGATCCGGCCGTCGGGCCAGGTTTCCTTTTCCTCGAGCCCGATGGCCGGCTCGCCGGTGCGCATGATGCGCTGCTCATCCGCCAGGATCTGCCGGGCGCGTTCCGCGGGAAGAAAATCCTCATCGGTCCGGCCGACGGCTTCCGCGGGACTGCGCAGGCCGAATGCCTTCGCCATGCTGTCGTTGATCCTGACAAACCGGCTCTGCGGGTCCTTGAAATAGATGTGGTCGGGAATCGCTCCGGTCAGGCTGGTGAACAGCGCCTGTTCCTGCCGCAGGGCCTCTTCCACCCGCATGTGCCAGCGGCGCCCTTCGGCCTCCGTCAACTCGCGCCGCACCACCGGCACAAGACGCTGCAAGTTGTCTTTGAGCAGGTAGTCGTGCGCCCCCGCCTTCATCATCGCCACGGCGGCTTCCTCACCGATGGTGCCTGACACGACGATGAACGGGAGGTCGTGTCCGCTCTGTTTCAGGGTCTTCAACGCCGCCGGCGCACTGAAATGGGGCATCCCATGATCGGAGAGCACGATATCCCACGTCTGGCGGGCGAGCGCCGCTTGCATGGCCTCGGCGGTCTCCACCCGTTCGAATTCGGGCGCAAAACCGCCGCGCCGGAGTTCGACCAACAGCAGTTCGGCGTCGTCTTTAGAGTCCTCGACGAGCAGGACACGCAGGGGTTCGTTCATGGGTGTGGGCGGGTTTGGAACCGGTCAGGTCTTTGAGTTTATGGTTCGAGGTTCACGGTTCCGGGTTCACGGTTCACGGTTTCACGGTTCACGGTTTCACGGTTCAGGGTCTATGCGCGTTTTGTATCCCTTGAACCCGTGAACCGTTGAACGGTTGAACGGTTGAACGGTTGAACCCCCGAACGCGTGAACCGTTGATCCTCATCCGTTCCCTTTCAACGTGAAATAAAATGTCGCGCCTTCACCGACCGCGCCCTCGGCCCACACGCGACCGCCATGGCGGCGGATGATGCGCTGGACACTGGCCAGGCCGATGCCCGTGCCGGGAAACTCGGCTGCAGAATGGAGCCGTTGGAAGGCGCCGAACAGTTTCTCGGCAAACGCCATGTCGAAGCCGGCGCCGTTGTCGCGCACAAAAAACGCCTGCGCCCCGTCGATCTCCCGCGCGCCAAACTCGATCCGGGCTCGCGGCTGGCGCCCGGTGAACTTCCAGGCATTGCCCAGCAGGTTGGTCAGCACGACGCGCAATAACCGGGCGTCGCCCTCGCCCGCCAAATCGTTCGCCACCCAAACCTCGACCGGTCGCTCGGGCTGCGCCAGGCGCAATTCGTCGATCACGGAGCGGGCGAGCGCGGTGAGGTCGACACGTTCGCGGCGCAGGTCGGCGCGCGCGACCCGCGACAACAGCAGCAGATCGTCGATCAACGCGGCCATCCGACTCGTCGCGGCGCGGACCCGGCCCAGATAGTCCCGCCCCCGGTCGTCCAGCAGGTTGGCGCAATCGTCCAGCAGCGCCTGGCTGAATCCGTCCATGGTCCGCAGCGGCGCCCGCAGGTCGTGCGACACGGAATAGGAAAACGCCTCCAGTTCCTTGTTGGCCGCCTCGAGTTCGGCGGTGCGCTCGCGCACGCGCTGCTCGAGCGTTTGGTTCAGTTGGCGGATGACCTCTTCCACCTGTTTCCGCTCGGTGATGTCGCGGTAGATGCCCAAGCCGAATTGACGGTCATCGATCTCGACCGCCCGGCCGCTGAATTCGACCAGGAACGTCGTGCCATCCCGGCGCTGGTGGATCGTTTCGAAGAACGCGCCGTCGGGGGACGTGAAAAGTTCAAGTTGTTGGGGCAGGTTCTCCTTGGCCGCCGGATGCCGGAGACCCCCGGCGGGCAACTGGCGCAGCTCGTCGAGCGTGTAGCCGTACGTGGCGAGCGCGCGGTCGTTGGCCTCGACGATCCGGCCAGTTTCGTCCAGCAGGAGAATGATATCGTTCGCGTGCCGGGTGAGCAGTTCGAGGCGATCGGCCATGGTCTGGCGCTCCTGCTCTGCCACGAGGGCACGGTGCAGGAACCCGGCGGTGTTGTGCCGCCACAGAAACGCCGCGGTCGCTGCGATCGCCACGAGCAGCGCGGCGATGACCAGACCAACGTTCCAAGCCTCGGCCCGCAACGGCGCGTAGATTTCCGCCTGGTCCACCTTGGCGACCATGATCCAAGGCGAGCCGGGGACGGCCCGAGTGGCGGCGAGGACCTTGGCTCCGCGATAATCCACGCCCTCGCACACGCCCGTCTCACCCCGGGCGCCCATGGCCGCGGGCAGTTGCGGCTCGTGGACGGAGCGGCGCAAAGCCAAGGCGGTCCCGGGCCGGTGCCGGAGTTCGCCGAGGAAAACGACCTCTTCGTCTTCGCGGCGCACCAGCAGGGTTTCCGCGGTCTGGCTGAGGGTGGGCCAGGATTGCACCAATGGGAACAGGAACTTCTCCGGATCGAGCCGCAGCACGACCACGGCGATGGACGCCGGGCGGGATGGGGCGGACGGCGGGCTGGTGGCGGGCGGCGCGGGATCGAACGACATGACCGGAACGATGAGATCGAGACGGATAGGGCCGCCGGCATCGAGCCGGTGAAGGTCGGTCAAGACGGCATCGTTGCTCCGCAGTGCTGCAGCCAGGTGTTCGCGCAGGAACGGACCTGGTGTCCGGGTGGCCGTCGATCCCGGGAGCGCCAGTCGCAGGTTCATCTCGGCGTCGTAGATCATGGCGTCGGCATACCGACCGTCGGTTTTGACCAGGTTCAACCAGTGGATCGATTCGGCACGGGCTGCCTCGGAATTGGGATCGGCGAGCAACCGGGCGATATCCCGGGCCACAAAGCGCGCCTGCCCGAGAAAGCGCGCGTCGCTCAATCGCTCATCGCGCCAGTTGACGATCTGGGCCATCTTCAGATCGGCGATGGCGTTCAGGTCGCTGTAAACGTAGGTGCGGGCGGAAGTCTGCTGGCGTTGCAAGTAGAAAAAACCGGTCAGGCCGATGGCGGCCACGAGACCGGCCAATACGCTCAGCATGCGCCAAAGAAAACGCCGTTGCGGTGCGGAGACGTCCGCATTCAGGCCGAGGGCAAACCAGTCCAACAGCCCGGACACCGCGCCGTCGGAGAGCAACAGCCCCAAGTTGAGCACCACGAAGGCGAGGGCAGTCAGCAAGGCCATCGGCACGGCGTGCCCGCCATAAATCAGCGGAGTGCCCGAGGCGTAGCCCAGCGCGACGACGAGCCCCATCAGCAACCCTGCCCCGGCGGCGATCGCTGCGATCCAGCGGAGACGCCTCGTGACAGGCGGCCGCGGCGTCCGAACGCAAAGGCTTCCGGCTGAAAGCAGAAAGGCCGCCGCCGTCAGGGGCGACATGCGGCCCAACGGAATGGCGCCCGCCCGAAGACCGGGATCCGTCAGCCAACCATCCCACGGCAGCGGGATGTAAGACCAGGACTGCGCCGCGACCAACGCACTCACGATCATGGTGAGGAACGCAGCCGCCATCGCGATCATCCGGACCGGCCGAACGTCCGGCCAGCGGTGACAGGCCCCCAGCGCCAGTCCCAGCAGGATAAACAGAACCGCCGTGCTCGGCGCCATCGGGACATACCCGGGCCCAAAGGCGGAGAACCGCCATTGGCCGAAAACCCAGGTGCCCAGCGCAAACAACCCCACCGCGGCAGTGCCGATTGCGGCAACGTCCACACCGTGATGGGTGATCCGGTCAATGGCCCGGCGGGTTTTCACGATCCGCCTCCTGGAGCCCCGGTGGAAATCGGACCTTCAATGGCGTTCACAAGGGCGGAGTTTTTGGCGCGCGGGTTGAGCAGTGCGGAATCTGTTCGGGAAAGCATCGCGCCGCTACGCCGCTATGTCGCCGGGTGCAGGTGCTCGAGCCGCTCGCGCAGATCGCTCCAGCGATCCCGGCTGGCAGAAACGGGCTCGGCCACGCCGGCGACGTAGAGCAGCGTGTGCTCGTCGCCGTCGCGCCGGTAGCGGATGACGCGCGCGAGGTTCACGATTTGCGTCCGGTGCACGCGCATGAAATGCGTGGCGGGCAGCGTGTCCTCCCAGGCCTTGAGGCTCTTGCGGAGAAAGATTTTCGAACCGTCGGCAAGCCGGACCTCGGTGTAATTGTCGTGGGCGGCGATGAGACTGATGTCCGCGACCGGTGCAAAACGCGCCCGCAGCCCGGAACGCAGGTAGACAGTGTCGTCAAGTCGCAACGCAGGACCCGGTGCGAGTTCGGCCGTGGCCTCCTCGGAGAGGGCGGGCGCGGCGGCCAGTCGGCGGAGCGCCTTGGCCAGGCGCGCAGGTGCGACAGGCTTGAGCAGATAGTCGAGCGCGTTAATCTCGAAAGCACGCAGCGCATAGGCGTCGTAAGCGGTGACGAAGACGATGCGCGCGCCAGGGCGCACGTCCGGCACGAGGTCGAAGGCGTTGCCGCCGATGAGCTGGATGTCCAAAAACACGAGATCGTAGTCCGGGCGCGCCAGGAGCTCGCGCGCGCTGCGCATCGTGGCGGCTTCGGCAACGACCGTGACGTCGGGATGCGCCGCGAGCTTGGCGCGCAGATCGGCCCGTGCGGTGGTCTCGTCTTCGATGAGCAGGGCCTGCGGCATGTAAGGAGACAATAGAGAGGATCCAGGAGACAGATTCAAACCACAACAGACGGGGGCGAAACCGAGGGGCGCATTTGCGAGTTGTCGGTGCCGACGGAGCGCAAAAGCTCCAAATTCCAAGCTCCAACCTCCATTGAAACTGCAAAAGCGGAAAACTCCAAGCAGACTGGCAGCGGGAAATTGGTCGATTGGAGCTTCATTGGAGCTTGGAGGTTGGAGCTTGGATGTTCTCAGCAGGGGGAGACCCAAAACCAAACGGTCAGGCCAACAGGGTTCGACTCACCGCCAACCGGGAGATGCGCCCGGAACCGAGCCCGTCGCCTGACCGTGCGCCGTAAGGCGCAGCGTGACCGTGACCCAGCCGCCGCCGTGCCAGATCGTGAGCTGGTGCGAGCCCGGGTAGTGGCGCGCAAGCCGTTCGCGCAAATTGTCGAGGCCGATGCCGAGAGAGGAGACCGTATTCTTCGCGGCGGGTTCGATCCACTTGCCGGTGTTGGATACTTCGAGGATGAGAGTGTCATTCTCAGCGGAACGGATTTCTGTTCCGGGCTGAGCGGGCGGCCGCGGCGCGGCGGAACGGGAAGTGGTTGCGCCCCCTGCTTCCCGCCGCGCGACGAGGCGCAGACCGACGCGATCGGGGCTGGTGGCGCGCCCGTGCTTGAGCGCGTTTTCCACGAGGGGCAGGAGCAGAAAATACGGGAGGCGCTCGCTGTTGAGGACGGAGTCGCAGGCGATTTCGATGTCGAGCAGGTCGCCCCAGCGGGACTGTTCGATTTCGAGGTAGGCGCGCAGCAGCTGCATCTCCTCGCCCAGCGTCGTCCAGTCTCCCTCGTTGGAGCGGTGGAGCGTGAGGCGGCAGAAATCGGCGAGGCGCTCGACCATCGTGCGGGCGGTGGACCGGCCGGCCGGCAGCGAGGCGCTGATCGAGGCCAGCGTGTTGTAGAGGAAGTGCGGGTTGAGCTGGTAGCGGAGCACTTCGAGACGCGCCTTTTCCTCCGCCAGGCGGGCGGCGGTTTTTTCGTCGACCTCGAGCCGATTGAGGCGGATGAGATCGAGATTCTTTTGCGCGAGTTCGGACGTGCGTTCGGCGATGACGCCCTCGAGTCGCGTGGCGCGCCGGCGCAACGCCCGCGTGCGGAGCCGCACCACGCCCACGACCAGACCTGTGCCCGCGACGACGTAGCCGAGCAGCGCCCCCGCGGTGAGCCACCACGGCGCGAGGACGGCGAACGCGAGCGCGGCGGGCGCGCTGAGCTGGCCGTCGGCATCGCGCGCGCGGACTTCGAAGCGGTAGCCGCCCGCCGGCAGGGTGGTGAAGATGCGCTCGCGCTTGGGCGACCACGGTGACCAGTCCCGGTCGTAGCCGACCAGCCGGGTCTGGTAGGCGACGGAGTCGGCGATTTGGTGCCGCAATGCGACGTAGTTGAAGTTGAGCGCCCCGTGCCCGGGCGCGAGGTGGTCGCCCTCGCTGACCCCGGTCGTGGTGAGGAGGGTCGCGAAGGGCACGAGTGCCGGGAAGGCGCGCGCGACCTCCACCCGAACGAGGCCGTTCGCGCCGCAGATCCACAGCACGGTGCCGGCGCCGGCGTTTTCTTCGCGCATCCGCGAGACTGCGCCGGATGTCGCGGTCACCAAGCGAGGCAGCCGCTGAGGCGGACCTTTCCGCGGCACACGAAAGATGCTCGTGGAACCCGCCAGCCACAGCGCCTCGGCTCCGCCGGTGTCGGTGTCGCCCGGCAACCAGCCATCTTCGGAAATCTCCGCCGGGAGCGACTCCGTGCCAGCGAGCGGAACGAAGCGGCGCAGCGCAGCATCGAAGCGAAACGGTCGCGGCGTGTGGTTGAGCACGATGGTCGGCTCGCCGGCCCATTCCGCCGTGTTGACCTGCTTAAATCGCTCCGGCAAACCGCGGCCGCCCGCGAAGCGCTCGACGCGAGGCACGCCGGGCCCGGTGTTTTTCCCGTCGCCAAAGTCGAAGCGGAACAGACCCCGGTCCAGCGTGGCCACCCACAACGAACCATCCGAAGCCTCGGCCAGCCCGCGGGTGTTTTCGTCAAACCCGGCGATGAGCCCCTCATCGCGCCAGCCTTGCGGGGTGTGGCGGACGGATTGGATGCCGTGCGCGGTGCCGAGCCACACGCGATCCGGATCGCGCTTCGAGCGCCGCAAAATTCCGCCGCCCGGCGGCAGCTTGGCCACGGCGGTGAAGCCCGCCGAAGATTGGACAAAAAGATCGGTGTAACCCAGAGCCAGCAGGCCGCCAGGATGGGAAACCAACGAATAAGCCGGATGACCGGAAACGCGTTCGAAGCGCGCGCAGCGTCCGGCGGCGTCGCTGGCCGCCAGCCGGAAAACTCCCTCGCTGGTCGCGGCGTAGAGCACGCCTTCCTGGCGGGCAACGTCGGCGACGCCTCCCGAACCGAGGCCGTTGATGGCGTCGAAGACCGTCACGGCGGATGGCCACTCGAGCCGAAAAACACCCGTTTCGCTCCCCATCCAGAGTCCACCCTCGCGGTCGCAGAAAAAATCCCGGAGCGTTTTGACATAGAGCCCGGTGGAGTTGTCGATCGGGCCCAGATACCGGCCGTCGGCGCCGAAGCGCATGCCGCCGTCGCCGCTGACAGAGGTAAACGCGACCACGAGCGAGCCGTCGGCCAGGCGTTGCGCCCGGAGGATGCCCTTGCCGGCCAGCCAGCGATTGGCCTCGGCCGGCAGCGGGGTCACGCGCCCGGTGTCGAGCTGGAAGAATCCCCGCTCGGCGGTGAGAAGTGCGAGAGTGCCGGCCGGGCCCGGCTCGACGGAGACGATTTGGTTCTGCCGAAGCACGGGATCGTCGGCGACGACTTCGAGCTGGTCGTGCGCCAGCCGGCACAGCGGGCGATCGAGCGCGGTGACATAGACGGTGTCGCCGACGCGGTGGAGTCGCGCCCCGCGCGAGTGCGGCGGCGTGGGGTAGGGCACAACGACGAAACGCCGGTCGCGCCAGATCAGAATTTTCTCCTCGTCGGCGAAATACACGGTATTGCCGACCGCGAGCACATCGAAGATATCGTCGAAACCGCTTTCGGTGGGCGGCAGCCGATCGGCGAGCGAGACGTATTCCTTGCTTTCTCCTCCCGCGCGGAGATAGCCGAGCACGCTCGCGCCGCCCATGTAGATCGTGCCGTCCGCCGTGACGGCGAATTTTCTCACCCCGGCGGATTCTGTCGGGAGCTTGATAAACTGCCACGTGTCGCCGTCGTAGAAACGAACTTGGGTACTGGCGGCGATATAGATGAAGCCGGCCGCATCCTGGGTCACGGTCGGGCAGAGATGCCCGATGCCGGCCTTGCCTGGGGGAAAATCCCGCACGACCGGGTGGCCGAGTTCGTTCGGCGCGGCCGAGACACGCCCGTGACCGATGGAAGAGAGAAAAAACGCGAGGCCCACCGCCAGATGCCGCGAAAGCCTCGAAAGGAATCTGGCAGGAGTGGGACGCATCGCGGTGGAGGATTATTTGCCGACGCCTGCACCTGGCGACTGTTTTCCAAGGGTAGAGACTCTGCGGGGCGCATCTCCCGATTGTGTCGGTGCCGGTGGTCCAAGATCCTTGGGAGGGTTGGCTGTGGGAGGGGCTTTATGCCCCGACGCATGACATGCGCCAACCAGTCGGGGCGTAAAGCCCCTCCCACAGTCGCACCGCCAATCGGCAGATGCGCTCGGATTGCGGAGAACGCCGCAAGCTCCCGGCAAAAACGTCCCGGTTGCGCCCTTCACGTCTTTCGCCTAGAGTCCTGCACATGCTACGCTCTGTGGTTACCGCTTTCACCTGGCTTGCGCTCATCGCGGTGCCCGGCGTCGCGGCTGAATTGGCGAAGGCCAACCCCGCGGGAAACGCATCCAACACTCCGCGGTTCGGGCAGAACTTCACCGTCGCTCATCCTGCGATCGCGATGATCTGGATTGCGCCGGGCACGTTTCTGATGAGCAGCACGCATGGCGCGGGCGACGACACGCTGGTAACGCTCACACGCGGTTACTGGCTGGGCCGGACTGAGGTTACACAGGGTCAGTGGCAGGCGGTGATTGACCGCGTTCCCGTCCCCAGTTTCTTCAAGGGCTCGGACCGTCCCGTGGAACAGGTCGGGTGGGATCTCGTGATGGAGTTTTGCCTGAAACTTACCGAGCGCGAACGCACCGCCGGCCGACTGCCCCAAGGCTACGCCTACACCCTTCCGACCGAGGCGCAGTGGGAATTCGCGTGCCGCGCCGGAACGACGGGGAAATACGCCGGCGAGATCGAGGCGATGGCGTGGTATGACGCCAACAGCGGCGGTCAGACGCACCCGGTCGCGCAGAAGCAGCCCAACGCATGGGGATTCCATGATATGCACGGCAACGTGGCCGAGTGGTGTGTGGATTGGTATGCCGGCTATGCCGGTGGCAGAGTGAACGACCCCACGGGCACAGGCGCCCGCCAATTTCACATCCTTCGCGGGGGCAGTTGGGGTGTTTCCGCCGGCATTTGCCGCTCCGCGTTTCGCCACTGGAATCCGACCAACGCGGGCAGCTACGGCATCGGCTTCCGCCTTGCCCTCGCGCCGCAAATCGGCCCGCCGGCCGAGGGGAAGTGGGATTAGGCCGGAATCACGCAGTCCCGATCGCAAACGCGTTTTGCTCCGGACGGGAAGAAACGGCGGTTTTCCTAGCCCTGCGCGTGAGCGCAGGGACATCCACATTCCCGCCGCTCACGCAGCAGGCTAGAACGGCGCCGTTGCCCAGCAGCCGGCCGCGGTTGTCCTCATGGTTTCGAAAGCAGAAAGATGCAGCGGTAGGCAGCCCGCTCGCGGGCGCGTTTGCAGAGCGCGCGCAAGCGCGCTGCCGACGGCCGGCTGCATGGACGCGCCTACGGCGTGGCCCGGATGTCGTGGCACTGCACGTTGTCGTGGTAACGCAAATACAGTCTGCCGTCGTGGATGACCGGATGCGCCCAGGCGTCGCGGTCGCGGGCGGTCGCCAGCCGGAACCGGCCTTTGACCTCGAACTGCGCCGCGGCAGGATGCAGGAGCAGCATCCAGCCGTCTTCACTCAGCGCGTAAAGCCGCTTGTCCGCGTGCAGCGCGGCGCCTTTGACCAAATCCGGCGCCTCGTAAACCACCTTCCCGGTGGTTGCATCCAGGGCGGCCCAACCGCGGCGGCTCGGATAATAGGAGCCGAAGAGCCGGCCGGCCACATGCACCACTCCGCCTTGGGCGGTGTCGAGATCCGTGGTCCATGTTTCCTCCACGCCCACCGTGCCGCCCGGCAGTGCGGGCGCCAGGAGCCGATAAAGCCGGCCGGGGGGACCGAGCGGGGCGGACATGAACACCGCGTCGCCCACCAGCACGGGCATCATGGCCAGCACCGAATAGGATGTCGGCCGTCGCTGCGTCCATTGGATTTTCCCGCTGTCCGCATCAGCACAGTACAAATGCCGCGACGAACAGCCGATGAGCAGGCGGCGGCCGGCGAAGCGGACCAGAATGGGCGAGGCGTAACCGGCGTTTTGCGGCGACGCGTTGTCCTCGGGGTCGATCAGCGCTTCGCTCCGCCAGAGGACTTCACCCGTCCGTTTGTCCAGCGCCACCAGCAGCGCATCCCGCCCGCCGGCCGTGGCGAACACGGCGCGTTCGTCCACGAGCAGACATTCGCTGAGTCCCCACGTGATGTTCTCGCCGCGGAAGCGTGCCAGCAGGTCGACCGACCAGAGTTCCTTCCCGCTGGCCGCATCGAAGCAGGCCACGCGTCCGTGCGCGTTCTGGTGAAAGATCCGCTCCGCGCTATACGTCACCGATGCGCGGGCGCCCAGATGTTGATTCAACCAGGACGACCCGTTGGTGGCGTGCCAGAGGGGCTTTCCCTGCAGGTCGAACGCAAGGATGCGCAATTCCTCCCCGAAATCCCCGGTGATGTAGAGCCGGCCTCCGGCTACGATCGGCGAAGAGTAGCCGCGGCCCGCACCGGTGGCCGACCAGAGCATCCGCGGCCCGCCTTCCGGCCAGGATTGGAGCAGCCCGCGTTCATCGCTAATCCCGTCGCGGCGCGGTCCGCGGAACTGGGGCCAGCCCACCTCTGGCGCAGCGATCAAGGACGCGGTGGTGGGGGAGACTTCCGCCGCCGCCGCGTTTGACGAAACCGGAATCGCGAAAGCCAGCGCGAGACCAAGGCACAGGCGAAGCCTCCCCGGAGTCGATGCCGGCGCTGCGATTCGTTTCATGCAAATGCCTTCGTCACTCCCCGATGCACCAAAGGTATTCCTGGCGGTCGTTTCCTTTTTTCGCACTGCGCAGGTAGACCCGGTTCCCGCAGATCGCCGGTGAAGCGAAGGCCTCGTTGCCGAGTTGATTCTGGGCGATCAGTTTGTAGTGCTGCGGCGTGGCTTCGAACACCGACGTCACCCCGCTCAGGCTGGTGGCGTAGACCAGCGGGCCGGCGAGAAGGAATGCCAGGAGCAGCGCGCGAATATTCTTCATGGGATGGTCGTGAACGTCCGCGACTCCTTCGCGCCGGGCAAGCGCAACCTTTCAGCACCAGCGAGACGCACGCTCAGACCATTGTCACGTTATGAGACGGGCGCGGGTCTGGCCTGCAAATGCAGGCATGGAGTGGCAAGCGCCCGGTTGGCTGGCCCGGCGGACCGGGTCGCACGTCGCACCTTTCTATTCCTTCCTCCCGCGCTGGCCGACGCGGTACACCGCATTCTCGGTGCGGATGAGCAGATCGCTTTCGCACACCGCCATCGAGGCCAGGGTCTTTTCCTGCAAGTCGCTCGTCGCGATGACCTGAAACGTTTTGCCGGGCTTCACCACCGCGGCCTTGCCGAGCTCGTCAATCGCGTAGATGCGGCCATCTGCCGCCAGCAACGAAGCCGTGCAGGCCCCCAGCAGGCGCTCCTCGTAATGGACCACGCCCGTCTTCGCATCCAGACAGGACAGCACGCCATTGTCGGCCAGCATGTAGAGTTCATCGCCCAGCACGACCATGGAGGCGTTGAGCGGCACGCGCTTCCTAATCGTCCAGGCGACGTGGGTGTCGGTAACATCGCCCGCGCCATCGGGCCGGATGGCGTAACCGATCGGCTGGTCGAATCCGGTGCTCAAATACACCAGCCCATGCGCAAAGACCGGGCGGGGCACCACGGAGTAACCCCGGCCGTAGAGAACATGCCAGATCTCGCTCCCGTCCCTCGGGTCCAGCGCCTGAACAATCCCGCTGCCGGGGGTGATGAGCTGACGCCGGCCGTTGACCTCGATCAGCAGCGGAGTGCAGAACGAGAACTTGCTCTTCGCCTCGGTGGGCGGGCGGGCCACCTTCCAGCGGACCTTTCCCGTCGCCTTGTCGAGCGCGAGCACGGCCGGTTTGCTGGCGCCGTCCGCGTTGAAGATCAGCAGATCATCCACGATCACCGGGCTGCCGCCCGTGCCATGCACCGGCGGGTAGCGATTCTCCTGGGTGCTCCACACGATCCTGCCCGTCTCATCGACACAGGCGGTGCCGTGGTGCCCGAAATGTGCGTAGATCCGCCCGTTTTCAAATAACGCGGTGGGGCTCGCGTGGCTGTTCTTGTCATGCATCTGCAGCGCATCGGGCGCCGTTTGGCGAAACATCTCCACGTTCCACACCACTCTCCCGGAAGCGGCA
>JACQWL010000458.1 GCA_016209255.1 Verrucomicrobiota bacterium
CGAACACCGCCCGTTTCCGAATCAGCGGTTGCCGCTATCAACCGCGACGGACTCCGTTTTACCTCTGAAAAACACTGGCGGAGCGCCAGCGATTTCAACAAAAACCCGATGCCGGCTTGCCGAGTCGTAGCTCGCGTTATCGAGTATGCGCCCGTCTCCGCCCGCTGGACGCGGGCTCCCGCCGTCGCTTCGCTTTGGCGCGGCAAGTCGACGCGGCAGTCTTCGTGCCGCTGTCGCGGCGAGCGAAGACTGGCGGAGCGAGTGCGATTTTTCTGAAAAAGGTGCTATCCGACCGGAATAGATTACCGGGTTCTCCGTCACAACTTCCAGATGGAAGCCTCTACATTCCAGCAACTGATCGACGCGTGGTATGACCCGCTCTACCGATTTGCGCTCAGTCTGGCGCGAAATGGTGACGACGCGCTCGATCTTACGCAGCAGACCTTCGCCCGTTGGGCCGAAAAGGGACACACTCTGCGCGACAAAGGTCGTGCGAAGTCATGGCTCTTCATGGTCCTCTACCGCGAGTTCCTCGATTCGCGGCGCCTCAAGCAGCGCGAGGTGCTCGGTGAGGTCGATGCGGCCTTGGACAAACAACCCGTGGCCCGCCCTACGTCCGGTTCCGGCGTGGATGCGGCGACCGTGATCGCCGCCCTCGGGATGCTCGACGAAACCTTCCGCGCTCCGGTCAGCCTTTTTTACCTCGAAAGTCACTCTTACAAGGAAATCGCAGAAATTCTCGACATCCCCATCGGGACGGTGATGTCGCGCATCGCGCGCGGCAAGGAGCAACTTCGCACAAAATTACAAATTGCGGCGGTCGGACCCGGCAAGGTGGTCCCCATGCGGCCGGCGAAAGGAGAGCAACATGGATAATAACAACGCTAAGCTCATTCTGAGCGTCTATCGCGCGAACGGCATGGATGCCCAAGATCCGCTGTTTCGTGAGGCGCTTAAACAAGCCGAATCAGACCCGGCCCTGCGCGCGTGGCTGGCCGAACAACAGGAATTCGACGTCCAAGTCGCCTCGGCGTTTGCGAGTATCAAAGGCCCGGCCGAAGGCCGGGCGATGATTCAAACGACCATGCGGGCGACGCGGTTCAATCGTCGGCGGTGGCTGTGGCCGCTCGCGCTCGCTGCAAGTGTTGCCGTCTTGCTAGCGCTTCGCACTGGTCTGCAAAGCCGCGGTGGGCTGATCCTCCCTGAAAACGCGTCGCTCGCCGAACTCGCCACCAATCTGTCGGACCATCACGCCTCGATCGGCCTGATGTCCTCGGGCTACTCGAAACTCCGGGCTTGGATCTCCGAAAAGGGCGGTCCGCTGCCGGATCGCCTGCCGCCCGGATTGGAGAAAATGGCCGTGCTCGGTTGCGAGACATGGAAAACCACCCGCGGGAAGGTGTCGTTGGTCTGTTTCGTGGGCGACGACATGAAGATGGTGCACCTCTACGTGTTCGATCAATCGCCGGCGGCCCTCGACGGTGTGAGCCTGCCGGAATTGGCCAAGCCACGATTCGAGCGCTCGGGCAACTGGTCTCTAGCCCTCTGGAAGGACGGGAGCCGCGCTTGCGTTCTCGGGGTGCCGGTAGAGCCGGGCAAGTCACCCAACATCGAAAGTTTTTTCCGCGCCTAATCTCAACCTTTTCAAGCTGCGCCATGACGACTGAAACCTCTGTTCGCGAACGTTATGCCAACGCCGCCCATCGCGCCGAGGCCGCGCTCTGCTGCCCCGTCGATTACGATCCGCAGCATCTTAAAGTCATCCCCACCGAAGTCATCGAACGCGACTACGGTTGCGGCGATCCCTCGCGCTGGGTGCGAGAGGGCGAGACCGTCCTCGACCTGGGCTCGGGCACGGGGAAAATCTGTTTCATCGCTTCGCAGGTGGTCGGCGCCGCGGGAAAAGTCATCGGCGTCGACATGACGGACGAGATGCTTGAGTTGGCGCGGCGCAATGCGCCGATCGTCGCTGAGCGCATCGGCTTCGCGAACGTGGAATTCCGCAAGGGCCGGATTCAGGATCTGGCCCTCAATCTCGAGCTTCTGGACGAGCGCTTGCAGAGTGAACCGCTGGCTGGTGCGGACGCTTGGTTGCAGGCGGAGCGGCTGACAACCGAGCTGCGCCGGGAGCATCCGCTCATTGGTGACAACAGCGTCGATGTCGTCGTGTCGAATTGCGTGCTGAACCTCGTCGAGCCGGCGAGCAAGGCTAAGTTGTTCGATGAGATCTTCCGAGTGCTTCGGCTCGGCGGGCGCGCCGTCATTTCGGATATCGTAAGCGACGAAGTCGTGCCGGAGGAGTTGCAGCGCGACCCCGAACTTTGGAGCGGCTGCATTTCCGGGGCGCTGACCGAGACCGGTTTCCTGGAGGCGTTCGAACGCACCGGGTTCTACGGCATCGAGTTGGTCAAGCGCGACCCCCAGCCGTGGCGCACGGTGCGGGACATCGAGTTTCGCTCCGTGACCGTGAGGGCTGTCAAAGGAAAACAAGGCCCGTGTTTCGAGCGCAAACAAGCGGTAATCTACAAGGGGCCGTTCAGGGAAGTGGTTGACGATGACGGTCACCGGCTGCGGCGCGGCGTGCGTCACGCGGTTTGCGATAAGACCTTTCAGCTCTACCGCAAGGCGCCGGATCGCGACTACTTCGAATCCATCGAGCCGCTGACACCCATTTCGCTCGAAAAAGCCGAACCGTTCGATAGTCGCCGCTCGGCGCCGCGCGATGCGCGCGAAACCAAGGGACAAGAATACCGAATCACTACTGAAAGCTCGTCGTGCTGCGACGGCGGAAACGGAGCATGCTGCTGATGCTGGCCGCGATTGTCATAGCAGCGATGCTGGCCGTCGGTTTTTTCAACGGCGCCAACGATGTCTCCAAGTCCATCGCAACGCTGGTGGGTAGCGGCGTAACGCGATACAGGGTCGCGATTGTCTGGGGCAGTGTCTGGACGTTTGCCGGTGCCGCTGCCGCTGCGCTGGCCGCGCAGGGACTGGTGGCGGCATTCAGCGGGAAAGGGTTTCTTACCGCGACGCCGGATGGTTCGGGTTTCATCCTCGCGGTGGCGATTGGCGCCCTCGCCTGGATTTGGCTGGCCACCGCCACCGGTATGCCGGTGTCCACCACTCACGCGTTGACGGGCGGCCTCGTTGGTGCGGGTGTGGTCGCGGCGGGTGTGGGTGGAGTTCAATGGCCGGTGCTCGTCGGGAAATTCGCGCTTCCTTTGGCCGCAAGTCCCATCATGTCCACCGCCTTGGTGTTCGTTTTTTTCCCGCTCGTGCGTGCCGGTCTGGGCCGGTGGCAAGATTACTGCGTCTGCGTGCAGCAGCCGGCCGCCATGGCTGCCGCGACCACAAATGGCGTTGCGATGAATCTCAACGCATCCGCTAGCGGGGTTGTGGTGAATCAAACAGAGTTTTGCGAATGCTCGCCCGTCACCCTCGCAGGCGTGACCGTGATGGACAGTTTGCACTGGCTGAGCGCCGGCGCGACCGCCTTTGCCCGCGGTCTGAATGATGCGCCGAAGATCCTCGGACTTGGCGCGGTCGCGGCGGGGACACTCGACGTGCCATTAAGCACAGCGTTCATGCTGGTTGCTGTCGCCATGACCGCCGGGAGCGTAATGCGCGGATTCAAAGTCACCGAGACGCTCGCAGAGAAGGTAACGCCGATGCAGCCGATCGAGGGCCTCACCGCGAATCTCGTCACGGCCATCCTGGTTATCTTCGCCTCGCGGTTCGCGTTGCCGGTATCGACGACGCACGTAAGCAGCGCCGCGATTGTGGGGCTCGGACTCAAACGAGACGCGCGGGCCGTGCGCTGGAAAACGGTTGGTGAAATGATGCTCGCGTGGGTTGTGACACTCCCCACGGCCGCGGCGATCTCGGCCCTCGCTTTCTATTTTCTACGCCTCACGACGCCATGAACCTCTTCGAAAGCAAACTTGATTCGCACGGCGTTCGGCTCCGCCGGGCTCGCCCGCGCGTGCTCCAAATCAACGTCGGTAAACTCTGCAACCTCACGTGCATTCACTGCCACGTGAACGCCGGTCCTCGCCGGAAAGAGATCATGACCCGCGAGACCGTTGATCGGATTCTCGCCTGGCAGGCAGATGCGCGACTGCCGATCGTGGACCTCACGGGCGGGGCGCCGGAGATGATTCCGGATTTCCGTTATTTCGTTGAACGCTTGCGCGCAATCGACGCGGAAGGGACCATCATCGACCGATGCAATCTGACGATTCTCCTGGAGTCGGGACACGAGGATTTGGCTGATTTCCTCGCGGCGCACCGAGTGGAAATCATCGCCTCGATGCCGTGCTACTCACCCGAAAACGTGAATGCCCAGCGTGGCGAAGGCGTATTCGACGCGAGCATCACGGCGCTCCAGCGCCTGAACGCGATCGGCTACGGAATCGATCCGAATTTGCCGCTATATCTGGTCTTCAACCCCAACGGGGCAAAGCTTCCGCCGGCGCAGGCCGAACTCGAGGCCGACTACAAGCGCGAGCTGCGCGCGCATTTCGGGATCGAATTCAACAGGCTCTACACGATCACCAATCTGCCTGTTTCCCGCTTTGCGTCGTGGCTGCGGCACAACGGGAAATTCGAGGGATACATGGATCTGCTCGTCGAAGCGTTCAACCCGGCGACGATCGAAGGGCTGATGTGCCGCGACACAGTCAATGTGAGCTGGCTCGGTGAGGTTTTCGACTGCGATTTCAACCAGATGATGAAATTTCCCCTGGGCGGCGTCGAGCGTGCGCCGCGCTATCTGTGGGACATCGATCCTGAGCAGCTCGAAGGCGAAGCGATTGCAACGGGCGATCACTGCTTTGGCTGCACGGCCGGCGCGGGTTCGAGCTGCGGCGGCGCGATCGAAAGCACGGCGTCCTCCGTGCAGGTGGCGTGAATTGAATGGGACGCGCCGTGACAACGCGGTTGTTTCCGAATGCTTCAGCCGCCGAATCCGATGCGTCTCTCCGTTGTCATCCCGACCTTGAATGAAGCCGCCGCGTTGCGAGCAAATCTCGATGCGCTGACACCGTTGCGCAGATTTGCGGAAATCGTCATCGCGGATGGAGGCAGCACCGACGCAACCGTGGCGCTCGCCGAGTGCGCCGGATGCACGGTTGTGCGGGCGCCGCGCGGCCGAGGCAGCCAGCTCGATGAGGGGGCGCGAGTCGCTTCGGGCGATGTGCTTTGGTTTCTGCATGCGGACACGGTCGCGGCGCAAGACGCCGGCGAGCAGATTGCCCGCGCCTGCGCGGACGAACGGGTCGTGGCGGGAAATTTTCGGCTGATTTTCGACGGCTCTGAGTCCGGCGCGAAATTTCTCACGGCGCTTTATCCGCATCTTCGCTGGCTCGGCTGTGATCCGGTTTGGCTCGGGCGACTCTACTATCGCGAGCACGGCGCGCGTGCCGAATTTCAATTCCGCCTGTCGCCCGAAGCACGGCTCCACGTGGTTTCTTCGGCGTTTGTGCTGCGAGCTTTTTCAACGATCGCCGCGCAAGCGAATACGAAACCGCCGAGCATCTACCATCTTACCCC
>JACQWL010000430.1 GCA_016209255.1 Verrucomicrobiota bacterium
CAACTACTCAGGAGACATCCCAAACTGTTATTCCTGCCGAGTTGCTACGATTGAAAATTGAGAATTGAAAATCAGGAATCGCTAATTGCGGTCAGCGCAACCACCCACGGGATTCGACCAGTTCCTTGTGGTTCATGGCTGTAATCGCGCGCGGCGCCATCGGAGATTCCAAGTTTCAGATTTTCAATTATCAATTTTCAATTCTTCGAAAACCTCAGGAGGCATCCTGGAGCGGAATGCCTTCTGAGCAGTCACCAATCACTCAAACTGCCCCACCACCTGCTCACGGCCAGTAGCGTTGCCGGGCTTTGACCTGGGTGAAACGTCTTTCGGGCAGCTCATAGGCGGTGAGGTACCCGCCGAGCACGCAGCCCGTGTCGATGCCGAGCGACCACTTGAGCTTGTAGATTTCGGGCCGCGGCGTGTGGCCGTAGACCACCATGGGTGGTCCGCTCCAGAAGTCCGCCCACGGGGGCGCATCAGGCTGATCGGCCCGTTTGGCGGGCCGGCCTTCGCGATCGATGACCTGGATCCGCGTCACGACCTCGGCCGGCTGCTTTTGCCAGGGCTCGCCCGGCAGGAAGCCGCCGTGTACAAAAACCGTGTTGAGTTCCGGTTCCTCAAAGGTGAGGGACATCGCTTCGAGATACGTCCAGTCGTCAGCGCGCAGCTTCTCAAACGTTTCGAGGTCGCCGTCCTTGACGAATCTTTTGTCGGCATTGCGATGGTACTTGAGCAGTCGCAATTCGTGGTTGCCGAGGAGCGCGAGGGCGCCGTGCTCGCGCGCGAGATCGATCACCTTGCAGCTGTCCGGACCGCGGTTGACGAGGTCGCCCAGCAGGATGAGCCGGTCTTCCTTGGTGAGCGCCAGGCGGGCGAGCAAATCGCTGAATTCCTGATGGCATCCGTGGATGTCGCCGATGGCGATAAGTCTCCCGTTCATTACGTGTAAGATAAGGGTCCGTTTGGTATGGAGGTAGCGGGGTCGATGACGGCCGACGAATAGAATCGGCGGCCGCGGCGCGCGACTTTAACCCGGGCACCGCCCAAAAGTGCTAGCGTCCATCGTGGGCGGGCGTAAACAAGAAAGCCTATGGAAATGTACCTGCAGCCGCTTGCCGCCTCGTGTTTCGTCTCCGGCGAGCCCTTCGTCGAGGGCGCGCGCATTGCGAGCTACCTCGTGCGCGCGACGACGCTGGAAATCGTGCGCTACGACGTGCTCGAGGCCCGCGCGGCGGGGTTTGCGCCGGAAGGCTTCGTCGCCTGCCGCTGGGTGCACGTCTTCAAGCCGAGGCGGAGCGACGAGAATGCCGACCGTACGCTGAAGCTGACGGCGGAGAATCTTTTCGTCGCCCTTGCCGATCCCGCCACGGAGCCGACGCCGGAGAGCACGCGCCTCGTGCAGTTCCTGGCGCTCATGCTGGAGCGCAAGAAGCTGCTGCGGCCCAGGGGCCGGAGTGCGGATGGCCGGCGCGATGTTTTCGAGCATGCGAAGACGAAGCAGATCTTCGAGGTTCCGGCGGGCGAGTTCACGCCCGAGTTTTTCGTCGCGGTGCAGGAACAGCTCAGCGTGCTGGTCGGGGCGCCGCAGGTGAAGGAGGAGGCGGAGCCGACGCCGACCTCCGCCAAGTAGCCGAAATCGTCAGATTTTGGCCGCCAAAATCTGACGATTTCGGCTACCTGCACGCCTGCCGCCGCACCGGCAGGCCGTGCGCGGCCAGGTAATCCTTCACCTCCGCAATCGTCAGCGTGCCGAAATGAAAGAGACTCGCCGCCAGCACGGCGCTCGCGCGGCCGGCCTCGAGCGCGCCGGCAAAATGCTGCAGCGTGCCGGCGCCGCCGCTGGCAATGACGGGCACCCCGACCGCATCGCTGACCGCGCGCGTGAGGGCGCAGTCGTAGCCGGCCTGGGTGCCGTCCGCGTCCATGCTGGTGAGCAGGATTTCGCCGGCGCCGAGTTCAACGCCGCGTTTCGCCCACGCGACGGCATCAAGCGCGGTCGGGTGGCGGCCGCCATGCGTATGGACCCGCCACGATCTGCCGTCGGGCTCACGTTTCGCATCGATCGCGAGCACGATGCACTGCGCCCCAAAGCGATCCGACGCCGCGCGAATCAGGCCGGAATTCGTGATGGCGGCCGTGTTGAGCGAAACCTTGTCGGCGCCCGATTTCAGCATCGCCTCGATGTCACCGACGGTGCGCAGCCCCCCGCCGACAGTGAGCGGCATGAAACACTGCTCCGCCGTCGCGGCGACCACGTCGTGCATGATCCCGCGATTGTCGCTCGAAGCGGTGATGTCGAGAAAAACGAGCTCGTCCGCGCCTTGCGCGTCGTAGGCCTTCGCACACGCCACGGGGTCGCCCGCATCCCGGAGGTCGAGGAACTTCACGCCCTTGACCACGCGGCCGGCATTGACATCGAGGCAGGGGATGATGCGGCGACTGAGCATGGCGGAAGGAAGAAGTAACAAGTAGCAAGTAGCAGGTAACAAAGTAACAAGAACCGGAAAGTGCGGGGGGTTACAGTGCCTTCCTTGATACTTGTCACTTGATACTTGTCACTTGCGCGCGCCACGCGCGCCTCGTCAGTCGATCTGCGTGACGTCGGGCTCGAAGTTGACCGCGAGCCGGTAGACGTGGCCCGGACGCATGATGAGCGGGTGGTCGCGCACGAGGTACTGCAGGTAGTGAATCTTGCCGTAGTTCGTGCGGTATGTCGGGTCGGCACTGACGACCTCGGTTTCCCGCCACGTCGCCTGAAAATCATCCTTGGCCACGCTGCAGCGATGACCCTGTGGTCCGAGGGCGAGCGCGCCGGTGACATGATACTTCGAGTGCGGCGCGGCGATCGCGAGGCAGTAGCGAAATTTGTCGAGCGTCACCTGCTGCTTTACCGTGTAGGCAAATTCGCAGCCAATCTTGTTGCCGGCGAACGTCCACTGTACCTTCACGGAGCCAAGCCCCTTCACGATCTCCTCCTTCCAGTTGATGAGCTCGGGCTGTTCGTAGCGGAAATAGAAGCTGTTGCGCAGACCCAGACCGGTGACGCAGTTCTTCCCGTAGAACGAGGGCAGCGTGACATGCTCGCCGAAGGTCAGCTCCGGCAGCATGAGCGGCACGTAGACGTTGTTCGGCCAGTCGAAAATCCCCGGACAATGGGGAAACGCGAGCGAGTCGCTCGTGAGCGTGCCGCCGGAACTGACCAACGGCACCTGCAGGTGCAGCCCGGATGCGGCGTCGCGGTAAAGGAAGAGCCCCTGCTCCTTGCGATTGGATTTGTCGAAGATGACGAAACGGCCGGACGTCCGCGGCGGCTCGGCTTTCGGCGCCCCGGCGGGCATTTGCACGGTCTTTGCGAGCCGCGACCACTGGCAGAGATAGCGCGCCGCGTCGAAGTTTGCCATGCGCGTCGTGTGCGGCGCATAGGCGGTGCGTTCGTCGTCGCGCAGATCGAGGAAGCCTTGCTCCTGGTCGAGATAAGTCTCGTAGAAAAACATGAACAGCCGGCGGAGAATGTCGTAATACTTGACTTTTTGATCGTCCGTGATCCAGCCGTCGCGCAGGCCCTGCAGGACGATGCTGATGCAGTGCATCTGGCCGTAGGCGCCGGCCGCGCGGCCAAACGCCCAGCCGAGTCCATCGGCCCGGACGAGGTCGGGCATCATCTTGATGTACTTCTCGGCGTACGTGCGCAGCGTCGGCAGCTTGCGATCGCGCACGCCGCTGTTCGCGTGGAGCTGTAGCGCCGAGCGGACGAACACAAACGTCATCACGCCATAAAGGTTGAAGTTGCCGCCCAAACCCGTCGTCGCGTCGTCGAAGAGGCCCGCCGAGCTCGTCTGGTTGACGCGGTCGCACATGCGCTCGATGAGCCGCGAGGTCTCGTCTTTCTTCGAGAGGCCGAGGCTGAAGCGCGCGACCGCCTTCGCGATGTTGAAGGCCTGCCAATGGTTGTCGTAGTCGCTGCGGTGGAGCAGGGATTTGTCGAGCCGCTGCTGGGTCTCATCCACGAGGCGCTCCCAGACGGGATTACGCTCCTTCGACGGACCAAATGCGAGCAGCCCCAGCGCGGCATAGGCCAGCCCGTTTTCCGCGGCGGGTTCCGTGAACATCTGCGCGGTGATGCAGCGGGCCGCAAGATCGATGAGATCGTGGCCCTTCAGCGTCGATTCGCCGGTGGCGCGATAGAATTCCCCGAGCGCGAACGCGACATGCCCCGGTTCATCCGGGCGGGACAGCTCGGCATGGGCGGGAAGGACGGTGCCGTCAGGTTGGATCGAGTCAAGGTTGTGGCCCAACATCGAACGGGCCATGTCGAGACATTGCTCGGAGAAACTGTGCATGCGGTGGTTTGCGGGTGACGGAACGAGGCGCGCGGCTGGGCGCCAAGGAAAGGGGATGAATCTCGGGAGATCTAGTTGCGGAGCAAGAGGGAAGTCACCGGGCGATCAGCTTGAGGAATTCCGCGTTCGTTTTCGTCTTCGACAGACGGGCGATCATCGTCTCGGTGGATTCCTCGATCTTCTGCTGCACGAGGGCGCGGCGAAAAAAATGGATGCCTTCGAGTGACTTCGCATCCAGCAGCAGCTCCTCCTTGCGGGTGCCCGAAGCGGCGACGTTGACGGCGGGCCAGAGCCGCATCTCCGCGCACTTCCGATCCAGCACGAGCTCCATGTTGCCGGTGCCTTTGAATTC
>JACQWL010000431.1 GCA_016209255.1 Verrucomicrobiota bacterium
CCGGTGCTCTGGAACTCGCCGCGGAGGTTGTAGACCACCCCGTCCTGCTGGTTGAAGGTGAAGCGGTTGTTGTTGGCGTTGAAGCGGGCCGTGCCCGAGCCGGCCGGGACCGCGGTGCCGTCGAAGACCCGCCGGCCGCCATCCTGCCACGCCGTGACCTGATCCGTCGCGTTCCAGCCGATGGTGAGGTTGTTGTCCATGTGGCCCTTTTCGAAGGAGACGTGCACGGTCGTGTTCTTGAACGGTTGATACGCGACGGCGGCAGTCCAGCGGGCCTGGTCGTTGAAATCCCAGTAGCGCCAGCCCTGGTTGTTCTGGTAGAGGCCGAGCAGGCGCAGGGAGAGTTTTTTCGGGATCAGCACGCGGTTGTAATCGCCCTCGTAGCGCTCGTAGCTCCACGAGCCGAACATCGTCTTCAGGGTGGCGCGGCTGCGGTGGAGGTTGGCCTTTTTGCCGCTGAGCGAGACGAGGCCGCCGGCCTGGCCGAGACCGAAGAGGATCGAGTTCGGGCCGCTCGCGACCTCGGCGCGCTCGACGTTGTAGAGATCGACGGGAATGCTGGACTCGACGAATTCGCGCGACGCACCGGCCGGGGAGCCGCGCATGCGGAACTGGTAGTCGTTGCCGTCGGCGCCGCGGCCCTGGGGGTTGTTGAAGCCGGCGTTGGCGTCCTCGACGTCGATCTCGATGTTGGTGGCGTGGCCGAGCATTTCCTCGAGGTTGGTGGCGGCGATGTCGGCGAGGAATTCCGGCGTAAAAGCGGAGACGGCGGCCGGGGTGTCGCGCAGCCGCGAGTTGAGCCGGCTGCCGCTGGTCGTGTTGGCGGCCTGATAGCCGACGTCGGCCTCGGCGCGGACTTCGAAGGGCGAGAGCTCGACGACGGGCAGGGAGGCCTCGGGCGATTTCGCCGTGGGTGCCGCCGCGGGCGCGGTCGGATTCTGCACGGCTTGAGCGCGGCCCAAGTCGGCGACGCAGGTGAACACGCTTGCGATGGCAAGGGCGCGCGCCAGCGCGCCGCGCAGGGTGGTAGCCATGGAAGGAAGGTTTTGCCGTCTCAGCCGGACGGTCGAAGCCGCCGGCAGAGCAATCAGCAAATCGCTTCACCCCTCCGATGGCAAGGCTGCGCGGGCCAGAATGGCGATGTGCCGGCTTGCGGCGATGGCGCGCGCCGGTTCGACTCATCGCGCATGGACGCCTACTCCCGAGCCCGCGAACTCATCGACACCGCCCACGCGCCGGATCCCACGCGCACGCCCGACGGCCGCGCCGCCGAGCTGATCTATGCCGATCGCATGGAGGCGTGGGTCGCGCGGCTGGTGCCCGACGCGCCGCCACTGTTGCGGCTCGCCGCGCGCAGCCAGCACCTCGAGCGCTGGTCGGTGCCGCGCGCGAGTTTCCCCGCGGGCAGGCCCGGCTACCTCACGTGGCGCCGCTCGCTTTACACGAAGCAGGCGGAGCGCGCGCGCGCCCTGCTGCTCGCGGCGGGCGTGACGGTGGCCGAGGCGGCCGAGGTCGCGACCTGGGTTTCCAAGACCGGCCTCAAGACCAACGCCGGCACGCAGGCGCTCGAGGACGCGGCATGCCTCGTGTTTTTGGAAAACGAAATCAGCGCCTTCGCCGCGCAGCATGCGGAGTATCCCCGCGAGAAATTTGTCGATATCCTCCGCAAGACGTGGTGGAAGATGAGCCCTGCCGCGCAGTCGGCCGCGCTCGCCCTCGAGCTGCCGCCTGGCATCGCCGCGCTGGTGCAGGACGCGATCGGGCCCGCGTGAGCCGGCCCGGAGGACTATTCTGATTCGCGTTCAACATGGGACGAACGCCTGTTTTTGTAGGAGCCTGCTTGCAGGCGATCGCCTTGGCGCAGGGATGCCGCTTGACGGCGCCCGTGGGCGTTGGCGAGCGACGCCCCTACAAATCGCCTGCAAGCAGGCTCCTACATCTCCGCAAGATCGTCTCATCTTGAACGCGATATTGAACGACGCGCCGGGATCGGTCGCGTTCCTCTTCAAGCCCACAGAATTGTTACGGCTGAGTTCTCGCGGGGAAAGCCCGGCGGGATTTGTTTCCGTCCTGCTCAATCGTGTCCTCGCCTCCATTTCGGTTTACGTTTGAAACGATTCCCCGACTTATCCGTCATCTCGACCCTCACCCCGCCCTCGCTTTACGATCCCTTTCCCTGTCATGGAGACACCCCACGTTCCGCCCCAGCCTGACCGGCGCAATTTCCTCACCAAGGCGGCCGCCGTGGTCATCGGCGGGGCGATCACGCTGGTGCCATCGCTGGCGGGGTTGTTCGTTTTCTTCGATCCGCTCCGGCGCAAAACCGAAGCCGGCGACGCCGTGCTCGTGGGTTCGCTCAATGCGCTCCCGGAGAATGGCGAGCCGCGCAAGTTCGCCCTGCTGGCCACGCGGGTCGACGCCTGGAACCGGACGCCCAATGTTCCCGTCGGCGCCGTCTATCTGCAGCGCCTCGAAAACAACCGGGTCCGCGCGTTCAATGTCGCCTGCCCCCACGCCGGCTGTTTTGTCGATTATCGGGCGGGGCAGAAACACTACCACTGCCCCTGCCACAACAGCAGCTTCGCCCTCGACGGCAAGGTGCTCGATCCGAGGAGCCCGGCCCCGCGCGGACTGGATGAGCTCCCGGTCGAGATTCGCAACGGCTCCGAAATCTGGGTGCGTTTCCAAAACTTCCGCGCCGGCGTAAAGGAGAGGATTTCGGTTTCATGAAGCCGTTGTTCGACTGGCTGGATCACCGGACGGGCTCCGACAAACTCGTTCACGACGTTCTCTTCGAAAACGTGCCGGGCGGCGCGCGCTGGCGTTACGTGTGGGGCAGCACGCTTTTGTTCTGCTTCGCCATCCAGGTCATCACCGGCCTGTTTCTCTGGCTGTCGTACAGCCCCAGTTCGCAGACCGCTTGGGAAAGCGTTTATTTCATCCAGCACGAAATGGGGGGCGGGTGGTTCCTGCGCGGCCTCCACCACTACACGGCGCACGCGATGACCGTGCTCCTGGCGCTCCACCTGATGCAGGTGGTCATCGAC
>JACQWL010000452.1 GCA_016209255.1 Verrucomicrobiota bacterium
CTCGTAGGCCCCGGCGAATTTTTGCCCACGAAACACACCAAAAACACGAAAGCCGGTTCAGTTTTCGCGTCTTTTCGTGTGTTTCGTGGGCACCTCAGGCTTCGGTTGCGGCCCTGCCTCTCTGTGTAATCCGCGGTTGATTGGTTTGAGCAATGACTGAGCAACCTGCCTTTCTCTGTGACCTCCGGCTCGACCTCTGTGCTCTCTGTGTCTCATCTGTTGCCTATCTTTGGTTGCGGCTACGCCGCGCTGTGATCTCCGCGTCCTCTGCGTTTAAATCTGTCCGGGTCATTAGGAACAACACGTTGGTGTTAGTTTGCGGATAGTCGTACGGATGCTATGGTCGAGCACGGATTATTTCCGGCGCGCTGCCTCACCCGCGCCATGCGCCCCATGCCACCCACGCGGCGAGCGCGAGCAACGCCCCGCCGAAGGCCCGCGGCAACCAGCGTTGCGCGCGGACGAGCCGGCTGACGACGGGCGGCGCCTGCACCGCGAGGACGACAACGCTCCACAGGACCGCTCCGTGCAGGACCACGATCACCGGCACCGCCACGCGCCACAGCAGCGGAGAGTCGGCGCGTACCGTTTGCGCGAAGAGGCCGACAAAAAACAGAAACGCCTTCGGATTGGTGAGATTGCAGAGCAGGCCCTCGGCAAAGCCGCTTCGCGCCCCCGGCGACGCCGTAAGCGGGGCCGTTTCCAGTTCTCGCGGCGCGGCCAGCAAGGCGCGCAAGCCGAGCCACGCGAGGAAGGCCGCGCCCCCGAGCTGCACCGCTCGCAGCACCGCCGGTGGCGCCGCGGCGAGGCCAAGCGAGATCATCAGCATCTGCGCGGCGAGACCGGTCGCGATCCCCGCAACCGTGCCGAACGCCCGCCGGCGCGAACCGCCGAGGCTGTTGGTGACGACGAGCAGAAAGTCCGGTCCGGGGCTGAGCAGCCCGAGGGTCAGCACGCCGAGCAGCCATGTGAGTTGGAGCAGCATGGTGACGACTTGGCCCGGGGCTTCGGCGGGCGTTAAATCGCGCGCAACTCCGCAAACTGCGCTTCATCCACGACCACGCCTTTTTCCAGGCTCTCCTGCCGCGTCCGCAACATGCCCTCGCCGGGATACCGCACCGCTTCGCCGGCGACCAGGGGCGTCGCCGTGTGCAGGTTCTCCACAATCGCATTCACCGTTTCGTTGATTCCGATTTTGCCTGCCAGGGCCGTCAAATTGATCGCAATGAACACCTGCGACACCGCGTATTCGGCGGTCTGCTGCCCGATCTGGTGCGAGGAAAGTCCACCGGACACCAGTGCCGCCACCGTGTCGAGCATCACGGCGAGGGCCGAGCCCTTCCAGTGCCCGATCGGCAGTGGCCGGTGCGAGGCGAGAATGTCCCCGGGATTCCGCGTCAGGTTTCCGGCGCGGTCGTAGCCCCCGGCGATCGGGAGTTCTTTTCCCTGCCGGCTCGCCACCTCCAGTTTCCCGTTTGAAAACTGGCTCATCGCCATATCGAGGAGCAGATGGCCGTCCCGCCGCGGAACGGCGATCACCAGCGGATTGTTGCCGATCTTCACGTCCGCGGAGCCCCACGGCGGCATCAGCGGGATGGTATTCGCCCAACAGATGCCGATACAGCCCGCCTCGGCGGCCTGGAGTCCGTAGGCTCCCGCCCGCATCCAGTGGTTCGTGTTGCGCAGTCCCACGCAGCCGATCCCGTGGGTGCGGGCCAGTTCGATCGCGAGACCCATGGCCACGTGGGCGTTCCACAGACCGATGCCCATCTTGCCGTCCCATTGCTCCATCGCCCCCAGGCCGCCGACCTTTTCCGGATCGGCGTGCAAATCGAGGCGCCCGGTCTTGAGGAGGGTGACGAAGCCCGAGAACCGGTTCAGTCCGTGCGAATAGATTCCGTCCCGCTGGTTCTCGGCGAAGAGGCGCGCCACCAACGCCGCGCGCGGCTCCGGCAGGCCGATCTGCGCCAGCACGCGGTGAATCTCGTCATATAGATCCTGAAATGGAATCCGTGGCATGGGCTCGCGACCGGCAATTGGTAAGGGGCGGATCGAGTTCCGCAACCGGGAACGTGAAGCGATGGGGGATGCCGGGCGCGCGGGAAATTTCACCCGGAGCAACAGCTGGTCGGGGCATCCAACTGTAGGAGCGGCTTTATGCCGCGATTATTTCGCAGCGCGGCGGAGCCGCAACCAAACTCAAGCCATGAAAATCGTCGCAAACAGGAACGATCCGAACCGATATTAACCTATCTTACCTCCCGCCATTCCCCGGGCGTTCAATCAACTCGACTTTGAGGATCGGCGACGATGGATTGTCTTTGATCGAAATCCTGAAATGTGCACCGTGAAATTCACGACACGGCGGTCTGCCCGAATTTGGGTGTGAGGTCCGTAAAAACGCGGTTGGTCCGAATAACACGGTTCGGCAAGAATCTGCATGCAACGGCTCGTATTCGTTCGCCTCGGAACTTACGCGATGTTCTTGGCGTGTCTTGTTCTGGCGGAACGCAGATACTTTATCGACGTCGACATTGATCCATGGGGCTCAATTCCGCGTCCGCATCACCGCGGAGGGCCTACACCAACTTTAGTTCCCGGCTTTGCCGATACGCGTTTAAGTGGAGTCGAGATCGTTGGCCTCGCGAATCAGCGGATTAGGAGCGAGGGCATCGATCCCAAAATACTAACGTGGCTAAAAATTTCTCTCGCGACTCGCGACGATAGGTTGGTGTGGGTCGTTACGTGGGAACTCATCGGTGGCTTTGACGCTGGCGTGTTCGACTATCAAGTCATCGTGGACGATTTGACCAGAAAAACAACTTATGAGAAAAAGAGATTCAAATGAAGAAACCCAGTGGCCACTCGCGTTCAATCCGCACCTTACGCTTTTCGTTCGAAAATGTTCCTACCCTCAAATATTCCTACCCAAAATCAGAGGTTTGGACGGGTGCCGGATGATATTCGTTTAGGTGAATTCTGGAGGGGTAGGAAAATTATCGGGTAGGAAGATTTTCGCCCCCAGAGCGACGGTACTCCGCAAAAAGATGTCTGCGATTTTCCACAGAATGGTTGCGCATTTCATCACCGCCGTGTTCGAGAGCTTCCGGTCGCCGAACCCAGACGGTACAGCCAACTCCGGGGATCGTCACGCCTCGTGCTTTTTCATCCAAAATGGAATGTCCAAATCGGACAGGTCGATTTTCTGTCGCACGAGTCGTGCCGATCCCCTCCGTGGCTGAAGCATCCGGAGCTGTCGCCGTGGGGGAAAATGAATTCACTCCAAGTCGGTGAATTTGGTGGGGCACGGGTCCGCGATCGACGGCGCTCCGACAACCGGGAGATGCTTCAAACCGGCGGGCGCAAGTTTGCCCGCGACATCGGCACCGGCAGTTGCGCCACGAAGGACGACAAACGGCGGGGGCGAATTGTGCGCCGCGGCGCACAATTCGGGATTTATCGTTTGGCGCGGGGCGGAACATCCGCCGTACTCCCGCCCGTGAAACGTCTCCCGCTTCTCGTTCGCACGGCGGTCGTCCTCTCCGCCCTGACGGCCTTTGCCCGGGATCCGCATGCCTCGTGGCGCGACTACGGCGGCGCGGCGGATTCCTCGCAGTTCACCACGCTGACACAGTTCACGCGCGCGAACGTCGCCAGGCTCCAGGTCGCCTGGACTTATCCCATCGGCGAGAACAAGCGCTACTTCTTCAACCCCGTCGTCGTCGATGACCTCATGTACGTCATGGGCAAGGGCAGCTCCATCGTCGCCCTCGACGCCGCCACGGGCCGGGAAGTCTGGACGTATCAGCCCCCCGCCGGCACGACCCTCATCACCAACCGCGGCATCAACTATTGGGAGTCGAAGGACCGCGCCCACCGGCACCTGCTCTTCGCCAGCAACCACGCCCTCCGCGCCATCGACGCCCGCACCGGCCGGCCCGTCACCTCGTTCGGCGACGGCGGCAGCGTCGACCTGAAGCAAGGCCTCGATCGCGACCCCACGACCATCGCCCTCGTCCAATCCACGATGCCGGGCCGCGTCTTTGAGGACCTCCTCATCCTGGGCTCGGCCACCAACCAGGGCTACGGTTCCGCCCCGGGTGACATCCGCGCCTTCCACGCCCGCAGCGGCCGGCTCGTCTGGACCTTTCGCACCGTCCCCCGCCCCGGGGAACCCGGCGCCGAAACCTGGCCCAAGGACGCCCGGAAAAACGTCGGCGGCGCCAACGTCTGGTCCGAGCTTTCCGTCGACGAGCAACGCGGTATCCTGTTCGCCCCTACCGCGAGCGCCAAATACAATTTTTACGGCGCCGACCGCATCGGCGCCAATCTCTACGCCGACTGCCTCCTCGCCCTCGACGCGCGCACCGGCCGGCGCCTCTGGCACTACCAGATGGTGCATCACGACATCCTGGACTACGACAATCCGACCGCCCCCAAGCTCCTCACCGTCCGGCATGGCGGCAGGAACGTCGACGTTGTGGCCCAGGTCAGCAAGCAGGGTTACGTGTGGGTCTTCGAGCGCGAAACGGGCCGGCCCCTCTGGCCGATCGAGGAGCGTCCCGTCCCGGCCTCCGACATGCCCCAGGAAAAGACGTCGCCGACGCAGCCCTTCCCCACGAACCCGCCCCCGTTCGCGCGGCTCACGTTCACGGTCGACGATCTCAGTCCGTTCCTCAGCGAGGCCGACCGTGCCCGCTTCCGCGCGGCGATCCTCGGCGCCCGCAACGAGGGCCCCTTCACGCCGCCGTCGCGCCGCGGTACGATCCAGATGCCCGGCAACAACGGCGGAGCCAACTGGGGCGGCGCCGCCGTCGACCCCACCAACGGCACCCTGGTCGTCGTCTCCAAGGATATGCCCAGCCTCCTCAAGCTGGAGGAGAAGCAACCCGCCGTAGCCACCGCCGCCGCCCGCTACGAAAGCGGCTTCGGCTTCATGATCGCCTCGGATGGACTCGCCGCCATCAAGCCCCCGTGGACCACCCTCACGGTCTACGATCTCAACGCCGGCACCATCAAGTGGCAGATCCCCTTGGGCGAAGTCCCCGAGCTCGCCGCGAAAGGTTTCAAGAACACCGGCACCCACCATCCCAAGGTGGGCCCAATCGTCACCGCGACCGGTCTCATTTTCACCGGCACGCGCGACAAAAAGGTCCGGGCCTTTGACCTTGAGAATGGGAAGCTGCTCTGGGAGCACGAGCTCGACACGGCCATCGAAGGCATGCCCGCCGTTTACGAAATCGCGGGCCGACAGTACATTGTCTACTGCGCCTCCGCCCAGGTCGGGCTGACTCCTGCGACCCAGGTTCCCATCCGCGGAGCATATGTGGCATTCGCGTTGCCGGGCCGGAATTAGGCATGGTGTCGCTGGATCTTGTGCAACCACAGGAGGGCCGAGCTCCGCCGAGGCCGAAAATTCACCGCCAACGAAGTGGCCTCGACGGAGCTCAATTTCTTACACGATGTAAGGCTGCCGCTTGTCGGCAGGCCGGTTTGGATTCTCCCACCGCTTCGGCCCGCCGACAAGCGGCGGCCCTACAGAACCGAAACGTACGATTGCAGGAAATCGAGATGCGCTCCGGGTGGCGCTGACCCCTCAACCGGGACTTGCACAGTCTTCCGGCGCGCGCTAATTCCCTTGCCGGAAGAAAACCATAGGGCGAGACGCCCGTCGCGCCGCGATTGCCTCCCATGAATAACCCGAGAAAAATCCTGTTGATCGACGATGAGCCGCTGATCGGCCAGCTCATCGGCATGCTAGTGGCGAAGTTCCGCGGGGAATCGTTTACGCTGGAGCACGTCGCCGACTACGCGGAGGGACTGCAGCGGCTGTTGGGTGGCTCCTATGCGCTGTGCCTGCTGGATTACCACCTCGGCTCGGGCGATGGCCTGCAACTGCTGCGCGAGGCGAAGGCACGGAGTTGCCCCACCCCGATCATTCTGCTGACCGGGGACGCTCGCGAAGAAACGGACCTCGCCGCGATGGACGGCGGCGCGGCGGATTTCATCAACAAGGGCGAACTCAAGCCGGACACCTTTGAGCGCGCCGTCGATTACGCGATCAAAACGGCCGACGCCTTGAACCAGCTTCGAGCCAAGCAGAAGGTGCCAGCGCCCGGCCAGCGCTGACGCGGAGTGCGGAAGCGGGCCCTGAAGCGGCAGCTTGCCCTCCGGTTTGAAGCGCTATCTGCCGGCTGGCCGTGAAACCGCCGGTGGCGGCGCATGGTCTTTCGTTTTGCAGCGGCAAGTCGTGATTTCCGCAGGCTGCGAGCTTGTCCGTTCGACAGGCTCAAGCCCCGAGCTTGCCGAGGGGCTCGCGCCAAAACCGCGCCAGCGAGCTGGCAGCCGACCTTTACGCAATCAAAACGGAAGACACCTGGTGTCAGCGTCGCGGTTTGAGTTGCAGCTCCACCCAGTCGAGTTTGTCGCGCCATTGGGCCTCATCGGGGACGCGTTTTTGCATCACCGGGTGGGGTAGTTCGAAAAAGGCGCCCTCGGCCCGCACGGCCCGCCCCGCCCCCAGTTCAAGGTAACAAAAGCCGCGCCCGCCAAAGACGTCCCCGGCGGCGAGTCCCTGTAATTTGGCGGCGATACGCCGGGCGACGACGCCGGCCTGCTCCGCCGCGAGCACGCCCGCCTTTGGCAGCGACAGCGGCACGTCCGGTTTGAAGCGGCCGGGCAGGGTCATCGCCATCACGTCGCCAATCGCGTACACGTCGGTGGCGTTGGCCGCGGATGTCACCTCGAGCGTCAGGGGATCGACTTGAATCCACCCGCCCGGGCCGGTCAGGTTCGCGTCGCGCACCACCTGCGGCGCCACGTGCGGCGGGATGGCGATGAGCAGATCGTAGGCCGCGGCGGCGCCGTCCTCGAAAATCACCCGCCGCGTGGCGCCGTCCACGCCCACCGTCTTGCGCAGGGGGTGGTAGGCAATGCCGCGTTGCGCCAGCTCGCCCTTGATGAATTGTCCCATCTCCGGCCCGGCGGTCTGCATGGGTGCGCCTTCCACGGTGTGCAAAGAGAGCCGGACTTTATCCGCCAGCCCACGCCGCTGAAAATAATCGTGCAAGAGCATGATGGCCTCATAGGGGGCGGGCGGGCACTTGATCGGGAGCTTCGGCAGGAGCATGACGATCTCACCTCCGGCAAAACGCTCCAGCACGGCGTGCAGCGCCGAGGCGCCGGTGGGCGTGTAGAACGTCCGGGCCGACTCCGCCAGGCCGGGAACGGTGCCGGGCGCAAAGTCGGCCCCAAGCGCGATCACGAGATGATCCCAGTGCAGGGTCGCGTCGCCGGCCGCCACCGTGCGGCCCGTGAGATCGATGCTGCTCACGCCGGCCTGAAGGAAGCGGACTCCGGGCTCGAGCAGATCGGCGCGCGCCCGGGAAATCTGCGGGTAGGTGCGCTCGCCGAGCATCATCCAGGTCTTGCCCGCGCCAACAAGAAAGTCCGCCGTCTGATCGACGACGATGATGTCATGGTCACGGGGCGCCAGACTTCGCAGGGTGTTGGCGGCGGCGATGCCGCCGAATCCGCCGCCGAGTATCACGGTGGTTGTTGCATTCATGGGTCGGAGTTTTTGCCGGGGAGTTCCGCGGGTGGGCGCCCGGCGGAACCGTCCCATGCTTGCCGCCGCGGGTCGGGTGTCACGTTGAAATGTTGCCGGCCGCCCGGGTCGTTTGGTTTGCCAAGGAGCCTTGTTCCCGATGGCCTCGTCCCCCGGTCACCACCTATCCGCATGAAATCTACCGTCGCCCGATCGCTCGCCGCGCAAGCCCATTCCCTGGTCGCGGTTCTTGTTTTCGTTTCGTTTTTTTCGTCGGGCGGCCTCCATGCCGCGGCAGAGACGTCGGGTGTGATCACCGGCCGCGTGACCAACGGGGCGACGGGCGATGTGTTGCCCAGCGCGCCTACGATCGCACGCCCGGCCGGCTCCTCACACTGACCGCGGGCACCGCATGGGCGGACGGCTACCAGCACAGCAGCGTTCCCTTCAAGGATCGACCCGAGCTCGACCTGCTTAGCTTCAGTTACTCGGATGTCTTCAGTGTTTTGCGCGGGAGGAACAATCTGGGCGTTGTCGCCTCGTTCACGCGCAATATGTGTGGGGCAAATCTCGGCCGGGGTGTTCCTGAAGGAAATCAAGAATTACTTCCGGTCGTTCCAGTCGACGATCTCCGCGGGCGCGGACAACGGCTTCGGCGGCGAGTATGCCGGCTGGACGCTGAGCCAAAACCGCAATGTGGGTTCGGCGCGCATCCGCGGGCTCGAGCTGAATCACCAGCAGCACTACACCTTCCTCCCGGGTTTCTGGCGGGGCTTCGGGTCGTTTGCCAACTACACCTTTCTCGAAACGAAGGGCGATTTTGGCTCGGCCGCGGGAACCACGACGCGCCTGCCCAACCTGACCCCCCACAGCTTCAACGCCGGTCTCACGTATCGGGGGCAGGGCTTCGATCTCCGGCTCATGGCTAATTATCGCGGCGAATTCTACCGCAGCACGACCAGCGGCAATTTCGGCTCCGGCGCCGGCGTCCTCCCCGGCACCGGGCTCTTCGACGTCTTTCAACACGCGCGAACGCTTTACGATTTCAAGGCGCAGTATACGATCAACCGGGCGTACTCGTTGTTCTTCGACGTCTACAATCTCACCAACGACTGGACGAACAACGACTATCTCCACGCCTTCGGCCGGGAGATTCCGTCGTATGCTGCGGGGGCCGGCACGAGCTTCAAGGCCGGCATCACGGCGCGCTTCTGACGTTCTGACCGGGACGCGGCGCGTCAGTAACCGAGCGTCCGGCGGACGAAGTCGCGGCTCCGCTTCACGCTCTCGCGCAGCGGGCGTGTGGGCTTGAAATCCCTCTCGTGCGCCAGCTCGATGACCGCGTCGCCACTGAAACCAACCTCGCGCAACGCGGCCGCAATCGCGCCGAAGTCGGTGTCGCCTTCGCCCATCGCCTCAACCCAACGGCCGTCTTTCCGCTGATCGCGCAGGTGCAGGAAAACGATCTGCTTTCCGTACTGCCGGATGAACGCGGCTGAATCGACGCCGCCGCGCACCAGCCAGTTCAGATCCGGCCCGAGCTTCACGTCGGGGATCCGCGCCAGCGTGCCCTTGAGATCGTGGAGATCGTTTTCCACCTCGTAAGTGTGGTTGTGCAGGTTGAGCACCACGCCGTGCCTGGTGCAGAGCGCGATCATCTTGCGGAGGCAGTCCGCCTGCGCGTCGAGTTGCTCCGGCGTTTTGCGTGGCTTCGGCGTGGCGGCGCGGAGTTGGCCGACGGAGGTGCCAAGCGTGCGGCCGCCGAGCTGCGCGATGCGCGTGATGACGAGTTCCGCGTTCTCGAGCACCGCCTGGTGCTGCTCGCGGTTCCACATTGCGCCGCTGAACGACGTCCCGATGACGGGCAGCTTGTGCTGGAGTGAAAGTTCGCCGATGCGGGCGACGGCATCGTCGGGTTTGAGCGCCGTGTGCATCAGCTCGATGCCGCCCACTCCCGCGTAGCTGAAATCCGCAAAGATCTGCGGCAGCACCGGCGTGATTTCGTAGTTGGGCTGCGTCGCGGCGTAGACCCACGGGTGCGCGCCAACGACGACCTTGCGTTGCGCGGAGACGAACGCCGCGCCAAGCCGGCGGCCCAGGCCGGTGGCGGTGGCGGCGATGGCGGTGGTCTTGAGAAACGCGCGGCGGGAGAGGGGATCGCAGGTGTTCATGGCATGATCATTTGGTTCGTCTCGAAGTATGGATCATGCAGCCGGGCTTCGGCGAGGGGAATGAGGAGGTTGATCCGGCCGGCCCTGGCGGCCCAAACCGGGGCGGGCACGAGGCCGGCGAGGCAGAGCAATGATGAGCCGAATTGCGTGCTCCGGCGTCGCCTGGCGGCGCGACGATTTTTCCCAGGTGTGACGGCGCAACGTGAGCCGCTATTGCGCAGCGCCGATCTTCGCGGACGATTCAAGTCGCGTCGTCGTCGCCACTTGCCGCCGGTGCCTCCGGTGGTCCGGTCCATGCAAGGGGATGGTATGTCAATCAACCCAACCCATTCAGGAGAAAAATCATCATGAGACTCGTTCGTTACACCTATCCTTCCTTCCGCAGCTTGGCGCCCGCATTCGGCGGCACGCCGCGTTCACCGTGGTCCGGTCTCGAGAGCGAGATCGGCCGCTTGTTTGAAGCTGCGCTCTCGGACCTCGGCGAAAACACGCTGCCCACGCGTTTCCCGGTGGACCTCTACGAGGACAAAAACAACACCTACGTGCGCGCGGAGCTCCCGGGCGTAAGCCGCGAAGACGTCAATGTCGAGCTGGTCGAAGGCTACCTGACGATTGCGGCCGTGCGCAAGACGCCGGCCGGAGACGGCAAGTCGGGAGAGTCGTTCGCGTTGAGCCGCTCGGTCAGCATTTCCGATGAGATCCAGACCGACAAAATCGCGGCGGCCTACGAGAATGGCGTCCTCACCGTCACGCTTCCGAAACGCGAGGAGGCGAAACCGAAAAAGATCACGGTGACGGTCAACTGACCGCACGCACCCTGGGGCCCTCAACTCTCAATCACCAACCTTCAATTCCTTCCATCATGTCTCTCCTCAACACACTCATGCCCAAGCTCTCGTCTGCGCCCGCGACGCGTTCTGAAGATCGCACGCCCGATCTCGAACCGACCGTGAAGCCCGTCTATGAAATCAAGGAAACGCCCGAGGCCTTCGGCGTGACGGTTTTCCTTCCGGGCGTAAGCAAGGACGGCCTCGATCTCACCGCGGATGAAGGCCAGGTCCGCATCGTTGGCCGCCGCGCGTGGAAACAACCGGAAAGCTGGGCCGCGCTGTATCGCGAGACCGTCGACGCTCCCTTCGAGCTGGTCCTCGCCCATGACAACGCGCTCGACGCCGACAAGATTGCGGCGGAGCTGCGCGACGGCGTGCTGCGGGTATCGCTGCCGAAGCACGAGGCGCTCAAGCCGCGCAAGATCCCGGTGAGCTGAGCGCTTCGGGCGTGACGATTCCGCTCGCACGAGGCGGAACGCGACCTCGGGTGGGCTTCTCGGGCGGACGCGACAAGACGGCGCCCGGCCGCCTTCGCCAATCCGCCGAAGGCGGACAAGGGCTTGCTCGTCCTCCGGCGAGCTTCGGCGCGCCACGAGTCCCTAGCCACGTCGTAGCC
>JACQWL010000433.1 GCA_016209255.1 Verrucomicrobiota bacterium
CAGCCGCTCCTGGCCCTCCCGGCGGCGCCCGGGCGCGAAGATGAAACCCATGCCGCCACCCGACATGCCCCCAAGCATCCAGAATCCCCAGAAGTCGTCGCCGAAGGCGGCGCGCGCCCGCTCGATCAGCCGCTCCGTGTACAGATTGCTCACCCAGGGAATCATCGTCTGGAGCGGTCCGCGGAAATTTTCCGTCAGCGCCGCGCCGAGCCCGCGGATGTCGCCGGCGGCGAGTTTTTCCAGGATGGTATCGAGGGTGGCGACGGCACGCAGCCGCGCGGACCACTCGGCCGCGTTGCGCAGGAGATATTTCTCGGTGACCATCTCGAGGATGGGGCCGACGTTTTGCGCCATGCCGCCGTGGACGAGGACGAGCGAGTCCTGCAACTTCGCGCGGGCGGAGGCGGGGATGCGGTCGGGGCCGAGCAGGGTGTGACGCGGGAGCAGGCGGCCGCGGCTGATGCCGTGCTCGGGATCGCCGGGCTGCGCCAGTGCGCCCTCGATCAGCTTTATCCCGGGCCAGAGGCCGCCGGAGTCCTGCCAGCCGCCGCCGGAGCCGCCGAGCCACTCGCCGAGGATCGCGCGGGCGGCGACGATGCGGCGCTCGGACTCCTCCATCGGACCGGTGAGGGAGCGAATCTGGCCGGTGGCGCGCATGCACACGCCGATGAGCGCGCCGAGGAGGTTGGTGGAAACCGCGAGCCGCGAGCCCTTGGGGATGCGGTTGACGTTGCTGACAAGTTCGAAGCCGCGGCCCGGGCCGAAAATTGCGGCGAGGAGATCGGCCAGACGCGCACCCGAGCGCTCGATCCCGGACGGCACGAGCCCGGCGGCGATGACGGCCGCCTTGAGCAGGCCGAGGTAGTCGCGGCCAAAATCAAAAACCTCGTCGAGCGTGGTCAGACCGGCGCTCGCCTCGAGGTCGACGCTCGCGAGCCGGATCACGGGCTCGTCGATCACGCGGAAATACGCCTCGACCGGCGGGCGCGGGGCGGCGTCGCGGCCGTGCACGCCGAGGTCGACGGAGATGTTGAGCACGCGCGCGCCCTCGGGAAAATCCATGCCGAGGAAAAAAATGTCGCTCCAGCCGCAATGGGTCAGGTCCATGCGCACGGGCGTGATTTCGCGCAGGAGCGGGCGGGTGGCGTCGCCGGGCGCGGCGTCAGCGGGCCCGGTGCCGGCGAGCAGTTCGGGGCGCACCCGCAGCGGCTGGTCGAGCGGGTGGCCGAGGCGGAACATCCAGGCGTTGCCGCGCGTGGAACGAACGGTGCGGCGGACCTGGTCGGCGAGGGTCTGAAACGCCAGCGCGTGATGCGCGGCGGCGAGGGCGCTGGAAAGCGTTTCGCTCGGCCCCTGCTCCGCCTGCGCGCTAAGCAGCCCGGTGATGGCTTCCTCGAAGCGGCGTTCGAGCAGGTGGCGGAAACTGGGGAACGGCACCCGACCCGGGCGCGGCAGTTCCGGGCACGCGGGCAGGTGGTAGCGGTGAATCGCCGCAATGAAAAACAGCGCGCGCACGCGCCGGTAGAGATTCGTCTCGCGGCGGCGGCAGGCGTCGAGTTCCGCGCAGGCGGCCAGCAGCGCGGCGGCGGACCGGCCCGCGCACCACCGGTCGATCGCGGTGTCGCGGATCGCGGGATCGGCGGACTCGATGAGGTCGATGACGCGGGCAGTCATGGGGGGGCGGGATCCACAAAAAGCACAAAACCGCAGGGCGTCGTAGGGGCGTCGCTTGCCGACGCCCGTCCGCATTCGCGGGCGCCGGCAAGCGGCGCCCCTACGCGGAGGTTTTGAGCACGCATCTTCATTCGCGGCGCAGGGCGAGGAGTTCGACGAGTTGCGTGAGCACTTGGTCGCGGTCGCGGCCGGCGAGCGAGAGGGCGAGTTGCGCGAGCAGCAGGCCGTAGGGCGCGCCGATGTCGTAGCGGCGGCCGGCCACGGCAAACGCCAGATAGCGCTGGCGGCTGGCGAGCGTGTGCAGGGCCGGCGAGAGCCCCAACGGCTGATCGGGCGCGGCCGCCTGGTGTTGCTCCAACAAGGTGAATATCTCCGCGCCGAGGACGTGAAGCCCGAAGAAACACAGGTAGAAACCCGCGCGCAGGCCCGGCACGATCAGCTGCTGCTCGGCGACCGTGGGCGTGGGTTTCTCCAGCACCGCCTCGATCTGGTAGAGCGGGCGTTCGCCGCCGACGAGCCGGCCGCCGATGGCGCCGTAGGACGTGAGGTGGCTCTCGCGCGTGGGCTGCACCGCGGACACGGACGTGTTCTCCGCCTCGGCGATGGCGAGAAGCTGGCGCGCGCAACTGGTCTTGCCGTGGGCGACGTGCAGATGATCGCCCACGAGGTGGAGGAAGGGTTCGCCGCCGATGAACTCGCGCCCGCAGAGGACCGCGTGCCCGTAGCCGCGTGGGGCGGGCTGCGCCACAAAGCGTACGCGCGAACGCAACGCGCCGCAGGCCTCGGCGTAGGCGGCCTCGTCGCCGGGGCAGACAATGACGCCGAACTCCTCGATGCCGGCGCCCGCGGCCTCCTCGAGCACGACTTGCAGCGCGGATTTGGGCTCGCCCTGCTGGTCCATGAGCGTCTGGAGCGGAAGGGTGCGCTGGCGGGGGTTGGCCGCGGTGACGAGGGCTTTGCGGATCTTCATGAGGCGGAGAGGGACGGGCAGCGCGACAGGTCAGCGGGGCGAGGGAGGCGGTTCAATCCGAAACCCCGCAAGCCGGGTCGTTAATGGAGCCGCGACGCCCAATGTCACAAAGATCTCGTTGTCGCATAGCGTGCCCGCGCAGCGGCTCTGTTGCCTCTGAGTGGCGGGAATTTGTGGCGCCGGTGACGCACGCGGCGCGGCTCGTTTGGCCGCTGCTTGCGCCGCCAATTCCCTCCTGCGGTTGACCGGCTGCGCTTTTGTGCTACCTCTGACCCTCCATGCCCGCCCGATCCGCCCGCCGAACACCCGCCGCCCGCCGCCGGCCTGCCCTGCGTGTCCACCGTAGCCTTGGCGAAGGTGGAAGCAAAGTTAAACCGCGCGTCGTGGGCGGCACGGTGTTCATCACCCGGCAGGTGCATTTCAACTCGGCGCACCGGCTCCACAACCCGGCCAAGAGCCAGCGCTGGAACGAGGAAAAATACGGCCTGTGCACCAATCCGCACTGGCACGGGCACAACTACGTGCTCGAGGTGACCGTGCGCGGCACGCCCGATCCGGAGAGCGGATACGTACTCGATCTCGGTGAGCTGAAGCAGATCCTGCACGCGGCGGTCGTCGACCCATGCGATCACCGCAACCTCAACACCGACGTGGATTTCCTCCGCGGGATCATACCGACGACCGAGAATCTCGTCATCGCGTTCTGGAGCGAAATCGAGCCGCGGCTCCCCGCGGGCCGGCTGCACTGCGTCCGTCTCTACGAAACGCCGCGCAATTTCGCGGAGTATTTCGGCCCGGGCGGGCGGTTCGAGGCGCCATGAAAAAGCCGATGTATCTTCACCGCACGGCGGGCGGGGCGGCGCCGCGGATCGCGCGCGGCTACGACCGGGCGTTCAAGGTCACGCCCCGGTATCGCTCCTCGCTGCCCGACATGATGGAGGCCGAGCACGACGCGATTCACGGCGTGCACGTGCCGATCCAGCAGGTCGGCGTGCACAATTTCAAGCTGCCGCTCAAGTTCCGGACCAAGAAACGCGCGGTGCTCACGCTCGAGGCGAGCGTCACCGGCACGGTCTCGCTCGAGGCCGATTTGAAGGGCATCAACATGAGCCGGATCGTCCGCTCCTTCTACGAACACAAGGACGAGCCCTTCACCGGCGAGTGGATGGGCAAAATCCTGCGGGCCTACCTGCGCAACGTGAAGAGCAAGGATGCGCGGCTGAAGGTCAGCTTTTCGTATCCGATGCTCCATCGCAGCCTGCGCAGCGAACTCGAGGGCTACCAGTTCTACCCGGTCGCGTTCGAGGGCGTGATGACGAGCGCCGGCGACTACCGCCGGTTCATCCATTTCGATTTCGTGTATTCGTCCGCCTGCCCGTGCTCGGCCGAGCTGGCGGAACACGCGCGCGACACGCGGGGCGTCTATCCCGTCCCGCACTCGCAGCGCAGCAAGGCCCGGATTGTGCTCGAGGAGGCGGAGGGCCGGCGCATCTGGATCGAGGATGTGCACGCGCACTGCCTGCGCGCCTTGCGGACCGAGACCCAGGTGATGGTGAAGCGCGAGGACGAGCAGGCGTTCGCCGAGCTCAACGGCGCACACCTGAAGTTCGTCGAGGACGCCGCCCGCCTGCTGTACCGCGAGTTCGACTCCGACCGGCGGATCCGCGATTTCCAGATCGCGTGCTCGCACCTGGAGTCGCTGCACTCGCACGACGCCGTGAGCGTGATCTGCAAGGGCGTGAAGGGCGGCTTCACCGCCAGCTTCATGGACTTCGGGTCGCTGGTGTGCTGAGCCGCGCTGGAGGCGCGGGAAGCTCCAAGCACCAACATCCAAGTTCCAATGAAGCACCAATCGTTGAAGCTTGAAGTTTGAAAATTCTCTGGAGCTTGGAATTTGGAGCTTGGTCGCGTGAAACCAGTCGTTCTCATCACCGGCGCGTCGCAGGGGATCGGCGCCGCGATCGCGAAAATGTTCGCCCGCGAAGTCCGCGGCGTGCGGCTGGCCCTCGTGGCGCGCAATGAGCGGAATCTCGCGGCGGTCGCCCGCGCCTGCGCGAAACCCGGCCCGTCGACGCGGCTCAGGGCGGGCGTGACGGCGGAGATTTTTCCCTGCGACGTGAGCGACGAGGCCGCGGTCACCGCGATGGCCGCGGCGGTGACCAGGCGGTACGGCCCGGTGGACGTGCTGATCAACAACGCGGGGGCCTTTGCCATGGCGCCGTTCGCGGAAACGAAGGTGGCGGATTTCGACCGGATGGTCGCGACGAACCTGCGCAGCGCCTTTCTCGTCACGCGCGCGTTCCTGCCCGCGATGCTGAAACGCCGGCGCGGCGACATTTTTTTCATGAGCTCCATCGCCGGGCTCGGTGCGTATCCGAACGCCGCGGCTTACTGCGCCGCGAAATTCGGTGTGACCGGCCTCGCGAAAGTCCTGCGCGCCGAGACGAAAAACGCCGGCATCCGCGTGTGCTGCGTGCATCCCGGCGCGACGTGGTCGCCGTCATGGGTGGGCAGCGGTGTGGCGGAGGAGCGGATCATGCCGGCGGAGGACGTGGCCCGGGCGTTTCTGGACGTGTGGCGGCTCTCGCGGCGAACGGTGGTCGAGGAGATCGTGCTGCGGCCGCAGTTGGGGGATGTGTAAAGCCGGAAGAATGCAGTTGAGAGCTGAGCGCTGAGAGTTGAGAGCAATACCGAAAAGTAATCGTCAATTAAAAATGCACATTTCCGCATGCTCGCTCTGCAGATCGGGCTTTCAGCTCTCAACTCTCGACTCTCAACCGCATGATCCCGTTTTGGCTAAGCCGTAACGATTCACTCGCGATGTTGGGGCGTCGCTTGCCGACGCCCGTCATACGCGGTGGAACCGGGCGTCGGCAAGCGA